>CAJAVM010000014.1 GCA_903945435.1 uncultured bacterium | reverse complement strand
ATTATGAATCAAAAAGAGAAATTCCATTAAGCCAAAGGCAAATAAAAAATTTAAAAAAAGCGGCTCTTGCTTATGCCGCCATTCACCAAATTAAAATTGAATTAATTTGTTTTAATTTAATGATAATCCTCCTCGACAACCAACAAAATAAAGCTAATATTAAAATTTATAAAAATATCTTTTAATTTTTTCTAAACGTAATCTAAATTTCATCAGCTTAACTATAAAATTAAAACTATCTTGTATTACTCGGATATTACTTTTTTTAATACCATTTCTATTCTCCCTCCAATCAACAGCAACTTCTACAATTTTTAAATGGGCTAGCTCACTGATAACAACTAGTTCAGTATCAAAAAACCAATAATCATCTTCTAAAAACTTTTCTATCTTGCTAAACGAGCTTTTACTGATTACTTTAAAGCCACATTGGATATCCTTCTTTTTGTGACCGAGAATCAAACGAGATAACTCCACATAACTTCTAGAGATTAGTCCTCTCTGTGCTGATCTTTGAGTTAAAGCGCCGGGCATAAATCGTGAACTGATAACTAAGTCTGCTTCCTTATTGATTACTGGCGAAACTAATTTTAAGGTTGAATCTACTGCAATAGCTAAATCAGCGTCCATAAAGGCTAAAATATCAGCCGTACTTTTTCGCCAACAATATTTAATTGCACCGCCCTTCCCAGGGTTATCAAGAATAAAATAGTCTAAAGAATTTGGGAATTTATCTTTAATTGTGCGAAAGATATCAAGAGAATTATCGCTAGAACCATTAATCACACCAATGATTTTCCAAGAAAAATCAAAATTAGCACTATTAAAATAATTTAAAAGTGTAAGCAAGTTACTTTCAAGCACCTCCGCCTCATTTCTAATAGGTAAACAAAAATCAATTCGCATACTTAATTTTATTTATAGAGCGATAATAAATTATAGCAGTATTATCTTGATAAATTATTTTCCAATCTACTGCTGAATCTAGATATTTTCTAAGATGATTATTTGGTATTAAAATATCCTGTCTAATAAAAAACAAGACTCTTTCCCATTTCTTAACATAAATAGGTTCATCTTTAGATTTAATCAACACTAAACTTATATCATATTTATTTAGTTTATCTTTCGGTTTATTATTAGGACCAAAAAAATCAAAATATTCTTGAATAAAAGTCCAACCAGCAAATTCTACTTGTGGAAGACGTCCATCAATAAACAATTTACGTTCTGGTAATACCCAAATTAAAAAACCTCCCCAGCCATAACTATTCAAAATTCTATCATCACTATATTGAGGATTACTTTTTAAAAATTCAACGGCATCAACGGGATAAGTATCATAAAAAGCCGTAAAGGGATAATTTGTCGGACGCATAGCTAAAATCTGAGCTATAATCACTAGACCCAAACAAACAATCACTAGCCAGTGCAACCACTTAAAATAAGCTAATTTAATTTCTGAGAAAATTTGGCTATAAGCTTCTACCATTAAACTAAATGATACAATGAAAAATAAGGGGAAATGACGACGTGATTTAAAACTTAAGATTAAAAATACTAATACCAAAAAAATTCTCCAAAGGTCGCAAGCTTTTTTATTTTTTAACTGTAAATAAATATAAAATATAAGAGCAGCTGCCCCCAGGGCTAAATATATTAATTGATTATAATGAAACGGAAAAGAATATTGTGGAAGCCATTCCTGAATCATGGATAAGTAGGCCTTATTTTTATAGCCAATCAAGAAACTGTAAAGTTCTAATTTATATGGGGTAACAAAAGTCGCTAGTAAAGACAAGCCCGAAAACAAAGAAAATATACCAAGTAATTTTAACCTAACTGGTTTTACTAAAACAATAAAATTAAATTTTTTATTGTTAACAACTAAATACAAAAATAAATTAATAATAATCCAAGACAATAAAAGAAAAAAACCAATCAAAAAACTTGCATGAAGACTGGCCCATACAAAAAATAGAGGCGGTAACAATAATAAAATACGCCAATCTTTAAAGCGACGGTATACTTCAATAATTATTAAAACAATTAAGACAAACAAAAGTGCTAACTCCTGTATTCTTACTCCGAAATGCCCTATAGAAGCTAAGGTTCCGAAGAGCTGCAAAGCAGCTATGGTCCAAAAAGAATACGTCGCTAAAGTTTTTCTGAGAAATATATTAAGAACAATTAAAACAAAAACTATCAAGCCTGAAAATAAGCCAACTAATGCGGCATACCCGAAATTATTATATATATAATATATCCCGAGATTACTAAGCCATTCATGGTCAACCCAATTACCGGTATATGTATAATTATATAAATTAGCATGGGGAATCTGATGGGTTGTGGCTATTTCTTCCCCAACTTTTAAATGCCAACCAAAATCAGGGTCGAGTTGAGCAAATCCACCCTTAATAAGTATGGCTAATATAAGAAAATAGAAAAAAAACCAAAAAACGTGAATAAACTTAATTTTGTGTATAACTTTAAGCATAAAAAGTCTAATATATCGCTAACATTACTTATTCTATCATAGGGCTATTTATTTGTCTTGTTTAAAATAATATGCTAAAATTAGAGATGTAAAATTAAAATTATTTAATATTAAAGAAAGGGGGTGAAAATATGAAAAAAATTTCTAAACACTTAATTTCATTGGCTATCATTTCCTTATTAGTCCTGCCTATTTTCGTTATCCCAGCTAGCGCTCAAACAGCTGCTAACTTTGGTATCGAAAACGTTCAGAGCGGATTAGGGGGTGCATTAGCTGAAGGCGATCCAAGAGAAATGATTGGCCGCATTATCAATGTTGCTTTAGGTTTCTTGGGTGTAATCGCTGTTGTTATCATCTTAATGGGAGGTTTCAAATGGATGACTGCTGGCGGAAACGAAGACAAAGTTGCTGAATCTAAGAAATTGTTAGGAGCCGGTGTTATCGGCCTTGCAATCGTTTTAGCTGCCTGGTCTATCGCTACCTTCGTTATCAACTCCATCTACAACGCTACAAGCGGAACAGCCGTTTAATCAATACGTGGTTCTCATCTTTTGCATGGGAATCACTGGTTCAGGCACAAGCATTTTGCGCTTGAACCAGTGAATAAATTCGTTTTTATGAAGAAAAAAATCTTATCTTCTTTAGTATTGATGTTTACATTTGTAATTATGTTTTCTGTTTTTCTCATGCCAACCTTAGCTCAAACTCCTGACCCAACGATGCAAGGACTAAATGATAGTGCACAGAAAGTAACCGCCTACGATACCGGTAGCAGCTACACTGGATTTATCCAAACTAAAGTTGGCTTAATTGTTGGAGTAGTATTATCTTTTGTTGGCGTTCTCTTCTTAGGATTAATGATATACGCCGGTATTCTCTGGATGACCGCTCAAGGAAACGACCAACAAGTAACAAAAGCGAAAACCCTAATGATTAACTCTGTTATCGGTATTATTATCGTCTTTGCCGCTTATGCCATTACCGCCTTTGTTGGAAACAATTTTCTTGGGTAATAGACTGAAAGGGAATTTACAAATGAATTAAATGAAAAACTTTTTTGCAAAAAATTCTATAAAATTATTGGCGCTCATGTTTTTATTGGCGCCAATTTTTGTATCTACTCAAGTCGTTTATGGACAAGCAGAAGATAGTGGTTTTAATTTTGTGGAAGATAGTGGTTTAAATCAAAGTGCCGACTCCGGTGGGTTTGTTACTGGTGAGGATGCGGCAACTGTGGATAACATAATTGGACGAATAATTACCATTGTTCTTAGCATGGTTGGTGTTATGTTTCTTGCTTTTGCAATTTATGGAGGCGTCGTTTGGATGACAGCTGATGGCAATGAAGAAAAAGTAAAAACAGCCAACAAAATTATCATGAATGCTTTATTCGGGATTATTATTGTTCTATCTGCTTACGTGGTTAGCTATTTCTTAATCAAGTACTTCGCATAGATATGAAAAAAAATTTACAAATAACTATTACCTCCCTTTTTATTTCTTTAAGCTGCTTATTTGTTTTTGCTAATGTAAATGCTCAAAGTGGTCTTACGAGCGGCATTATAAAAGATAGTAAAAAAACAGAGCTTGATAATAATCTTAACAAATTCGCTGACCAAACTAGCGTAGATAGAACTAAAAGCTTAGAAGAAATGATAGGAACAGCTATCCAGATAGTTTTAGGAACACTAGGAACAATATTTATAGTTTTAATGTTTGTAGCAGGTAATACTTGGATGCAAGCAGCTGGTAACGAAGAAAAAGTAAAAAAATCAAAAGCGAGAATTCAATCTCTAATAGTTGGACTAGTAATCGTTCTACTCGCCTATGCTTTAAGTTCCGGATTCTCAGGGCTATTGGCTAAAGCTTTGTTAAAATAAGTTTATTTAAAAAATAGGAGTATGAAAAAGTTAATTAAATTATATTTGTTATTATCCCTCCTGGTCTTTTTAGTTGCCCCATTTACAGTTGAGGCTCAATCAAATAATGTTGAATTTCAAAACGAAATTACCCCTCCTCCTCCACCGCCAGCAGATACGTCAGGCGACAATACTCTAACCGGGAGATTAAAGAATGTTGGAGGTAGCGCTGGATATACTACAGACGAAGCAATTGCTTCAACTCCACGAATAGTTGGTGTTATAGTTGGCGCGTTTATCAATTTTACTGGCCTAACTTTCATTGTCCTAATGATTATTGCTGGATATGTTTGGATGACTTCTAACGGCAATGAAGAAAAAATCAAAAAAGCAACTACAACAATCAAGGCTGCTATTATCGGATTAATAGTTTCCTTATCAGCTTGGGCAATTTGGAATTTTATTTTCAAAGCTTTAATTGTCGGCAGTCAATAATCGATTAATACTATGAAAAAATTTATTAAACTATCTTTATTAATACTTTCTGTTAGCATTGCGGCTCAATTGTTATTAGGAACTACTGTTTCCGCCCAACTATTAAATAACTCCTCAGAACTCGAAAGCATGACAAAAACTACTAAAGATGCCGCCAATCTTGGTGATATTACAATCGGTCAAATGGCTGCTCAGATAATCCAAGTTGCTTTAGGATTTTTAGCTATTATATTTTTAATCTTAATCATTTTTGCTGGATTTAGATGGATGACTGCGAGTGGAAATGAGGAGCAAGTTAAAAAGGCAACAAAGACGATTACGGCGGCAGTTATCGGATTAGTAGTTGTTCTCGCTGCTTATACAATTACTTATTTCATCTTCAATCAATTACCATTTACTGGTGGCGGAAGTATTCAAGTAGGAACTGGGGGGTAATCACTCAATATTTTACAAATTTAAAGGGAGTATTTTTTAGATACTCCCTTTTTTTGTACGCTCTTAGTGAGCAGGTTCATTTTATTTTTTTGTTAGTGATAGACTACTAACGAAATTTTGGCGCAAATGCATAATTGAAACACAAGTTTCCTTTATAGTCACACTCTTGCCCGTCGATTGTCATCAACTTTGGTTGTTCAGACATAACGCCATTAATGTAGATTTCTACCATATACTTCCCGGGAAGCATATACTTGGTGCACATAACTCCTGGGTCAACCATAACAGCAACTTTGACTGAACTACTAATTGACCTCGCAATGAAATTTACGGGTGAGCTGTACATGTTATCAAAGATAACTTTATAGCCACCGGAATTTCCAGCAGGGGTCATCACCATGTTGGCATTATTCTCAACTCGAGAAATAAGTACCTCATCTACACGAGTAGCGTGTGAACGAGAGCGCTGATTACGGTCCAGCTTGGTAAGCCGAGTCGGAATTTTGCGATCGTAGGGATCAATTTTAGCAACAACAGGAGTGGGTTCAGCTGAATCGGGAGTAGTAGCAGTTTTAGTTGCCGGTTTAGCGTTTGCTTTAGCAGCGGCTAACTCGGATTCAAAAACTGAAGCCTTTTCTTGTTGTAACTCATACAGTCTTTTTGCAGCCAATTGCACATCAGCATTCGATTCCATTTTAGAAACAGAGTCAACCTGAGTGTTAAGAGTCTTAATACTAATAGCTGCAGCGTCAATTACTTCCGGGTTATTCGAGCGAAGACCTTTAATCTCCTGATTCCTTGATTCTTTCTTTAGCTCATAAATCTTGCGAGCTTTTTCGGAATCAAATTTTTTCTCAGCTCTTTTCAAATCAGCAGTAGCTGTTTTAATTTGACCAGAGATTAAATCAAGAGCTTTGGTTTGTCCAAATACCGGTTGGCCAATGATTACTGTAATCATCAAAGCCACAACAAATGCGAAACGTGTTTTCATCTTACTAATTTTTATTTGGTTTTTACTTGTTTTTATGTAAATGTACGATTTTTAACTCTGATTATTATATCATAATAAACAATATTTGTCAATAACTTATCCCCTTACTATCCCCAGCCCACCATTGACTTTTTATAGATGTTATGCTAAGTTACTTAGTCAAGAAAATCCCAGCTTGATCATTATCAATGATGATATGCTAGGGATTTTTTATTTGGCTAATATTAAACAATATGAAAATAATCCAAACCATCAGGGAGGAAATCGTGCCTCTCAGTAGAAAACAGGGGGTAATTTTATTAATAATTATCGCCTGTATATTTCAATTCGTACTTTTTTACGCTCCAGCTCTAGCTGCCGACTCAGTAAAACAAGCTAAGGCGCAAGCAAACGACGAGGAAATGATTGTTTCTAACGAGGTTATGGTTAAAGATACAGAAATAGGCCAAGTTATCAAGCGTGAAGTCGCTACAACATCACCCATCGTCATACAGACTGAAGATACAATAGCTTCATCAACCCCCAAAAACCCAGAATACAAGATTATTCGAACCAGTACTCATACCATGACCGCTTACAACTCAGAACCCGGCCAAACGGATAACTCACCCTGTATTACTGCTAATGGTTTCGATGTTTGTAAACACGGAGAAGAAGATACTATTGCCGCTAACTTTTTAAAGTTTGGGACCAAGGTAATGATTCCTGAATTATTTGGTGATAGGGTATTCGTTGTAAGAGATAGAATGAATAAAAAACATCCTAATCGAGTAGATGTGTGGATGAAAGACCATTCTGATGCAATGAAGTTCGGAGTTAAAGTCGCAAAAATTCAAGTAATAGAATAAAAAATAATTTTCAAATTAGTAAAACAAAAAAGCGCCTCTATTTAAGAAGCGCTTTTTTGTATATTTTTTATTTAGAAGAATAAACTCAAGAAACCACGCTTACGTTTTAATTGCTTTTCTTTCTTATAAATCGCAATCGTGGTAGGAATGGCGGAATCAGGATTAAGAGATAAACTATTAATTCCCTGTTCTACAAGGAATTCCGCAAACTCAGGGAAGTCGCTTGGACCTTGTCCACAAATACCAACTTTACGACGATTCTTTTTTGCAGAAATAATTAAATTCTTAATTAAAATTTTAACCGCTTCGTTTCTTTCATCAGAGCTACCAACAACTTCTAAGGTTCCGCCAGAGTCTCTATCGATACCTAATGTCAACTGAGTTAAATCATTAGAACCAATAGAGAAGCCGTCAAAGATGTGACAAAATTTATCAGCTAAAATTATATTTGCTGGAATTTCCGCCATCATATAAACCTCTAAACCATTTTGTCCTCGCTTTAAACCGTTCTCAGCCATAATCTCTAAAACTCTTCTTCCCTCTTCAACTGTACGACAGAAAGGAACCATTACTTTTAGGTTATTCAATTTCATTTTCTCGCGAACAATTTTAATTGCCTGGCATTCTAATTTAAAGGCTGGTAAAAATACTTTAGAATAGTAACGACTTGCACCTCTAAAACCAATCATTGGGTTGGATTCAACTGGTTCATAAGCACGACCACCAATTAAATTAGCGTATTCATTGCTTTTAAAATCACTTAAACGGAAAATTACATCTTTCGGATAAAAAGCGGCGGCAATCATCGCCATTCCTTGAGCTAAACGATCAACAAAATATTGTTTTTTATCATCATAACCAAAAGTAAGTTTATCAATTTCTTTTCTAGCTGCTTGGTCTGCTAAAGTTTTATAATTAATAAGAGCAAGCGGGTGAATCTTAATATAATTATTTATAATAAACTCTAATCTCGCTAAACCAACGCCATCATTAGGAATCATTGAATTTAAAAAGGCTTTATCAGGTTCACCAATATTTAACATGATTTTAGTCTTGGTCTTTTTTAAGTCCTTAACATCAGTCTTTTCTATCTTAAATGGAACCAAGCCTTCATATACATAACCGGTTTCTCCTTCAGCGCAACTAACCGTAATTTTTTTACCATTTTTTACTTTAGTGGAAACATTTTTAGTCCCTACTACACAAGGAATCCCGAGTTCACGAGAGACAATCGCCGCGTGGCAAGTTCTTCCTCCCTTATCAGTAACAATCGCGGAAGCAATCTTCATAATCGGCTCCCAGTCTGGATCAGTCATATCAGTTACTAAAACTTGGCCAGGTTTAAACTTCGCAATATCTTTAATACTCATCATGCGATTTGCGATACCCGAACCAATTCTATTACCGACGCTTTGACCAGAACAGATAACAACCCCTTTTCTTTCAATATTATATCTTTCAATAATATTTTTATTGTGAACGCTCTGAACCGTTTCTGGACGAGCCTGAATAATAAATAATTCTCCAGTTTTGCCATCTAAAGCCCACTCAATATCCATCGGACGACCATAATGTTCCTCAATCATTATCCCCCATTCTGCTAATTGCATAACCTGCTTATCAGAAATTGAAGGCTTTAAACGATCGGCTTCTGAAACTGGAATATTTTTAACTGGAACTTTTCCTTTAAGATCATATACCATTCTTTTTGCCTTCTGCCCAATACTTCTGGAGATAATCGCTTTAGTTGGTTTAAAAAAATAAAACTCATCCGGAGTAACGTGACCCTGAACAATATTTTCTCCTAAACCAAAAATCGAATTAATTAGAATTGCATTTTTAAAGCCGGATTCAGTATCAATCGTAAACATCACACCAGAAGAACCCAAATCAGATCTAACCATCTTTTGTATTCCAACTGAAAGGGCGATTGAGAAATGATCAAATTTTTTATCAACTCGATATGAGATTGCACGGTTAGTAAATAAAGAAGCAATACATTTTTTTACTGCTAACAAAATATCTTTCTCGCCAGTGACATTTAAAAATGTTTCTTGCTGACCAGCAAAAGAGGCATCGGGCAAGTCTTCAGCAGTAGCACTAGAACGAACCGCAACGTCTGTTCCCTTAGATTTATACTGAGCAGATAACGTTTTATAAGCAGAAACTATCTCATCAGCAAAATCTTTTGGAAATGGAGTAGCAATAATTAATTCCCTGATCGTCTCGCCACGAGTCATCAAATCTTTTACATTATGAGTATCAAGGCCTTTCAAAATTTTCTTAATTTTATTTTTTAAATCAGCTGATTCAAAAAAATAACGATAAGCTTCGGCGGTCGTCGCAAATCCGTTAGGAACACGTAGACCTTTTTTAGCTAAGCCACAATACATTTCTCCTAAAGATGCATTTTTTCCGCCTACTTGAGGGACATCTTTAATAGAAGTTTCTTCAAAAAATTTAACGAATTTATTCTTAATCATAAAACTAATTTAATAAAATTTTATTTCTAATTTATAGCTTCATTATAACACAAACTTTACTTTATAAAAATAATTGTTTAATATAGAAATATGCGGACGTGGCGAAACTGGTAGACGCACTTGGCTTAGGACCAAGCGGGGCAACTCTTGAGAGTTCGAGTCTCTCCGTCCGCACAAAGAAATATTAATATTTAAGACATAAATCTATGAGAGAACTTGAAAAGGTTCTAAATGCTGATGAAAAAGTCTTGTGGGAAGGTGGCCCTAGTTTTTGGCCATTTTTTATTGGACGCTCAACCGTTCTAACATTTTTTGGAATTATCTGGATGTTGTTTCTGTTACCATTTATATTTACTAGCGGCTTTCTTCCGGGACCATTTAAATACACTTTTCTGTTAATGCCTCATTTCTGGATTGGTTTATTTATGTTATTCGGGCCAACTATATATACCTTATTAGTTTTTAAACATACCTATTACGCTATTACCGATAAACGAGTAATTTTACAAACCGGCTGGATTGGTCGTGATTTTAATATCATTGATTTCGATAAAATTACAAACTCCTCTGTAAATGTAAGCCTAATAGATAAAATATTTGGAAGAAGCAATACTGGAAATATTTTAGTTATTTCGGCTGGCTCATTTTCTGGAAATAGAAGTAGTACTTTTCAGCAAGCACTAAACACCGTAATTGCGAGCATTCAAAACCCCTATGAAGTGTTCAAATTTCTAAAGAAAACTCAATTTGATGTAAAAGCTGATATTCAATATCCTAATAAACTTCGTCCCGATAGCAACCCTGGATATCAAACCAATTATAAACCTGACCAAAAATAACTACTTTCTAAAAACAGTGCCTGATGGCGCTGTTTTTTTTGCTAATAGAGACTAAACTTGATAAACTTTAGATATGATAAACTTTTTGCATACTTACTTACCACAACCAATCTTGCTACAATTTGGACCGATTAATTTAAACTGGTATGGGTTATTTTTAGTATTAGGTATTCTGACCGCATTATGTATAAGTGTATACTTAGGTAAAAAATATTATAATATCCCTCAGGACGAAGTATTTGATATTTCTTTTTGGTTAATCATCTGGGGGGTAGCCGGAGCAAGAATATATGATGTTTTTTTGCAACTTCCATATTATACTAAGCACCCCCTACAAATCCTACAAATATGGAAAGGGGGGCTAGCTATTCACGGTTCTATCATTGCCGGCTTAGCAGTAATTTATTACTTTAGCCATAAGAAAAAAATAAGTTTTTTTAAATTAACAGCCCTCTTTGTTCCTGGTTTAGCCCTAGGTCAAGCTATCGGTCGTTTTGGTAACTATTTTAATCAAGAATTATTTGGTCTCCCAACTAATCTTGCCTGGGGAATACCAATTAGCTTAACCAATCGTCCAGCAGAGTATATTACCGCACAATATTTTCACCCAACTTTTTTATATGAAAGTCTAGGATGTTTATTAATATTCTTAATATTGCTTCTTATTATTAAAACAAAAAATAAAATATCAAATACTTATTTCTATGTTTGGTTCACGGCGGCTTATATGGTATTATATTCTTTGTTAAGGTTCTCTTTAGAATTTATCAGAGTTGATTATGCGCCCGTTTTTCTAGGGCTACGCTGGCCTCAATTTATTAGTCTAATTATAATATTTACTGCTGTTATAATATCAATAATACAAAAACATGTTTTTTATAAAAATGAAAAAAAAGAATAGTAATTATCGTCGCTGGATAATGCATGCTCTCAGTTTTATCTTAGCAATCTCAGTTGCTCTACCCGCATATATTCAATCTAGTTATTTAAAACAATATATAAGCTTGGAGGTATTAAGTTTATTTTTTGTTGCCTCTAACGCAATCACCGTACTGATGATAGGCTGGTTTCCAAAAATTATTAGACACTTAGGTAATTACTTTACTGCTAAGATAGTCATGGTTTTATATGGGATTTCTTTATTAGGGTTGGTAGCGGCTAATAATGCCACGCTAGCTATAATGTTTTTGTTATTTTTTGGGATTACCTCTACATTGCTTTGGATTAATATTGATATATTATTAGAGGAAGCTTCTTCAGATAGTAAAACTGGGAGAATAAGAACCCTACATCTTACTTTTACTAACCTAGGGTGGATAATTGCTCCCGCTTTATCAGCATATTTTGTAAAAATTGGAGGGTATTCCTGGCCATTCCTAATCTCCGCCTTTCTGGTTATTCCTCTATTTTTTATTCTTATAAGTCAAAGAATAAATTTAAAATCTAAGAAAAAATATACTAAAGAGAATCTCGTTAAAAGCTTTAAAAAACTGTGGGCTAACAAGAATTTAAGAGGAGTGTTTATTGCGGCGACTCTGTTAAATTTATTTTTCAGTTGTGCCGTAATTTATATACCTATTTATCTTAATACTAACTTAGGAATCAGCTGGAAATCATTAGGAGTTATTTTTTCTTTTATGCTCCTACCATTTATACTCTTCGAAATTCCGGCAGGCTTTTTAGCCGATAAATACTTTGGTGAAAAAGAAATAATGTTAATCGGTCTATCTATTATTTTCTTATCTCTATTATTATTTTTTACAATTACAACAACAGCTCCATGGATATGGGCGATTGCCTTATTTGTTAGCAGAATTGGAGCAGCCTTATTAGAATCCATGAGAGACACCTATTTTTTTAAGAATGTTAATGCCAAGGAAATTGGGTATATTAATATTTTTAGAATGACTGGCCCGCTAGGATATCTCATTGGATCCGCAACCGCCGCCTGCTTTTTAATATTTTTACCAATTAATTACTTATTTCTTATCTTTGCCGCTCTCTTAGCGCCAGGATTCTATTATATTGGCATAATTCAGGATACTAAGTAAAAAATATAAATAATTGACTTTAAGTTGATTATTTTATAAGATAATAAGCGTAAAAAGAATAATCTGCGGGTATCGTATAATGGTTTTTTATATCAGCCTTCCAAGCTGAGGATAGGGGTTCGATTCCCCTTACCCGCTCACTAATTAATTATTAATTTATATGGCTAAAAGATCTACCGGTGTTGGAAAAATGAAGAAATCACATTCTCATAAAACTGCAAAAAGATTAGAAATCAAACGTCTTATGCTAGAAGAAAAGGCTGCTAAAAGAAAAAAGTCTTAATTTAAACATACTTTTCAACCCTCAAAAAAACAGGCCTCAGGCCTGTTTTTTGCTACAAAATATTAAAATATTATTTGGTTTTCGACCTAAACAAAAAAATCAAAATTACTAAAAATACGAAATGCATAAAGAAATCAGTCGGAGTAGCGTCAAAAATAAACAACTCTCCTGCTTGTGCAATAATATTATAACCATTACTTAAAAGAGCCCCGCCTAAAGCAACCAACAAAAATATAACAAATATAACCAATACTATCTTTAAATATTTCCCTACTAATAATACAAACCCACCACCAATCTCAATCACTAAAATAAACCAAGTAAAAAAATTAGGGAGACCCAATTTTATTAATTCGTTTTCAGCGGCTATTGGATTAAAAATTCTAAATAAACCAGCTGAAATAAAAATCACAGCCATTAAAATACGCAATAAACTGTCCTGTCCAGATAATATTTTTTTAAAATTTTCCAAAATCATATTTAATAATTTGTTTTTTAATGCGTCTATGGGTTAAGGTAAATAGCCCCATTTTTATCCATTTCCAGCCTGCTCGCCAAAAACCTTCCTTCTCTATCCTTCTTGATGAATATAACAATCTGGTTGATTTTATCATTCTAAACTTTCCTATTCTTGATAAACGTTCACAGTAATCATAGTCTTCAGCTAATAATACTTCTAAATCAAAGCCATTAATTTTTTGATGAGCCTCCTTATTAGACATCAGCCCGGCTCCTACCGCCGCTGGATGGTTTGAGAATTGTTTTAAATAGCAAAGAATATTAGAAGTCACGGAATAAATATTATAACAACATTTATTTGGATTAAACTGAAAATAAAAACCGGCTGCTTGCAACTTATGTTCCTTAAATTCTATACAAGCATACTCCAAAAATTTAGGCGGCAATACAGAATCTGCATCTAAAAATAGTAGTGTATCACCATTAGCAATAGCGGCTCCATTATTACGTTGGGCTGATGGATGTTTAATTTTAGTATTTACTAAAAATTTTGCACCAAATTCTTCAGCAATGTTTCTGGTCCTATCTATAGAACCACCATCGGAAACAATGATTTCATAATCTACAAAAGATTGCTTCTTAATAGACTCTAAAAGACGGGGTAAATATTTTTCTTCATTTAGAACTGGGATTATAATTGATAACATATACTAAAATATTGTTCTAGCTAATTCCCAATAAGCTTTATTTCCATGTTTATATTGATAATACCACCACTCTACTCCCCAAAGATATGATTTTTTAAAACCAATATTGATACCATACTGTAAATTAGCTCTAAATTGTTCAATATTAAAAGATTTATCAGCTTCTTTCTCAGACAAGTAAATTATATTACCATGAGGGACCCAAGGCTCGGCCTGCAATTCAATAATCAATCTGTTTTCCTGTGGTATACCAGCTAAGTATGCCTTAAGGCCATAAAACCAAGCAGGGATAGGATATCTCATATATCCGCTCCAACTACCCCAAACGACACGATACACAGTACTACCAAAAATATCAGCCAATTTTGCCTCTTTGCGCCATAAACTCAATTCTCCGGTAGCAGAAATCACCACGGGCCTATCGTCCATACTCTTCACTGTTTCCAATTCTTTTCCAAAAAACCACTCATCACTAGGCGGACAAACGCCAAATTCATTAAAAAATGGTTCATTTTCTAATTGCCAGGCCACGATAGATTCTTCATTCTTATAATGATCAACGGTGGTGTGAAGCATTCTAATAGCCTTCGCTTGTGTAGCTGCTAGACTCTCTTTGTTGGTCCATTCCGGAGCATGGCACTCAGGCCAACGCGGTAACCTCCATCCAATATTAACAATAAAATTAACTCCGCGTTTTTGACCTTCACTAATCATATAGTCATAATCTGCAAAATCATAAACTCCGGATTCTTTTTCAATTTCATCCCAATAAATAGGTAATCTAATTTCTTCTACCCGCAAATCATCTAACATTGCCAAATAGACCTCTTTCCAATCTAAACCAATTTCGCGACAAAACTTAGTAGAAAAAGTAACACCAAAAAATCCGGGCTTATACGCTAAATCTTTTTTTACAGGATAGTTATCAGCAACCTTAAAAAAATAGAACAGAACTGCCACTAACAATAAAACAATAACTGCAATAATTATTTTAGGATGCTTAGTTATAAAACATTTTTTATGAAAAATATTATTTAAATTTTTTTTCAACATAATTTAATATAAAAAATAAACATGTATTAACTCGCAATAAAATATAAGCCAATTGCAATTAAAATTACTGCTACTGTTTTTTGTAGAACAATTCTCCAGGAAAATGTATTCTTTAATAGTTTTGGTGATAATAATGCGAGCCCAGCGCTAAGAATTAAAAGAAAAGCATACTGGAAACCTTGCAAAGCATTAACAATGGCTACTGAGCCTAAAAAGATTGCATAATTTTGCAACATAAATCCTGAAGAGCCTAACAACTGATTAACAAAAACTAACCATTTATTCTTATTAGGGTTTTTCTGACTAAATAAAGAAATAATTTTTTTTCTATCTGAAGCTCTAACTAAAAAAATAAGCACAAACAACCCAGCACCTAAACGATTCCAAAGAAATGCGCTCATAAAGGGTTGTTCGGCATAGGTATACTTACTTACAATAAAATATAGTGAATATGCTAGTGCGGATAACAATGCAATCCAGATACCGCCATTACCAATATTTTGAATTAATTTTAACTTACCAAAAACTCGAGTTAAAAAACTACGTGATTGCGGCAAGAAGGCAATTACTAAAGCTCCTACCAACAAAAAAGCCATTCCTAGCCATTGATTATAAGTAAATACTTCTCTGAAGAACAAAATAGAAAATATAATAGAAAATACTGGTGTAACTCCACCAATAAAAACTAATATTCGAGCCGCTTCCCCTCTTTTTAAAGCTTCATATAAAGCCCATAGGGCAAGAGCAAAAATAAAACCCGCTACTAGATTTATAATCAATAAAAAAACTCCTGGCCATTTTAAAAACCATGGAGCTATAATAAAAACCAATAAACCTAAAACACAAGCCGCAAAAGCATAAGCCTTAGCACTTTTAAGTACATTATCAACTACAAACTTATCTAACAAATTAGCAACCGCAAGTAATAGATAAGCGCTTAAAGCTACAAGCAACCAATTCATAAATTATTTTTTCTTGGATAGTACTTTCTCTATTTCGTATAAACCTAAACTATTAGCATTTAAAAATCCATCCATAGCAGCACGTGCTAGTCTTCCTGAATCAAGAGCATCAAACAACCACTCATCGACATATCTAATATCTAGACTATCAATGCCAGCACCAATAGACATTAACCAATCACGATTAAAATCCTCCTGACTACCAACAGGAGAGGCCATAATAATTGGCAACCCTAAAGCGCTATAAAAAGATAGCTCCGACGGTTTAGTCCAAAGGATATCGGTTGAGTGCAGACATTCATTAAACAATTTGAAATATTCTAATTTATCTTTCTTAAAGATAATATTAATATTTTTAGAGCTAGCCAAACCACAGTTTTTGATTTCTTGTTTAAAATAATCAGCAATTTCCTGTCTATTTCCGGCAACTAAATTAAGAATTACTTTTTTTTCTCTAATTATATTAGCTAGCTTTTTGATTAAGACTGCTCCAATCTCTTTTTGAGCACCAGCACCTCCAACTGCAAAAGAAATATTTAAAGGTTGAACTTTTTTATTATCCAAACAAGAGGGAACAATTTTTTGTAAAAGCGCTTTTTCTTTTTCTCGATAACTATACTTAGGATCTAAAGCTACTAATCTTCTCGCTAAATCATTTTTTAAAATTACTTGCTTATCATCAACATTTTCTGGTGGCAAAGGAAATCCGGACACTATAATATTGCCTTCCCTAACTCCATACATTAATAATCTCTTTTTTACTTTTTCGCTAGGAGCAAAAAATTTAGTACGACTATTTTTAGGATCAATTGGTGCCCATGCTCGAGAAACATCAGCATCACAAATAATACAATATATTTCTCCTTGATAATTATGATATTCCGCCATGTAAGCAACTACAAAAAAAGTAGTTACTAAAGGTAACTTATTAGAACTTAATTTATCCATCAAATCTTTACCTAAACCTTTTTTGATAGACTTAAAAAAATATTTTTGTTGAGTACTTGTACTAGACAAATTTCTAAATGGATAGAGCGGCGGAATTTTTTGAAAAGTATCCATCACTTCAAATACCAGTTTTCCAAGTACGGGAATTTTTTTAAATCGTGAAATCTTTTCATAAGAACTAAGCATATTTATCCAATAAGCTTTTTCCCATTCCGGAATCCCCTTATAATCATTCACTGTAATGATTTCTCCGCCACCCAAGGCTAACAAAGGATAGGCTGCACGTTGATGCCCGTACCCCATATCAGCTGCTACCAAATTTATTTTCTTACCCTTCATAAATGAAATCTTTTTAATATAAAATTGCTCCTTCTTATTATATTATAGCAATTAAGATTTCATTTGGATATATTGATACGCACTTAAAGCGGCAATCGTTGCCTGCCCCATAGCGATAGTAATCTGTTTAAACTCGCAATCCGTTACATCTCCGGCGGCAAATAATCCAGGAGTTTTAGTTTCCATATTATTTTTTACTATAATCTGATTTTTTTCATTTCGCTCAACTAAATCAGCAACTAAATCAGTACTAGCAATTCGTCCGACCTCTACGAATACTCCATCAAGATTAATATCTCTTGTTTCTAAAGTATTGCGATTTGTTAAAACCATTCTTTCAACTTTACCATCTCCAGTTATATCTTTAATTTCTGAATTCATTATTATCTCAACATTACTACGACCCCTAACTTCATTAATTAAAGTGTCAAAGGCTTTAAAATTTTCATTACGATGAACTAAATAAACTTGAGAAGCAACCTTAGACATAAATTCAGCAGCATCTAAGGCAGAGTTGCCGCCACCAATAACCGCCACTTTTTTACCTTTATAAAAAGGTCCATCGCAATTAGCACAATAAGAAACCCCCTTGCCATTAAATTCTATTTCGCCAGGAACCGCTAAACGTCTAGGAGATAGGCCCATTGAAATAATTACCGTTTTAGCTTCAAATAATTCCTTATTAGTATGTAAAACAAAATTTCCATCAACAGTCTTTTCAATTTTTTGAACTTCATCATCCTTAAACTCAACTCCAGCTTTTTCTGTTTGCTGTTTCATTCTTTGGATAAGCTCAAAGCTTTTAATTATTTCAAAACCAGGATAGTTTTCTATTTCATTTGCCCATATTAACTGGCCACCGAGCTCCTTGCCAATTATCAAGGTCTTCATCTCTCTTCTTACGGCATATATACCAGCCGTCATTCCAGCAGGGCCGGAACCAATAATGATTACATCGTACATAGAACAACAAAACCGCTAAAGCGGTAAAATAATTAATAAATGATAACTATATTATAGTGTTTTTATGTCTTAAAAGCAAACCTATTATTTATAAAAATTATTTCAACAATGAGCACGTTAAACTTTCTAATTATAGCAAAATCTATTGACATAATAACAAGTTTTCCACAGTTTTTAATATCAAATATTTTATTTAATATTAGCCAAATAAAAAAGAAAAGTCCACATTTTTGTAGACTTTTCCTCTTTTTTTATGAATAGTATTTTGCAATATTTTAAATACAATTTAATCGCCAATGAAGACTTTCACATTATCTAGAATGCTTGGATATTTAGGTAATCCAGATGAACCAGAATAATGGCCCTGCTCATGCTCAATAATAATTTCAGCATTTAGATTATTTTTAAAGTCTTCTATATTATCGAGCGAAACATATGGGTCGTTATCAGAAAATATCGCTAAACTTTTCAATAAATGACTATTAATAGAAATTAAATCAATCGGAGTATCGAGCCATTCATGTATTATATCCCTGGATAATGCGTCGTTACCCATATTGGTAAGATTTTTAAAAAATCCAGCTACAAAAACTGCACCTCCAACCATTACTCCCCTTTGTAAACCTTCTAAATAACGCGCAATTGCCTGGCATCCAATACTATGACCAATAAAGAAAGTATTACCATCTACTAATCCCACCGAATCGGATATGGATTTTACCCATGTTTTAATTCGTGGTTCATTTGTATTAGGCATCTGAAGAGCAAAAACTAAATATCCAGCCGCCTCTAACTCCTCTTTTAACCAACTAAGCCATCCTTCATTAGCCATACCGCCCCAACCATGAATAATAAATATTCTTTTTTGCATATTAAATTATTAGAAAATAAAAAAACCAGCTAACGCCAGTTTTCATTGTGGACCATAAGGGACTTGAACCCTTGACCTCTTCCATGCCATGGAAGCGCTCTAGCCAACTGAGCTAATGGCCCCTTCTTAATGTTCTGCACAGAACATTTGTAGCACTGATTACAGACTATTTAGCTTTCATCAACATGTTCCTCAAGGAACAATGTCTAAAAAAAGCCTAACAATACACTAATTATAGCTCATTACTTATTAATGTCAATAGCATATTGACACTATTTTATTAATGTTTTGTCAATACATTGACAAAAAGATTAATATATATCAAATAGGTGTTCCCACCAGGAGTCGAACCTGGATCTAGAACTTAGGAGGCTCTCGTTCTATCCATTGAACCATGGGAACAATTTTATTCACAATACATACGAATGCCTTAATTCTCAATATATACCAGGAACTGAATTCATCTTATACTATTTTTTTTTGTTTTTCAATCTTTTTCTTTGACAAGCAAGTAAGATTAACTTAAAATAGTAATTAGTTAGGCTATTTTATTCACCTTTTAAATATATGTTCAACAGAGAAAACAAGCTAGAAAAATTTAAAGACGCAGAAACAATTATCGGTGCCTCTATTAAAGTAAAGGGGAACTTTCATGGACAGGGAAATATTGTTATAGAGGGGATGCTCGAAGGGTCACTAAAAACTGATGCCAATATTTTTATCGGTGAAAAAGCGCGAGTTATTGCTAATGTTGAAGCTAAGGATTTAGTTATTAACGGAGAAATTAAAGGAAATATTAAAGTAAAAGGTTATTTATCTTTAGGCGGAACTGCAAAAATAAATGGCGATATTCAATATGGAGAGATCTCCATTGAAAAAGGAGCGGCTGTAAATGGCCAACTTACCGCCGTACTTGATTTAGGAAAAAAAAATGACAATCGAGAAATTGAAAAAGACAAAGAAATCGAAGAATAAATTAATAGCCGTCTTATCAAACTTCTATGCATGTTTATATCTACGACGACTATTTAAACAAAAGCAAGTACAATAAGGCTGTAAATAGAATGGAGATTAGGCTTACAGACCTTGGTTTAAATGGAAAAATAATTCGTCTAGGGGGCATAAAAAATATAAAGGGAACTATCCAGAATGAAATTAAACTAGGGGCTAAAACCATTGTAGCTGTTGGTAATAATCAAACAGTTAACAAAATTATCGGAGCAATTATTGATACCGATATATATGGCGATTTTCAGAAAAAAACTCTTCTTGGAATAATACCAATCGGCGACGATAATTCTATCGCCACTTCTTTTGGTATTAAAAATGAAGAAGATGCTTGTAATATTCTATTAGCGAGACGCATAGAAAAAATAGACCTCGGACTAGTTGGCGACCATTATTTTCTAAATGAAGCGAATATAGGGAGTCTAGGGACTAATATCGATCTAGGAGACTACTCTATTGAAGCAGAGGATAAAGGTATTGTAAGAATTATTAACCTTTTAAGCGATAAAGTAAATAATATTAACTCGAATCCTCATGACGGCTTATTAGACATAGTAATTAGTCCTCGCAAAAAGAGTCCTACAATTTTAAAACTCAGCAAATTCATTATAACGAGCATTACAGAACAATTATTAGTTGACGGGGTAATCAGTGTTAAGACGCCCGTTGAAGTTAGCGTCGTTAGAGACCGAGTAAGTGTTATTGTTGGTAAAGATAGATCTTTCCAATAAATTTTCCAATAAAAAAGACCGGCTTAAACGGGGAGGCAAGAAAACTTCTTCTAGGGACTTTCGAGCTATAAAGCCAGAAAATCCTAGGAAGAACGTCCCCATGCTTGTCGTGCCTGTCCCGTTCAAAACGGCCTTTTTATAAAAACAGTCATCAAATGACGACTTAGTAATATAACATATAGAAAAACCTTTGTCAATAGAGTTATACACAACTTATGAACAATAAAAAATCCCGTTTTAAACGGGATTTTTATATACCTAAATTGTATCAAGGAATAATTAAACTTTAATTACTACTGGCAACACCATTGGACGACGCTTAGTGGAGTTAAATAAGAATTGACCAATTTCATTTCTAATTTTATTTTTTATATAATCATCATCTGCCAAGGTCATTGGGTTCTTATCTTTTACAATCTTTTTTACTTTCATTCTAGTCTTTTCAATTAAATCACGATTCTCTTTCATGTGGACAAAGCCGCGAGAAATTAAATCTGGATTACCAATAATAGCACCTGTCTTAGCATCTATAGTTGCAATAATAACAATCATCCCATCATCAGCCATCATTCTTCTATCACGTAAAACTATTTCGGAAACATCACCAACCCCAAGACCGTCTACCATCACATAATCAGTATTCGCTTTTTCTTTAAGTACTACAGGCTTTTTATCTTTTTGAAATTTAATAATATTTCCATTATCTAAAACAAATATCTGATCCTCTTTAAATCCTTCACGTAGAGCTAATTTTTTTGCTTCAACAAGCATATAGTGATTAGCATAAACTGGCAAAAAATAATCCGGCTTAATTTGATGAAGAATTTTTTTAATATCATCAACATTAGCGTGACCACCAGAATGAACATCCATAATGCTGCTATGGATAACATTATCACTTAAACGATAAAGTAAATCTTTAACTTTCTGCACAGAACGTTCATTACCGGGAATCACTGAGGAAGAAAAAATAATAACGTCAGACTTTTTAATACTAATAAAACGATGATTACCATTAACTATTCTAGAAAAAACAGCATTAGATTCTCCTTGAGCTCCAGTACAAATTACTACAATTCTATTTTCAGGATATTTATCTATATCTTCAACAGTAATTAAAGTATTTTTATGAGCAGGAATATAACCTAGTTCTTGAGCAATTTTAACATTCATTTTCATACCATAACCATCCAAAGCGACTTTCTTCCCAATCTGTTCACAATAAGCTAATAAGCTAGTAACTCTTTCTAGTTGTGAAGCAAACGTTCCAATAATAACACGGCCTGGGGCACCACTAATAAGTTTCTCTAAATTACCTTGACTCGTTTTTACTGGGACTCTTTCCTTGGAATAAGCTACTCCAAGACTTTCCAACATTAAAATACGTGGTGAAGGAAGTTGAGCTAAACGCTCGTAACCAACGACTTGACCCTCCATTGGGTCACCTTCAATCATCCAATCTCCGGGATGAATTACTGTTCCGTGTGGAGTTTGAATAATTACGCCGACAGCATCAATAATAGAATGTTCAACTTGAAAAAAACTAATTTGAAATTTTCCTAAAGCAATCTTTTGATCAATAGAATTAACCGTGATGGTTTTCAAGTTTTTAGTAGTTCCGCGCTTATAATCTTCCTGACGATGCTTAATCATGGCTAGTGTTAATTTCATACCAACAATAGGAGGGTTTCCTAACTGTTCCAGCATAATCGGAGCCGCTCCAATATGATCAAGATGTCCATGACTAAAAATAACACCACGAATATTTTTTTCTTTACCACGCAACGAAGCAATGTTAGGAATAATATAATCAACTCCTGGCATATCTTCATCAGCAAACTGCATTCCCATATCTAAGATAATAATATCATTATCATACTCAAACACAGTACAGTTACGACCGACTTCTTCTTGCCCTCCTAACGGACATATCTTTAAACCTGAAATACCAGGAACATTGCCAGTAAATTTTTTAGGAATAACTTGAGCAACGGGGCGGACAGTCGAAGATAAGGGGCGATTTGACCGTCCTTGAATAGCTGATTGGGTGTGATTGTTTTTTAATTTTAATATTTGACTAGGCTCATTACGTTGCGGTAAACGAGTAGCAAAATTTCTCTGAGGCGAAGACGCCGCAGAACTCTGATTCTTTACAAACATTTTTGTTTTATTTAATTTTATGAGTTATTTAACCTAGCAATAAATAATTACCAAGTTAATTTTTTATTTGTTTTAATATACCACTCGGAAATATGACTTAAGCGATCAGCTGGCTCAATAACCGCTTGACCGAAAAAGCCTTTAATATTCTTACTCTGCACGTAAGTATACGTAGGCGAATATAGAAAGATAGCGGGAACTTCCGCTGTAATTATTTCTTGAAAACGATAATATTTTTCTTTTCTACCATCTACCGAGATATCAACACGAGCATCGGTTAATAATTTATCAACTTCTTCATTATTATAACCAACGATATTTAAACCTTTGGCGCCCGTTTGAGTAGAATGCCAAAAGGCAAAAACATCAGGATCCCCACCAACAGATTGACCATAAAGTAAAGCCTCAAAGTCACGATTCTTAATAATATTGGAAGCCTGTTCTAATGGAATTATTTTTAATTCTACTTCCATCCCAACAGCCATCCAATCAGCTTTAATTTTTTCTGCAACTAAAACATTGCTGTTCAAATCAATTACCGTCAAGACAATCTTAAAAGTTTTATCCTTTAAACTTTCAGCAGCTTCAACTGTAGAATAATTGTATCTAGAAATATTTTGATTATAAGCAAAACTAGTTTTTAAAATTGGACTATCAGCATCTTTATACACACCCGCAAAAACATCTTTCAATATCTTATCTTTATTAATTGCCTTAGCTAAAGCAATTCTCAAATCTTTGTTTTCTAAAGATTTATTCTTTGCTTTATTAAAAAATATGCCAACAATTTGTGGTCTCACTAAATCAAATATATTAGCCGAATCTTTTGTAAGTAATTCTGTTCGCTCGTTAAACGGCAAATAACTTAAACCATCAACCTGATTGCTATTAAAACTTTTAATAGCTTCAACATAATCAGCAAAAAATTTAAAACTTAAACTTTTAATATAGGCCGGCTTATTATAATAATCTGCATTAGCCTCTAAATGATACTCTTTTAAATCACCACTTTTACTTTTTACTAATGACTTAAATTTGTATGGACCAGAACCTATAGGCTTTAAATTCAAATCTGCCAATCCAGCAGCATCCGCACCAATATTTTCCCAGATATTTTTTGGCATAATACCAAACGTTAACATTTCTAAAAATGGGGCATATGGTTCCGGCAAAATTAACTTTACCGTTCTATCATCCACCTTCTCAGAGTTAACTCCTGCTAATTCAGCTCTTAAAGGAGAGCGGTAGGTTTCGTCTTTAATAAGATTAAGGGTAAAAATAATATCATCAACAGTTAAATTCTCGCCGTTATGCCACTTAACCTTATCTTTAATAACAATCAGATATTCTTTTTTGTCTTCAGATATTTGATAGCTTTCAACTAAATCCTGAATAATCTCTCCGTTTGAGTCATATTTAAATAAGCTGGAATATACCAAACGACTTAAATCATTATCAACATCACGACTAGATGAATACAAAGGATTAATTGATTTAGGAAAACCAACCATCGCTTCAACATAGGTTCCCCCAGTAGCTGGAGTATATTGTAAATGCTTTTTAACAAATACTACACCTAAATAAATAAGATTAATCACAACCAGGAAGCCGCAAATTTTAATAATCAAATTTTCTTTAGGATTAAGAAATCTATGAATATGTTTAAATTGACTGCCTGTAGGAATTTTGCGAGGAGATAAAGAATATACCAATTTTTTATCAATATCTAACTGGCTGATACGACTAGACCGTCTTTTAAAACTAAAATAAGCCAAGGCCTGTTGCACCCTTGTCAAATAAATAGAAATTTTATGTTTTAATGAAGACACAATATATCTTTAAATATCTTTATGCTTTTATCCAAAAAGTGCCTAAAGAAACTAAGATGAAGAGAGCGGCTAAAATAATAGTAAGAATATGTAATTTTTTTTCTATCCCTCTTTTAGTAAGATAGACTCCACCGCTTCCACCCAAGATTCCGCCTACGCCGGCACCGCGATTCTGCATTAATATGGCCACCATCAAAAGAATGGCGACAACAACTTGAGTAATTTTAAACCAGAAGACCATATTTATTGTTTTACTTTATTTATAATGGCCAACAAAACTTCTTTATTATTAACGGCTAAATCAGCCATAACCTTTCTATCAACTGCAATATTGTTTATCTTTAAAGCATTAATAAAACGAGAATAAGAAAAACCGTGTTCTCTAACAAAAGCACTGATTTTAATCTGCCACAAAGAGCGCATAACTCTTTTTTTCTTGCGACGATCAACAAAAGCATGAGCACCAGCCTTAGTTCTGGCAGTTCTAGCTAATTTTATTAAATTGTTTCGGCCCCATTTATAACCTTTTACAGCCTTTAACAACTTACGTCTCTTTTTTACATGGTTGGTACCGCGTTTTACTCTAGGCATATTATCAAATAGAAATTAATGGAATTAATTATAAGGAGTTAAAGCCTTAATAGTCTTGGTTAAAGTTTTGTGAGTAGTAATATCAAGTCTTTTTTGTCTGGTAGTATTTCCAGTTTCACGAGCATTAAAATGATCTTGACCCGATTTTCTCTGAGTCAATTTATTCGTAGCCGTTCTTTTAAAACGTTTTACTGTAGCTTTGTGAGTTTTTATTTTTGGCATATTATTGAATACTAACAGCTTTCATTTGCTAATTAGCGAATTCCAGATTAAAAAAACAGGCAATCACCTGAATTTAGGATTTTTTACTTTTTATTAATCAATATTATAGTAAATCTTCCGCCTTGATTTGTCAAGGGCTGTTCTACCTCAGCTTTCAACTCAGGAACGGTTTGTAATTTAGTTACAAAACCATTGATTATTTCAGCTGCTTTTCTCGGATATTGGCGTTCGCGTCCCTTTAATATAAGCTCAACTTTAATCTTATTATCTTTCAATAAAAATTTTTCTGCCTGAGAAACGCGCAAGTCAAGATCATGAGCACTAATTCTAAAAGATAAACGAATATTTTTAGTCTCAACTTTCTTCTGTTGCATCTTTTGTTTATGAGCCATCTTTTCTCTTTCATACTTAAGTTGGTTCATGTTGACAATCTTAACAACCGGAGGATTTGCCTTAGGATTTACCTCTACTAAATCTAAATCTACTTCATGAGCCCTTTCTAAGGCCTCTTCAATAGTAACGATGCCTATTGCCTCGTCGGTTTCATCTATTAAATATACTTCAGGTACTTTAATTTGATGATTAGATCTAAATGTGGGTTCGACTTTCTTTTCAACACGGTGAAATTTAATACGCATTTTTATTTTTTACTATTTATTATATTTATCTTTATATCTTAAAAATAGCTAAAAGTCAAATAAAATAAGGCCTTAGCAGATACTCTTGACAGACATTTTTTATTAGTATAAAATAGGGTTATTAAAAATAAAACAGAATAGGAAATATAAAAACAAGATAATTTATTATCTCTGTTTTTTTCTGTCTATTTCAGGACATTAAAAAAATAAATAAACAAACAATCATGGTGATGGTTAATTTTGATGCTAATCGGCATCAATTCGGAAAAAAATAAATTTTGTCCGTTATCAAACGGAATCTTATATAGAAGGTTAAGAACCTTCATTGAGCAATCAAATTTTTAGAGAGTTTGATCCTGGCTCAGGATGAACGCTGGCGGCGTGTCTAAGGCATGCAAGTCGAATGTCTATAGCAATATAGGCATGGCAAACGGGAGAGTAACACATTGGCAATTTGCCCCTAAGACGAGAATAACCTTGCGAAAGCGAGGATAATACTCGATGGTATTAGAAGACATAAGTCTTTTAATTAAAGCTCCGGCGCTTAGGGAGAAGCCTATGGCCTATCAGCTTGTTGGTGAGGTAATGGCTCACCAAGGCTACGACGGGTATGGGGTGCGAGAGCATGACCCCACTCACTGGGACTGAGACACTGCCCAGACTCCTACGGGAGGCTGCAGTCAAGAATCTTCCTCAATGGGCGAAAGCCTGAAGGAGCGACGCCGCGTGTATGAAGAAGCCCTTCGGGGTGTAAAATACTTTTAACTGTGACGAAACAATGACGGTAGCAGTTGAATAAGGGGCTGCTAACCTCGTGCCAGCAGCAGCGGTAATACGAGGGCCCCAAGCGTTATCCGGATTTATTGGGCGTAAAGCGTCCGTAGGTGGTTTGTCGCATCTCCTGTTAAATCTCTGGGCTCAACCCAGAGTCAGCGGGAGAGATGGATAAACTGGAGACTGGAAGAGGCAAACGGAATTGCTGGTGTAGGGGTTAAATCCATTAATATCAGCAAGAACATCAAATGCGAAGGCAGTTTGCTAGGACAGTTCTGACACTCAGTGGACGAAAGCGTGGGGAGCGAATGGGATTAGATACCCCAGTAGTCCACGCCGTAAACGATGGATACTAAGCATTGGAAGTATCGACCCTTTCAGTGCTGTTAATTTAAGGTAACCCGTTAAGTATCCCGCCTGGGGAGTACGGCCGCAAGGCTAAAACTCAAAGGAATAGACGGGGACCCGCACAAGCGGTGGAGCATGTGGTTTAATTCGACGGTAAGCGAGGAACCTCACCAAGGCTTGACATCTAGCTGCAAGGTCTGGAAACAGACTCGCCTTCGAGGGTGCTAGACAGATGCTGCATGGTTGTCGTCAGCTCGTGTCGTGAGATGTACCGTTAAGTCGGGAAACGAGCGCAACCCTGATCCTATGTTTTATATGTCATAGGAGACTGCCCGTTTTAAATGGGAGGAAGGTGGGATGACGTCAAATCAGCATGGTTCTTACGCCTTGGGCAACACACGTGCTACAATGGAAGGTACAGAGGGATGCCAAACCGCGAGGTGGAGCCAATCCCTAAAAACCTTTCTCAGTTCGGATTGGAGGCTGCAATTCGCCTCCATGAAGTTGGAATCGCTAGTAATCGTGGATCAGCTATGCCACGGTGAATACGTTCTCGGGTCTTGTACTCACCGCCCGTCACGTCAAGGGAGTTGGTAGTGCCCGAAGGCTCACATTAGTGGGACGAAGGTAAGACTGATGACAGGGACGAAGTCGTAACAAGGCATCCGTAGCGGAAGCTGTGGATGGATCACCTCCTTTCTAGGGAGATATTTCCTCTTTTCATTTATGACCTGAGGAAATGGTCGCCTCTAACCTCGTGTTAGAGTGGTTGTTGCTTGCTTGCAAGTAATGACAAAAACCGAATTGGTGCCAATTAGACTCACAATTTCTACATGATTGAATATAAAAAAACCGCTAATGGCGGTTTTTTGTTTTTATTTTATTAATTTTGTAACTATACCACTTTTAGCATCAACTTTAACGAGATCACCATTTTTTAAAATTTTGGTTGCATTTTTAATTCCAATAATACACGGTTTTTTCATCTCTCTAGCCACAATAGCAGCATGACAAGATATTCCACCTTCTTCTGTAATAAATGCACCGGCCTTACTCATAAGTGGTAAAAATTCAGGACGCGTCATTGAAGTAACTAAAATCTCTCCGTGCTTAAAGTTTTTTATTCCCGCTTGAGCGTTTAAAACAACATTTATTTTACCCGTATATACACCCGGGCTAGCCGATACGCCATGTAAAATTTCACTATCGCGTTTATTGTTTATCGATAAAACTTGTTCCCAAGTTTTTTGGCTTACATCAATATATCCAGGGCTGAACATTAAGCCAAAACGTCTTCTATTTTTTTCATATTTTTCCGCCGCGGCTAAATATGATGTTTGATTATTGAAAACTAAATTTTTGATTTCATCAACTGTTAACCAACGCAAACATTTATAACTAAAATGATGTTGACGACAAATATTTTTAAGCCAAGCGTCCATTAAATCAACGGCGACAAGAAGCAGTTCTTTCTTTTTATCTCTCACAATGGCGGCCGTACGAGCCAACTTTATCAAACTACCGTAATCACGAGACAGTTTCACATTTATTTTTTTATTTGAACTGGAGCTGGTTTCGATTTTTAAATTATGTAAATATTTTTTTAACCAAGAAATAGTTAACGGGGAAGGGCCACTATACGTATTTTGTAACCAAGAAAACTTTTTAATAAACTTAGTAAAAATTACATCAAAATTTTTATTTTTTTTATTTAGCTTATATAAGTAAGTCACCGCCTCGGTCATAAAAGACGGCTGGTTATCATTTATTTTATTGATAAGGAAATGAAAATCATTGGGACGTTTTTTACTAAGCTCCATTAAAAAATTATCAAACGGATAATCAAACGAGAATAATAAATTCGTGGTATGAAAAAGAGCTGATTCTGTTTTATCCCACCATTTTCCCAGCTCATTCTCATTATTTCTACGTGCGATGTGGCATACTTTAATTGCGTTTTCTAGCTCATGTTGTAAGCTAATTAAATCATTTAAATATTCGGTTTTACCCATTAGGGTTTCTTTTATAATCCTGCTGCCAACCTTCAAAATTGTGCCGCTTTTCTTAAACAGAATTAAATTCCCATCATGAAAATAATTAATGGCATCATCAAAAAAAATGCTATATTTACTATCTATTTTTTGAGTTGAGGCAGCAACATAAACAGACGTAAAAAAAGGATAGGCCTGAAACTGCCATTTATATGCATTCTGCCAATCCTTTTCAATAATGGTATTTTTTTGATTCATATTAACCAACTCCGATTGCCTTTCTTACTTTCTCCATTTTTTCATTAGCAATTTTTGCCGCTCTTTCTTTTCCTAATTCTAAAATAATCAGAGCATCTTCATCGCTAATCTTATTATATTTAGTTTGAAAATCAGTTAAAAATTTAACAACTACGTCTGCTAAATCTTTTTTAAAATCACCATAACCTTTACCCTTGTAATCTTTTACGAGGCGAGGAATTTCACGAGTACCTAAAATAGCATAAATTGTTAAGAGATTAGATAAAGCCGGCTTATTTTCTAAGTCATATTCAATATCTATTCCAGAGTCAGTTACTGCGCGCATGATTTTTTTTCTAGCAACCTCTATATCATCCAACAGGGTAATACAATTATTTTGATTACTATCACTCTTACTCATTTTTTTAGACGCATCAAGTAATGACATAATCCGGGCACCATCTTTTCTGATTACTACCTGAGGAACAACAAAAATTTCTCCATATTCACCATTAAAACGTTTAGCGATATCGCGGGCTAATTCAACATGTTGTTTTTGATCTTCACCAACAGGAACAATTTCGGCATCATACAATAAAATATCGGCCGCCATTAAAACGGGATAGGCATACAAACCAACGCTAGCAGACTCCTGATTTTTACCTGACTTATCTTTAAACTGAGTCATTTTATTTAAGTCAGCAATACGCGCGCCATAACAATTTAAAATCCAAGCTAATTCAGTATGAGCCGCTACGTCTGATTGTTTAAATATAATCGATTTTTCTGGGTCAATCCCAGCGGCTAAATATATTTTAGTTACCTCTATAGCTCGACGACGTAATTCATCTGGATTTTGCTTAACCGTAATTGCATGATAGTCAACAACCGAAAAAATACAATCATACTTTTCTTGCATATTAACCCACTGGGAAATAGCCCCGATATAGTTACCAATATTAAGATTTCCGCTTGGCTGAATACCAGAAAAAATTATTTTTTTTGTTTCTATTTCTTTCTTCATAAATTTATCGTTTATACTAATATTCTAATGTAAAACTTAAGCAAAAGCAATTATAAATAAAAAAGCCTCGGCATACAGAACTGAGGCTAGCGGGAAAAAACTTTTAAAAAAGAACTAAAAGCAAGGAAATAAAGACGTCTTAATCAGATGCGACTGATTTTGGACCGTTGGCTCAATTATTCAGTGTTTAGACTGACCAACATCGCACAAAATGTTTGCTCGTAATCATGCCGACTCCAACGAATCTAATTTCCTTGCAGGGCTTCTGTGTGCATAATGTGAAATTCAGAAGTATTTCTTTAATCTTAATCCTTCAAAACTATTTGTCAACAAAAATTAAAATAGCTACTATTTTCAAATTTAATTTATTGACATAAACGTCAATAAATAGGAGTCAAAAGTTAGCTTGAAATATCCCCGTTTTGTGTTAAGATAGAAGCGGGTTCTAGCCAGGCCTTATTTTTGTATTTGCGGGCTGTAGTATAGAGGCAGTACGCGTGCATGGGGTGCATGTAGCCCCGGTTCGATTCCGGGCAGCCCGACCAGAATTTTGATAACGAATTGGGCTTGTAGCTCATCTGGTAGAGCGCTGCATTCGCATTGCAGAGGTAAGGGGTTCGAGTCCCCTCAAGTCCACAACCCTGGCTCGGGCTATGGTATAACGGTATTATACGCGCTTCGGGTGCGCGTGACCCCGGTTCAATTCCGGGTAGCCCGACAAAAACAAAATTTTAATTATGATAGATTTTAAGAAAAAAATGGAAGAAGAAGAAAAAAAAGAAGCCATTACTCATGGCAAAGAAGAGTTTTTAGATGTCTCAGCCGGAAAGGGAAGAAAAAAAATTACTACTTACGTAATTGCTTTTGTAGTTATTGGATTAATCTTCTCCGGAAAAGTTATCATGTCTAGTCAAAGCGCTTCTGACTGGCTTTCAAATACTGGTATTTTTGGAAAGTTAAAACATTTAGTGCCTAGCACTGATAAACAATTACAAGGAGAAGAGAATGATAGAATAAACATTTTATTAATCGGAATGGGTGGAGAAGGTCACGACGGAGCATACTTAGCTGATACTATTATACTTGCAAGTTTAAAGCCCTCAACAAAACAGGTTTCCTTAATCGCTATTCCACGAGATATGCAAGTTCCTCTCGCTGAAGCTGGTTGGAGAAAGGTAAATAATATTAATGCCTTTGCTGAAGCTGCGGTACCTGGTAGTGGCGGTCAAGCAACGATTGAATCTCTTAGTAAGCTATTAGATATCAATATTGATTATTATATCCGTGCTGATTTTGAAGGTTTTAAAAATGTAATAGATGAAATTGGAGGGATTCAAGTTAATGTCGAAAATACTTTTGATGACTATGCTTATCCTATTTTAGGGCAAGAAGATAATCCCAACTACTACGCTCGTTACGAGCATCTACACCTAGATCAAGGATTACAAACTATGAATGGCTCATTAGCCTTAAAATATTCTCGTAGTCGTCATGCCTCTGGACTAGAAGGTTCTGATTTTGCTCGCGCCAGAAGACAACAACTAGTTTTAGCGGCTGTGAAAGAAAAGCTCCTTTCAAAACAAACATTACTAAATCCAGTAACTATCGGAAAATTAATTAATGAATTTAATAAAAATATCTCTACGAATTTAGAGGTCTGGGAAATGTTAAAACTCTGGAACTTATTTAAAGATGTTAAAAAAGATGAGATAATTAATAAAGGACTAAGTGACGCGCCCGATGGGTTACTAGTTTCAACAATTAGCAGTGAGGGGGCCTATATATTAGTTCCAGTTTCCGGAAACTTCACACAAATCAAAAACTTCATTAGAGATATTTTTGGGACTGAAGTAATTAACAAAGAAACGCCAATAGAACCAATTACCGAAACAGCAACTGTAAATGTTAAAAATGGAACCTGGGTAACTGGATTAGCGGGAATTACCGCCGAGGAACTAAAGAGTCTTGGATTTACTATTACTGAAACCGGTAATGCACCAGAAAGAAATTATTCTGAAACTGTAGTATTTGATTTAACATATGGAAAAAAGAATGAGAGTCTAAAAACCATCAAACAATCAACCAACGCGAAGCAGAGCTTTGAATTCCCACAGTGGCTCAAGGATTATCAGAATCAAGCTAGCACATCTGATTTCCTTTTAATTCTAGGGACTGATGCTAATAACACTAACTAATATGGAAGAAAACAAGAAACAGCTTCCGCTCGTAGCAATTTGCGGACGAACAAATGTTGGAAAATCAACTCTTTTTAATTGTTTAACCGAACGTAATCAAGCATTAGTTTCTCCTATCGCCGGAACAACAAGAGATAGTAATCTTGGTGTAGTAGAATGGTCTAATAGTGCTTTTGAATTAGTTGATACTGCCGGACTCATCGATTGGCATTATTTAACCTCTAAAAAAATAGAAGACGAAAGCATCGATGCTAAAACACAAAAACAAGCAAAAAGTTATCTTGATAAAGCTGACCTAATTTTATTTTTAGTTGATACTAAAGTTGGTATTCTACCAGAAGATAAAGAATTAGCTCAAGCAATAAATAAATTAGGTAAATACAAAAATAAAATCTTATTAGTTGCTAATAAAGTTGATAATTTTAAAAATGCTTCCGAAACCGCACCTTTTAATAAACTGGGCTTGGGTGAGCCATTTCCAATTTCAGCCGCTAGTGGCATGGGAACCGGTGATTTATTAGATAAAATTATCAACTTAATTGATGAAAAAAGAGAATTCAAGAAAGCAGAAGACGTTGATTCAGAAAATTTAATTAACGTTTGTATTATTGGAAAGCCTAATGTTGGTAAATCATCACTCCTTAATTCTATTTTAGGATACGAAAGAGTTATCGTTAGTCCTATTGCTCATACAACTAGAGAACCTCAAAATACTGAATTAACTTACAAAGACCAAACAATTAGATTAGTGGATACGGCTGGAATTTCTAAAAAGGGAACAAAATCTAAAGGCTTTGAAAAACCAGGCATTTTAAAATCATTAAAATCTTTAGATAAAGCTGAAATCGCGCTTTTAGTATTTGATATTAGCGAGCCACTAACTCATCAAGATGCTAAAATTATTCAAGAAATTGTTGATAGACAAAAAAGTTTAATTTTTATTGCTAACAAATGGGACCAAGTTGAGGAAAGAAACACTAAAAAATGGATGGAGATTATTTACGATAAGATGCCCTTTGCAACCTGGGTTCCAATTCAGTTTATTTCTGCTAAGACCGGGGAAAAGGTAAATAAAATTTTAGATTTGATTTTAGAAATTAACACCCAAAGAAGATTACAACTAAGCGACTCTCAAACAGATAAATTTCTTAAGCATGTAGTTAAAATTCATAAACCAGCAAAAGGAAGTGGAACGAAGGCTCCAAGAATTTATGAATTCCGCCAAGTAAGAAGTAACCCTCCGGGATTCATTTTAAGAATTGGCCCTAATGATGACCTACATTTTTCCTATGTAAGATTTGTAGAAAATAGATTGCGTGAAAAATGTGGACTAGTAGGAACTCCGGTAAGTATTACCGTAACTAAACATCGCAAATCACATACAACATACAACGAATAATATGAAAATCATCGTTGGTTTAGGTAATCCAGGCGACCAATATAAAAACACTCGTCATAACGCGGGCTGGATTTTTTTAGATAGTTTAATTGAGAATGCTAATTGGAAGCTAAATAAAAAATTTAATGCCTTAACTCATGAAGAGGGAGATATTCTGTATGTAAAGCCACAAACTTTCATGAATGAATCTGGCCAGAGTGTTCAAAAAATCTTAAGTTATTATGGATTAATCCCCAAAAGCTTAGGCCTTTTTAAAAAGAAAGATGAAGATTTAAATGAAGCCTTAACTGTGATTCAAGATGATATCGATATCAACTTTGGTGAATCAAAAATTGCAACCGACTCCGGAAGCGCTGGGCATCGAGGGATAGAATCAATTATTAATCACTTAAAAACTAAAAAATTTAAAAGACTACGAATAGGCGTTAAAAATGAATTACTCAGAACAAGAATCCCGGCAGAGAAATTTGTTCTTCAACCGTTTAATAAAGAAGAGCTAAATGTAATAAAAGAACTCGCCAAGAATTATCCATTAACCGATTTAAAATAATCTTCTTTAATTACCCTGATAAAATATAATAAGAATCTCGCTTTTGCAGTTTAGCGGGATTTTATTTTGTTTATTCTATAATTAGAAAAATAAAATATCTATGTTACATCATAAAAACTGCCTACATCTTTTACGGCTAACCGCCTTTCCTTCTTTTGGGCCAATAACAATTAAAAATTTAGAAAAACAATTTCCATTACTCGAAGAAGTCTTTTGTGCTTCCTTGGAAAAGTTAGAAAGAGTCGGATTAAAAGAAGAAGTCGCAATTGAATTTATTAGTTGGCGAAAAAATTATTCTTTAAATCTTCTTTTAAAACAATTAGAAGAAGATAAAATAGAATATATCTGCTGGCACGATACTCGGTATCCAAGATTACTCTTAGAAATTCATGACCCACCACCAATATTATTTTATCAAGGAAATATTTCTATATTAAACCAACCTAATAATTTTTTAGCCGTTATTGGTTCCAGAAAAAATACTCCTTATGCCGAAAAAATAATCAACAGCTTTATTCTCGATCTAGTAAAGTATAATTTTGTAATCATTAGCGGTTTAGCTTTTGGGATAGATTCATTAGCTCATCAAGCAACATTAACAGCCAGAGGGACAACAATTGCTGTTTTAGGCTCTGGCCTACAACAAAAATATATTTATCCCAGAAAACATCGGTTACTGGCAAAAAATATTATTAATAGCGGCGGTTTAATAATTTCTGAGTTTGTGCCAGATTGCCCAGCACAAAAAACTAATTTTCCCAGACGTAACCGCATTATCTCCGGATTATCACAAGGGGTTCTAATAGTTGAGGCTGAAATAAAATCTGGCTCTCTTATAACTGCTGACCACGCCTTAAATCAAAATCGTGATATTCTTGCTATCCCAGGAAACATCTTCTTAGGCTCATCTGTAGGAACGAATGCGCTAATCAAAAAAGGTGCCCAATTAATTACAAATGTGAATGATATCTTAACAACATTCAACATTGAAGAGTCTATAAATATCAACACTAATCACCAATTAAATTTATTTAGCAATCTTAAATATCATCCACAAACACTAATTGAAAACGAGATTTATCAACTTATTTATCAAGCTGCACTGAAAGGTGATAAAATAAATACTAACGAAATCATTAAAAAAACAAAACTTGACACCTCCACGATAAATAGTACACTAAGTATATTAGAGATAGCTGGGGCAATAAAAAATCAAGATAGCTGTCTAGAACCAAATTTATAAATTATCTAAATATACAGAATATATGAATTTAATAATTGTTGAATCACCAACGAAAGCTAAAACTATCAGCAAATTCTTAGACGGTAAATATAAAGTCGAATCTTCATTCGGACATATTCGTGATTTACCTAGCCGAGAATTAGGTGTTGATTTAGAAAATAATTTTAATCCTAAATACGTAATTCCAGCAAAAGCAAAAAAAACTGTTAGCAGTCTTAAATCTGCCGCCGCTAAAGCAACCGAAGTTATTCTAGCTTCTGATGAAGACCGCGAAGGAGAAGCTATTGCCTGGCATTTAGCTCAAGCTTTAAAACTTAATGAGAGCCAAACTAAAAGAATCGTTTTTCATGAAATTACTAAAGATGCTATTTTAGAAGCACTGAAACATCCCCGAAACATAGACATTAATATGGTTGATGCTCAACAAGCAAGACGTATTTTAGATAGATTGGTTGGTTATAAACTTTCACCATTTTTATGGAAGAAAGTAGCTAAAGGATTATCAGCCGGAAGAGTACAAAGTGTTGCTACTAGAATTATTATCGAAAGAGAAAAAGAAATCAGAGCTTTCAAGCAAGAAGATTATTGGACAATCACTGCTGATTTAATTACTAAACAAAAAGAAGAGTTTCAAACTGAACTATTAAAAATTAACGGTAAATCTTTTGAGAAGCTTTCCCTAAAAGAAGACCAGGCGAATTTAATTAAAAGCAATCTAGAACAATGCAATTATTTAATTAAAAAAATAGAAAAAAAGAAAGTTAGTAAATCGCCATCAGCTCCATTTACAACCTCAACATTACAACAAGGTGCAAATCGTCATCTCGGCTTTAGTGCTAAACAAACCATGACTGTTGCTCAAAAATTATATGAAAAGGGCTATATAACATATATGCGTACTGACTCATTAAATTTATCTCCTAAGTTTGTTGCCGATGCTAAAGATTGGATTACGAGTAATTTGGGAAAAGAATATTGCTCCGGAGGGAAATTATATAAAAACAAAAGCAAGAATGCTCAAGAAGCCCACGAAGCTATTAGACCAACAGAAGCAAATATCTCCCCGGACGAACTAAAAAATAGTTTAGACAGTACCGAAGAAAGGCTATATCGTTTAATCTGGCAACGTTCAGTCGCTAGTCAAATGTCAGCCGCTAGTTTAGATGCAACTGTTATTGATGTAGAAGCAAAGCAAGCAGAAAACGAATATATCCTACGCGCTAATGGACAAATGATTTCTTTTCCTGGCTATTTAAAAGTTTGGCCCGAAAAAACTAAGGAACAAACACTACCAAACTTAACAGAAAATGAAAGTGTAGACTTAACTCAAATATTATCTGAAAAACATACCACTAACCCACCAGCTAGATATTCTGATGCTGGTCTAGTCAAAGAAATGGAAAAATATGGAATTGGACGTCCATCTACTTACGCTCCAACCATTGCAACTATTATTGCTCGTAATTATGTAGAGAGAGAAGAAAATAAAAGATTAAAGCCAACCGAAATCGCCTTTGTAGTAACCGAACTTTTAATAAAACACTTTCCAAAAATAGTAGACTATAAATTTACCGCTCAAATGGAGGATGATTTAGATTTAATTGCTAACGGTGAAAAAAAGTGGCAGCCAATTATCGGCGAGTTCTATGATGAATTTAGTAAAAACTTAGAAGCTAAATATCAAGAAATTAATAAAAGCGACATTATGCCAGAAGAACAATCAAACGAAATTTGCGATAAATGTGGTAAAAAAATGATTATTAAAACGGGACGATATGGGAAGTTTCTAGCTTGTAGTGGTTTTCCTGAATGTCATAACATTAAAAAGCTTGGAGCAGCCGGTAATGCCGAACCAGAAAAACCAGCCGATCCTAAAATATTAGAAATGGAAAAAAAATATGCCGGGGAAGTATGTGAAAAATGTGGCTCAGCAATGAAAGTTAGAGTTGGAAAATATGGACCATTCTTAGCATGTTCAGCTTATCCTAAATGCAAAAATATTAAAAATATTGGTGCGGCCGATGGCAAAGAAGTTGAATGTCCAGTTTGTCACGAAGGAAAAATAGTGAAGAAGTTTAGTAAACGTGGAGCATTTTATGCTTGTAGTAATTATCCAAAATGCAAAAATGCTTATCAAGGAGAACCAACTGGAAAAGACTGTAAAAAATGCGGAGCACTAATGATAACTAATGCTTCTGGTAAAGATAAATGTAGTAATAAAGATTGTAAATAAAATAAAAAAGTCGCAACTTAATCGGTTGCGACTTTTTTTATTCAAAGTAATAATGATTATTTTTTCTTACTAGCTTTAGATTCTGTTTTCTGACCCCAATCTTTCTTTTTAGCGAACTCGACTGCTTGTTTTGCAACTTCTGCTAAAACCATTAAATATGCAGAGCCGTTTTTTAATTTTTCTCTTACTATAGTTACAACTTCATCTGCCTTGGAAACCCCAGCCTCTACTTGTCTAATTAATCTATGTATTTTTTGAGCACTAGAAATAAAGTAATACAAAGAAAGAGACAAAAAGAAAGTTAAGATAGCAACACAAAGTGCTAAAACTAAATTTAAAATGTCTGAAGATGTTGATAGCATATTATAAGACTTGTTATATATTTGATTAATTAAAAATTTCTTAGTTTAGCTTCAAATTTATTAGCTAAATGAGCAACTAGTTCGTTTTGAATTACATCAACCTCGGAAGATGTTAGCGTTCTTTCATCTGATTGAAAAGAAAGGTGAAATGCTAAACTCTTTTCTCCGCTCGCTAATTTATCACCTGTATAAATATCAAATAATTCAGCTGATTTAATTAATGAATTAAAAGAAATAATTTCTCGCTTAAGATCATTATACAATATTTCTTCAAAAATAACAAAGGCTAAATCACGAGTTACGGCTGGATATTTTGCCGCCTCCTGAAATCTAAGTGGTGCTAAATCTAAAATAATTTTTATTAATGCATCTAAATTAATTTCCACTAACCCAACCTTCAATTTTAGATTAAGATTATTACTAGCATCTTCATTTAGTGTACCAATCCAGCCAATTTCTTTACCAAGGATAGAAATTTTAGCAACTAATTTTTTATTAGCCCAACCGGGAATATTTTCAAACTCTGAAAATGTAACTTCATTCTGGAAGATAATTTCTCGCAAAAATCCAGATACCAAACTCTTTAAACTAATAAAAATATCACTCTCATTGTTTGCCATTACAATGCCTAATCGTTTTTCTTGATAAGGGACAACATCCTCAGTTTCATTATCTTTTTTAAACTCTCCAGGAGCATTAAAAAATACACTCCCAACTTCAAAAAATCCTAATTTATCATCTTTAAACTGATTAATTTTTATATTAGATACTAATCCAGGAACTAAAGACTGACGCAACATACTGTGAATTTCTGATAACGGATTAGCTAATTTCAAATGATTAAAGAAATCAATATTTAATTTTTTTAATTGTTCCTCTCCAACAAAAGAATAATTATAAGATTCGCTTAAATTAAATTTTAAAGCTAGAACATCTTTAATCCTACGCTCCATCATTCTTTCTTGATTTATTTCTGGGACAGATAACTTTTCTGTAGGTAAAGAAGATTCAATATTATCATATCCATAAATACGTAGAATTTCTTCAACCAAGTCTTCACGATTTTTAACATCTTTAGTAGCTCTCCATGAAGGAATTGTAATATTAAGAACATCTTTATGCTTCACTACCTTAAACCCGAGTTTACTGAGAATACTAACAACCTGTTCTTTAGGAATCTCTTGTCCAATTTTAGAAAATAACCAAACAAAATCTAATTCAATATTACTTAGTTCAGGTAATTTATCTTTAACATCAAAAAGTTCGCTAGATATTTTTAATTCTGGACAAACTTTCTTTAATAAGGAAACAAAACGATGCAAAGCATCCTCAGTTAAAAGCGGGTCTAGTGATTTTTCAAAACGTACTGAAGCTTCAGTTCTTAAACCTAAACGACTAGCAGTCTTCCTTACTGTAGCTGCCTTAAAATTAGCTGACTCTAAAATAATTGAGTGTGTAGTATCATTAATTTCGCTATTTCTTCCGCCCATAACTCCAGCAATCGCTATCGGCTGAGTATTATCGCAAATAACTATATCATTTACATCTAAAGCCCGCTCTTTACCATCTAATGTTTCAATGGTTTCATTTTTACGAGCCAGACGAACAATAATTTTCTTTATATTATCAGCATTAAATGCGTGTAACGGTTGTCCACATTCAAACATTACATAATTAGTAATATCTACTATGTTATTAACTGGACGCTGGTGAATAGAAATTAGTCTTTCTTTAAGCCATACTGGAGACTCAGAAATTTTTACATTATCAATTCTAACAGCCATATAACGAGCACAAACATCCTTATTTTCAACCACAACATCAAACTTAATTTTCTTATCATTAACAAATTCTAGCTTTTCCCCGATTACTTTTTCATACGGTTTTAAGTGAGCATCAAAAATTACCCCTAATTCTCGGGCTAAGCCGTAGTGACTCAATAAGTCTGGTCTATTAGATAAAGACTTATTATCTACCTCAAAAATAATATCATCTAATTTCAAATATTGAGAAAATGGTTCTCCAACTTTAGCACGTTTATCTAAAACCATAATACCGTCGTGGTCCTTACCAAGGCCAAGCTCATCTTCGGCACAAATCATTCCTTCTGAGAGTTCTCCTCTAATTTCGCTAGTTTTTATCTCTAGTCCGCCCGGTAAGATAGCTCCTACTAAAGCAACGGCAACAAGTTGTCCTTCTGCAACATTAGGTGCACCACAAACTATATGTAATTTTTTTTCTTTAATATCAACTAAGACTAACCGCAACCTATCAGCATTTGGATGTTTTTTAACTTCTAATACTTTACCGACAACAATATTTAAAAAGCTTTCTGATTGATTTTCTAAGCCCTCTACTTCTACTGTATGCGAGGTTAATCTTTCCGCAATTTCTTGCGGAGAAACTTTGGGTGATAATTTAATAAAATCTTTCAACCAATTATAAGAAATATACATAAAATTAAATTTGTTCAAGAAATTTTAAGTCTCCACTATTAAATGCGCGTACATCATTCACCCCATACTTAAGCATTGCCAATCTAGTTAATCCAAAACCAAAAGCTAGACCAGAATATTGTTCAGGATCTATTCCTCCAGCCCTTAATACGTCGGGATGAACTAAACCTGCACCAACGATTTCTAACCAACCGGTATTTTTACAAACTCGGCAACCCTTACCTTCACATAAAAAACAAGTATATTCACCATTATTACCAGGCTCAACAAATGGATAAAATTTTGGTCTCATACGTAATTTTGTATTAGGGCCAAATAATTTTTTTCCAACAATTTCCAAAAGACTTTTTAAATTTGCAAAATTAATATTTTTATCAATCATTATTCCTTCAAATTGGTAAAATGTATGTTCATGTCTAGCATCGGTTGCTTCATTACGAAAACAACGACCAGGAATAACCGCTTTTAAAGGTGCACCAAACTTTTTCATGGTTCTAACTTGTACTGGAGAAGTGTGAGTCCTCATTACCAAATCTAAGGTACCGTCGCTATTTTTAGAATCAACGTAAAAAGTATCTTGCATATCTCGAGCAGGATGGAGAGGTGGAATATTTAAAGCCGTAAAATTAAAATAATCACTTTCTAGTTCTGGTCCATCAGCAATAATAAAGCCAAGAGAGGTAAACAAATCTTCCATTTCTCTCTGAATCACCGTAATTGGATTAAGATGACCGCGATCCACCTTTTCTCCAGGAAGAGTAATATCAACGAAAACTTTATTATCATCCTTAATACCAATGATTTTCTTAGTTTCTTCAAAACTATTCTCTAGCTCTTTTTTAATATTGTTTGCTAATTCGCCTAATTCTTTTTTTAGTTCCAAACTCAAGTCTTTAAGATTGTGCATTACCTCACTTAACTCACCTTTACGAGAAAGATACTTTAATTCTATTTCACGCAAATTATCTAAGTTTTGAGCCTGTTTTAATTTATCTAAAAATTCGGCCCGAATTGCTTGTAGTCTATTTTTCATATTATTGACGACTTTTTTTATAACTAATAAGAAACAATTCTAAAATCGAGAAGGCTAAAATTAATAAAAGTAAATTTAACCAATTAAATAAGTTATTTGCTTTCAAAATTAAGGCAAAAATAAAAAACAACGAAAAAAGAAATGACTGGCGAAAAGCTACTTTTACTAAATTAAACGCTAGCTCTTTTTTAAGAGCGACGAACCTGATTAAAAAACCAATCAAAGTAGTTAAACCACTTAAAGCAATAAACAAAGAAATATAAAATAGCAAAAAACCTAACCAATTAGTTGTAGCGGGGTCTATCATCCTCGCTACGAAAAAAAAGATACCCCAACAGATAGCAGTTAAAACAAACATGACTAATAAATATTTTTTTAAGGTCATACTTAAATAATAGCTTGATTTATTTTAAACAAATCTTTTTTATAGTTCTCTAGTTTTTCTTTTTCAGCGGTAACTATTTTCTCCGGAGCGCGACCAACAAATTCTTGATTAGCTAATTTTTGTTCTTGTAGAGTTATTAATTTTTCTAAATTATTTTTTTCTTTAGTTAATCTTTCTTTTTCTTTTTGAGGATCGATAGCTCCTAATAAATAAATTTCAACAGAACCACAAACAATAGCAATCGCGCCATTAATTTTATCGCCATCGCTATGAATTTCTAAGTTATCAATACCAGTTTTTAAATTTTTAATAATTTCTTGATTATCAAAAAGTATTTTTTCTAATCCGTGTGCATATATCACAGCCTGCAATTTCTTAGCTGGTTCAATTTTATTAAGACTGCGGGCATTTCTAATTGCAACCACAATATCTTGAATAAGATTAAAATCTAAATTTATATTTTTTGAATTTACAGTATCTATATTTTCAAACTGTGGCCATTTTTCAACCATTAATAGATTATCATTAAAGCTCTCCCAAATTTTTTCTGTAACAAATGGGGTAAATGGGTGCCAAATAATCAATAGTTGCTTAAGTATGTATATTAAAATATCATCTTTATTTTTTTCTATCTTTGAGATTTCTAAATACCAATCAGCTAACTGATTCCAAGTAAAGTTATCTAATATATCCGCAGCAACAGAGAAGTTAAACTCATCTAAATTTTTACTCACAGTCGCAACTGTTTCTTGTAAAGCATTGAGTATCCATTTATCAGCTAATGTTTTTGCCTGAGGAATAACTTTAGTATCAGTCTCGACTAAATTATCGGATGATAAAACAAAACGAGAAATATTCCACAACTTATTTACAAAATTTCTTTTAGTTTCTATTCTATCTTCACTAAATTTTGTATCATTGCCAGGAGTAAATCCCATAAGCAAAGACAAGCGTACCGCATCAGCGCCATATTTTTCAATCATTTCTAGCGGATCGATGCCATTACCCTTAGACTTAGACATTTTCTTACCATCCTTATCTAAAACCATGCCATGTAAATAAACTTGTGAAAACGGAACCTCATCAAGAGCAAAAAGAGACATCATTATCATCCTAGAAACCCACAAAGTAATAATTTCGTAACCAGTTTCTAAAACTTGAGTAGGGTGAAATTTAGCTAAATCACCAGTTTTTTTATCATCATTATAATTTTCAGGCCATCCTAAAGTAGAAAATGTCCACATTCCTGAAGAAAACCAAGTATCTAAAGTATCTTCATCTTGTTTCCATCCATCTCCAGTTGGGGCCTCTAGTCCGCAGTATATTTCTTTATCCTTATACCAGACAGGAATTTGATGACCAAACCATATTTGACGGGAAATACACCAATCATGTAGATTTTCCATCCAATCAATATATCTTTTTTTGAATCTATCGGGAGTAAAGGTGATTTTATTTTCCAAGGCAACTTCAATTGCTCTTTCTTTTAAAGACTTATCGCCTAATCGTTTAATTTTTTTATCTACCCCAATAAACCATTGTTCGGATGGTAATGGTTCAATAACAGAATCACAACGGTAACATCTAGCTGAGTTATGTATATAATCTTCATCGATATGATCAATTAAGCCCATGGCCTGCATGTCAGAGACAATCGCTTCTCTAGCAACAGCCGTTTTCATTCCAGCATATTTACCACAATTAGCCATCATCTCGCCATCTTCATTAATAATTTTCTTACCAGGAAGATTGTGGCGTTCAGCAATTTCATTATCAATAAAGCTATGGGAAGGAGTAACCTTAATCACTCCGGAACCGAAATCCATTTCTACAGCCTTATCAGCAACAACTTTAACTTGAAACTTACCCAAAACACCTTCTATATCTAATTCTTGACCAATAAAGTGTTGATATCTTGTATCATCAGGATGAACAGCAACGGCGGTATCACCTAATTTAGTTTCTGGTCTTGAGGTTGCTAATACAAAAGGTCCATATTTTATCCAATAAAGTTTAGCTTTTTCTTCTTTATATTCAACTTCATCATCTGCTAATGTAGAATGACATCTGGGACACCAATTAACCATTCTTTCTCCTCGATAAATAACACCCTCATCATACATTTCTTTAAACATCCGTTTAACAGCGTTTTGACGTTGCTCATCTAAAGTAAAAGCTAGACGCGACCAATCTAGCGAAGCGCCCATTCTTCTAGTTTGGGTTAATATTTCTCCTTGCGTTTTTTCCAAAAAAGACCAAACTTCTTTTAGGAGAGCCTCTCGGCCTAAATCGTGTCTAGTTTTACCCTGTTCTTGAAGAATTTTTTTTTCAACTACATTTTGAGTCGCAATAGCGGCATGATCAGTCCCAGGAATCCAAAGAGTTCTAAATCCGTTTAAGCGCTTATAGCGAATAATCAAATCCTCTATAGCTAACATAGCCGAATGTCCTAAATGTAATTTTGCTGTAATATTAGGGGGAGGGAGAACTATCGTATAACTTTTAGCACTTTCTGGTAGGTCTAAATTATCGGGATTAAAATATCCCGATTTTTCCCATTTTTCATATGTTCCGAGCTCACCAGCGGAGGGAATATATATCTTGTCTAATTCATGTTTCATACTTTAAAATTACCAAAAAAATAGGCTTAAGTCAAACAAAAATACGCTTGACTGACGGGAAAAATAATTATATATTGATTAATCGACCATAAACAAATAATGCCGACTAATAATAACTAATGCTAACGATTGAACAGCAAATTTTTAAACAAATTGAGAAGGCAAAAAACGTCCTCCTAGTTTTTCCTATGGATTGGGACGGCGATGCATTGTCGTCTGCCTTAGCCCTTTTTATATATTTAAAGAAAATAGGAAAAACTGTAGAAATTGCCGGAGCACAACCAAGTCGTGATATAAGTTCTTTCTCTTTTTTACCAAATTTTAATGAAATTAAAAATGATTTAGAGCATTTAAGAAGATTCATTGTTTCCTTAGATATTAGCAAAACAAAAGTGAGTCAAATTAAATATGTAGTTGAAAATAACCAATTAAATTTTATTGTTTCCCCTCAAGACGGCTGGTTTGATTCTCAGGATGTAAGCTCTAAGGCCGGAGAATTTAAATATGATTTAATTATTACTTTAGGAGCTAACGACTTAGAATCTTTGGGTAATATTTACGATAAGAATGTAGAGTTTTTTTATAAAACACCAATTATTAATATTTCCTGCCAAGCGGCTAATGAAGAATTTGGACAAATAAATTTTATTGATTTAAATTGTGTTAGTGTTGCAGAGATGATTTATAATTTGTTACAAACCGAGAATGATAAATCAATTATTAATGAAGATGTTGCTACTGATTTATTAGCTGGGATTATAATAAAAACTAGAAATTTTAAAACCGGTAATTTAACACCAAAAACTTTATTAATAACATCAGAGTTAATCGGTCTTGGGGCCAGAAGAGAAGAAATAGTTAATCATCTATATAGATCAAGACAAATGTCTGACCTGAAAGTATGGGGAAAAATCTTAAGTAATCTTCAATTAGAAGACGGCGGTGAACTAGCTTGGTCATGGATAACAAAAGCGGATACTGAAAATCGCGAAATTGAAGAAGATATTTTAAGAGATATGGTTGATGAGCTAATGTCTAATTTACCAGAAGCTAAAATTATCTTAATCCTCATAGAAAAAGATTTTACGGAAACAAAAATGTTCGTTTTTTCTTTAAAAAATACAAATATTCTTGATTTACTAAAAAGTTATAATCCTAGAGGAACAATTAAAAATATTGTAGCTGATATCAAACAAGACTTAAATACTGCAATCACCGAAATTGTTGGAGATATTAAACAAAAACTTGATAAAATAAAATGATAATGATATAAAGTAAATTAACCGCTTATTATGCGCCGATTGCGCCTATAGCTCAGGTGGTTAGAGCACCGCTCTTATAAAGCGGGGGTCGATGGTTCAAGTCCATCTAGGCGCACACATCTTAGGGCTCGTAGCTCAGTTGGTTAGAGCGCTACGTTGACATCGTAGAGGTCTGCAGTTCGAGTCTGCACGGGCCCACAAAAAATCACCTTATATTTTAAGGTGATTTTTTTATTAACAAGCATTTACATTTTATCCAAAAATTGGTAAATTGAAGATAGAATAAACAAAAATATGCTTTTCAATAAAATTAAAAAAGATAAACCACTAGTCCACGAAGCAGAACCATCAATTAATGAGTGGTTGGAATATGAAGACCAGGAAACTGATGGCCAACTAGCCGTTGATGTTTTTCATGATGATAAAAAAATTATTATTAAATCAACGATTGCAGGAGCTAAACCAGAAGATTTGAAAATATCTCTCCATAATGATTTATTAATGATAAAGGGACGTCGAGACGCTGGTGAAGAATTTTCTGAAGAAAAATACTTGTTTAAAGAATGCTATTGGGGGCCATTTTCCAGATCTATTATATTACCATCTGAAGTAGATAATAAAAAGGTAGAAGCAGAAATCGAAAATGGAGTTTTAACAATTACTCTTTTTAAGGCTACTCCAGAGAAAATAGAAATAAAAATAAAAGATTAGTTTTTATTGTATGACTAAAAAGCATAAAATTGCTTTAATTATTTTGTTATCAGCAATTTTTTTGTTATTAGTTTTTTCTGTTATTGGTTATATTGATTGGAATTCTAACCATAAAGACAAACTTTTACCGAAAACTAAAATTGGATTAATAGATTTAAGTAACCAAAATTACTCAGAATCCGAACAAACATTAACCGTAGCCGAATCTAATATTCGAACTCAAGGAATATCTTTTAAATACGGCGGAAAAACAGAAACTCTCCCCTTAGAAGTAGTCTCTCTAAGTGCTGATATACCAGAATCAAATTTAAAATATACCGACGCTATTATATATGATAAAGAAAATACTTTATCCCAACTATTTAATCAGAGAAATACTTTTTTTTCATATCTCCTAAATTTAGTCTCTAAAAAAGATGCTAACCAAAAAGCTGTTTTCTCTTATACACCACTTATTATAGAAGAGTGGTTATTAAAAACTTTCCCAGACTTATCAGTAAAACCTGAGCCAGCCTTTTTTTCATTATCAGGTGATGGTGAGTTAATAAATAATAAAGAAAAAATAGGAAAAGAGATTAATATTGAAGAACTAATTAACGATTTAGATGATAATCTCAGTTTATTAATAAATAAGCCTATTACTATTAAAACTCGCTCTAAATATCCCGAGGTAAAACAATCTGATTTAGAGCCATTAAGAAATGAGGTTCAAAAAATAATTAATAACGGTGATTTAAATATATATTTTACTGAGTTAATCGATAATAAGGAGGGTCGCTTAGATTGGAAAATAAAAAATAAAGAAATTATTACTTGGATTAGTGCTGATAGAACTACCGGGGAAATAAAATTATCTTTTAATATTGAAAAGATAAAATTATATTTAACGGAACACATCGCTACTGATGTTAATAAAGAGGCTACTTTACCTAGATTCGAAATGAAAAACGGAAAAGTTTCTAGTTGGCAGTCTGGTAAATCAGGAAGGGAAATTAATTTAGAAGAAAGTGCTAAATTAATAGCTGAAACTCTTACTAACTCACAAAAAGAAATAAATATTATTGTTAATGAAATCAGTATAGATGGTCTTAGTTCTGAAACAGATTTTAATATTCAAGAATTAATTGGAACGGGACATTCGGATTTTTCCGGCTCTCCTGCAAACCGTAGACATAACATAAAAGTTGGTGCAGATGCTATTCACGGTATGTTAATTAAACCTGGAGATGAATTTTCTTTAGTTCAAAATCTAGGAGAAATTGATGCCTCTTCTGGGTATTTAACAGAGTTGGTTATAAAAGGGAATAAAACTATCCCAGAATATGGTGGCGGGTTATGTCAAATAGGGACAACTGTTTTTAGAGCAGCCCTCTCTTCAGGACTACCAATTACTGCTCGTAGAAATCACTCATATCGAGTTAGTTACTACGAACCAGCCGGAACAGACGCTGCTGTATACGATCCATGGCCGGATGTTAGATTTTTAAATGATACTGGAAATTATATTCTAATACAGGCAAGAATAAGTGGTAATAATATTTATTTTGAGTTTTGGGGGAAGAAAGATGGACGCATTGCAACTACTACTGCCCCAACTATATATAATATAGTAAAACCTCAGCCAACTAAACTAGTAGAAACGGATACTTTAAAACCAGGAGAAAAAAAATGTACCGAAAGAGCTCATAATGGTGCTGATGCTTATTTCGACTATACAGTCATATACCCCGAGGGAGCGACTACAACTCCTAAACAAGAGGTTAGATTTAAATCTCATTATGTCCCTTGGCAAGAGGTCTGCCTTATCGGTAAAAGCATAACCACATCTACCTCGCCAGTTGTCAGTAGTACTACACCAATATCAACTAATTAAAAAAGAGTCTCGCGTAGAGACTCTTTTTATTTCCAAGTAAACTATTATTTTACTATTTCCCCTTCAATAGTATCAGTTTTAGGTTTATCATTTCTAAAGGTAATATATTGTTGAACTGCAGTTAAGAAAGTAATTACAAACCAATATAAAGTAAGTCCCCCAGGAAGAGATAAACCAATAAACACTGTTACTGCTGGCATAATAAATAACATCTGCTTATTCATAATCGCCATCATATTCTCATCCTTAGCCCCCGGAGATTGAACTTCTGGTTTCTTGGTTATCATCATTTTTGCTTGTAAAAACTGAGCTGCCCCAGCTAAAACTGCAAGGTATATATTTGGTTTAGCTAAATCAAGAAAACCAAAAGAAAAAGTGTTAATAACCTCTGGTCTATGAATAAATGAATATACTAAACTTAAATTATTAGAAATGCCATCGCTAAATACTTTATAAACAGCCCATAAAAATGGTAATTGAATTAATAAAGGTAAGCAAGATGAAAAAGGATTAACCTTATTATCTTTGTACAAGTCCATTGTTGCCTTACTTAAGCCAGCTTTATCGTTAGCATATTGTTTTTTAATTTCATCAATCTTCGGTTGTAAATCCTGTAAAGCTTTCTGGGATTTAATTGCTTTAGCTCCTAATGGCCAAAAAACCAACTTAATAATTACCGTCAAAAGGATAATGGCAGTACCAAAGTCATTAAAGGGGATTATATTATATAAAAACACTAAAAGGTTAAGAATTGGTTGATAAAAAAAGACTGTAAAAAAATTGGCCATATATTTTAATAATTTATTGATTATTTAGACTACTTAACAGGGTCATATCCGCCTTTATTCCAAGGATTACACCTTATAATGCGATAGGCGGCTATTTTACTTCCTTTTATAACTCCATATTTCTCAATAGCTTCTTTTCCATATTGTGAGCAAGTTGGGGAAAAACGACAATACCCATAAGGATACATAAATTTAAGTAATCCATGATCAAAGGAAAGTGTTTTCTGATAAAGATTAATTAAATTTATTACAATTTTTTTGCTAATAATAGATAATAAATTCATAAATAATAAAATTATTTAATCTTTTTATACGCTTTAAGCTTTTTAAAGCCATTTTCTACGTTTTCTTTAATTTCTAAAGAATTTTTACCTAATATTTCAGGAAAAACTATAAAAACATAATTTCTTCCTAATTCTATTTTATCTAAATTCTGCTTAATAATTTCTCTAATTTGTCGTCTAATTCTATTTCTAATAACAGCTTTTTTACTAACCTTAGTATTAATTAAGATTCCAAAGCGATTTTTATTATCCTGGTTTATAACTGCTTTTATACCAACTATTTTACTATAAAAAGATTGGCCGGCCTTGAAGGCCCGGTCAAAATCTTTATTCAATCCTATTCTGTTTTCTTGTTTTAGCATGGATATGCTTAACGGTTTATTTAGAAAGTGTTTTTCTTCCCTTATCACGGCGTCTTTTCAAGACATCTCGTCCGCCCTTAGTTTCCATTCTATTAATGAATCCGTGCTTTTTCTTAGCACGCTTCTTATTCGGTTGGTAGGTTCTCTTTGGCATAGTATTATATTATCTTTAATGTTTTAATAACATAACACTTTTATTTACTAGAGTCAATAAATGATTGTTAATTAAAAATCAGCTTATACACTTTTTATGCACATATCTTGAACATGCTAGCTCCTTGTAGTAAAGACCTTTATCTAATATAATTAAGTAAATAATAAATCTTATTTAATTTCCTCCGTAGTAAGAGGTTTAATTCCATTTTCTATGAATAATGAACAAGTCTGGCAATCTGTTTTAGGGGAAATTGAAATTAGTCTTTCTCGAGCTAACTTTGTAACATGGTTTAAAGATACTTTTATATCTTCTTTTGAAAATAATCGAGTAGTTATCTGTGTTCCTAATGCTTTTGTTAAAAAATGGCTTGAAGAAAAATATCATAAAAATATTTTAAGTGCCCTTCAGAACGTAACTCGTCAGGAAATTGTTGAAGTTATTTATAAAATAGAGTTAAAAAAGAATAATTCCTCTTTTCAAATTAATGTAACTAATGAAAATGAAATTGATAAAGAGATTGTAATTACTACTCAACGTCCAACAATTCCGATTAATAATTCAAATATAACCTCGTCTAATATTAACCGCTTTGGTTTAAATCCTAGGTATGTGTTTGAGAATTTTGTTGTTGGTAAAGGAAACGAGCTAGCTCATGCTGCCTGCTTAGCGGTAACGAATAATTTAGGGAAATCTTATAATCCTTTATTTATTTATGGGGGCGTTGGCTTAGGAAAAACTCATTTACTTCAAGCTATTGGAAACGAAGTTGCTAAAAGAACTGATAAAATACTTTATACCACTAGCGAAAAATTTACTAATAACTATATACAGGCTGTAACTGGCGGAAAAGCAAAAGAATTTAAAAATTTATATCGCAATGTAGATTTACTTTTAATAGATGATATCCAGTTTATGGGTGGTAAAGACGGTACCCAGGAAGAATTTTTTCATACTTTCAACGAATTACAACAAAACGATAAGCAAATCGTTATGACGTCCGATCGTCCACCGAAATCAATTCCAGCTATCGAAAAGCGTTTAATTTCTAGGTTTGAGTCCGGGATGGTAGCTGATGTTGGAAAACCAGATGTAGAAACTAAGGTTGTTATTTTAGAACAGAAATCTCTAGAAAAGGGTTTAAATCTCGACCGGGAGGTTTTAGTATATATTGCTGACCAAGTTCAAAATAATATTAGAGAATTAGAGGGTGCTTTAAACAAGGTTATTGCTTTTCATCAATTAAAGGGATTAGTCCCAACAATTAAAACCGTAAAAGATGTTCTCGGTGATTTTATTTCTAATATTCAATCAAGATCCATGTCACCTAAAGATATAATTGAGGCTGTCGGCAAATTTTACGGAGTAAGCGTTAAAGATATTATTGGAAATAGTAGAAAAAAAGAATTAGTCTGGCCAAGACAAATAGCTATTTATTTAATAAGAGAAGAGTTAAATACCTCCTATCCAACAATTGGTAATGAGCTTGGGGGGAGAGACCATACAACAGCAATGCATGCTTACAATAAAATTTATCATGAGGTCAAAGATAATGGAAACGAAAAAATAAAACAAGAATTAGAATCAGTCAAACAGCTTTTCCACCAAAATTATTAATTTCTGTGGATTACCATGTTAACAAGTCATGTATATTATATTAATTACTTTTAATGAATTGTGCGTAAGTTAAGTATCTCTTAGGTTGTTAACAAATCATTAAAAATAAGTCCCTAATCGCCCATAGCCTTATCAACAAGAAAATCGCCAAAAACGCCAAACAAAAAGTCATTATTTCAAAAATCTCAAAGTTATCCACCCCCTTATTATTACTATTAATT
>CAJAVM010000013.1 GCA_903945435.1 uncultured bacterium | reverse complement strand
CATTTAACCCGAGAGGGCAAGATTAAAGTATTAAAAGATATTAGAGATGATTTAACTAATATTTTTTGGAATTACAAATTGGTTAAAAAAAACAAGTATGCAATCAACGACAGGTAAAATTAAATATCTGGCCTATGTCCGAAAATCAACCGAGGGCGACGAACGCCAGGCCTTATCGATAGACAGCCAAAAAGACAAAGTCCGGGAGTTTTTTAGCAACCTGGATATTATCGAGGTGCTCGTTGAAAAACATACCGCCTTTAAACCTTACAGCCGCCCAGTCTTCGCTCAAATGATCAAGCGAATATCAAGGGGCGAGGCGCAAGGCATCATCGCCTGGCATCCGGACAGATTAAGCCGCAACGAAATAGACGCTTCAACCATTACTTATATGGTTCGCACTGGCTTAATAAAAGACTTAAAATTCGGCTCCTATAATTTCGACAATTCCCCCGAGGGCATAATGATGTTGCAAATGGCGCTTAGCCAATCGCAATATTTTTCTTCGAAACTAGGCAAGGACGTTAAACGAGGACTAGAGAAAAAATTTGAAATGGGCTGGCAACCGAACAAGGCGCCAGAGGGTTATTTAAATAAACGTGAAGAGATAAAGGGACTTAGCACGATAATTGTCGACAAGGCTAAATTTCCGCTCTTGAGAAAGGCTTTTGACGCTATGCTAACGGGCGCTTATTCCGTTCCCGAGGTCTTAGACAAATTAAATAACGAATGGGGCTTTAAGACTAAAAGAATTAAAAGCTGGGGCGGTGGGCCGATGTCGAGAAGCTCTCTATATCGAATTTTTACCAATCCCTTTTATGCCGGCATTATTAATTACGGCGGTAAAGAAAATCAAGGCAAACACAAGCCGATGATTACTCTTGACCAATACGATAAAATTCAAGTCATTATGGGGCGAGACGGCAAGCCACGGAATCAAAAAAAGGACTTCGCTTATACTGGACTGATACATTGTAAAGAATGCGGCTGCTTGATAACGGCCGACTTAAAACATAAGGTTATTAAATACACGAAAGAATTAAGAAGTTATACTTATTATTTTTGCACCCGTAAACGCAAAAATTACGCTTGTCATCAAAAACCCATTACCAAAGAAGACTTGGAGCTTCAAGTCGAAAAAGAACTGGAAAAATATCAAATCCGACCGGAGTTTTTAGATCTCGGTCTGGAAATAATCGAGGAACTAAAAAACGAGGAGCAAGAAAAAACCGTGGCTATAAAAAATAACGCCGGCAAATCAGCCGACGCTCTAAAAGAAGAAATGAAAAATTTAACAAAAATGCGCTGCCGCAATCTTATCGGCGATGAAGAATACACGGAATCAAAAAATGAATTAATGAGAGAGTTATCTAAGTTAGCAACCAGCGATACTAACAACGATGTTGAAGAAGAGGTTATTAAAATTACTAAAGAAACTTTTAATCTGGCTATCTATGGACGGAAAGAAATAATAGACGGCAACAACGAAGCGAAAAGAAGAGTGCTAACTACTTTAGGCTCGAACTGGACTTTGGAACAGAAAAAACTTGAAATGTTAGCGTTTAAATGGCTCTTGCCGATACAAAAATCGCAAACTCTCCTAAACGACGAAATAGCAAGGTTCGAACTGAGAAATACCCCCATAAACAAAGGACGAAATGAGCTTTTATGCCTACTTCGTCCCGTACTGCGGAGAGAGAGGGATTTGAACCCTCGAAGGCTTTCACCTTACCCGCTTTCCAAGCGAGCGCAATCGACCACTATGCGACCTCTCCTTAAGAGCAAAATGCTCTTTTTATTTTACAATTATTTATTTACCGTTTCTGATATTTTTCTTTCAACAACAGTTTTTAATCCTTCAATCGCATCACCATTTGAATCAACAAAGTCAGAATATGGTCGAGCGCCTAAAATCATCTCATCACCAACAAACATTGTTGGAGCCCCTAAAACTAATGACTTTTCAGCATCGCTCATTACTGCATCCAGTTTTACGGATTTTTCTTCATTAGTCAAGCAAGCATTAAATTCTTCTTCATTAATATCAATATCAGCGGCAACTAAGCTTAACCCACCAGATTGCAGAGTTCCATTTTTTGTAGCAGTAAGCAAAGCAATGCGCATTTCCTCCCACTTCTTCCCTAAATCTTTTGCGCAAATCGTTGCTAATGCCGCCTCACGAGAAAGACTAGAGCCCGCAAGAGCGTATGGTCGAGAAATAATTACAAATTTATCATCAAACTCTAATTTTAATTTATTCAAAGTTTCTGCTAAATCAGCAGTATAAATATTAGAATAATCTTCATAAACAAATATTTTTAATGGCGCCTTTTCCGAGCCGATTAAATTATCATTTACGCCTATTTCTAAGGCACCAACAACTGGTTCATAACTACTAGCTTTAGCTCCAACAATCGGCTGATAATTTTCAGCAACATTTTTTTCTTTACCCCGACCACTCGCTAAAGCAACAACTGTTACTGCGACAACGACGATTGCGGCTGCGAGGTAAAGAACCTTTTTTGTTTTTGTCATACTATTAATACCTTAACTATTAATTTTATAATTTTACATAATTAATTTCGCAACCTGAATCATCAAGTCCTCATTAAAACGTGGAGCAATAAACTGCGCACCTAAGGGCATATCGCTACCATCTTTAACTTTTATCATTCCCGCTGGAACAGAAATTGCTGGCAGTCCTGATAACGAGGCGCCAGTTACAAAAATATCTTCGAGATACATCGCCAAAGGATCATTCGACTGTTCACCAATTTTGAAAGCACCATGAGGACAAGTTGGGGTTAGCAATATATCAACTTTTTTAAAAGCTTTATTAAAATCTTCAATAATCAAAGTTCTTACAGTCTGAGCTTTCTTATAATAAGCATCATAATATCCAGCTGAAAGCGCATAAGTCCCAAGCATAATCCGTCTTTTTGCTTCCGGTCCAAAACCAGCACCACGACTTTTTTTATAAAATTCTTGTAAATTCACAGCTTCTTCTTTTTTTAAGCCCCAACCTATTCCATCAAAACGAGCTAAATTAGAACTTACTTCCGATGGGGTAATTATATAATAAACAGGAATACCATATTTAGTATAAGGAAGGCTCACTGATTTTATTTCTGCGCCAGCAAGCTTTAATTTTTCGGCGGCGGCCATTATCCTATCCTTTACTTCTGGATTTAAATTTTCTAAAAAATATTCTTCCGGTAAACCAACTTTAAGCCCAGCAAATGGCTTTGAACTATTATCAGTAAATACATTTTTAATATTTGTCATCTCCTCCGGTGCAGTCGTTGCATCTAATTCATCTTTTCCAGCAATTATTTTCAAAACTGCCTCAGCGTCAAAAACGGTTTTTGCAATCGGACCGACAACATCAGTCGACGAAGTCATAGATAATAATCCAAAACGAGAAACTTTTCCATAACTTGGCTTAAGACCGACAACATTACAAAAACTTGCTGGCTGACGAATAGAGCCGCCCGTATCTGAAGCAAGCGCGAACAAACACATATTAGCAGCCACTGCCGCCGCACTCCCGCCAGAAGAACCGCCAGCAACTCGAGTTAGGTCATATGGATTTTTTGTTGGACCATAAGCGGAATTTTCCGTTGAAGCACCGTGAGCAAATTCGTCTAAATTTGTTTTTCCCAGTAATACTGCGCCCGCTTCTTTTAATTTTCTAACTACTGTCGCATCATAGGGGGCAATATAATTTTCTAGAATCTTAGAAGCGGCAGTTGTCCGAATTTCTTTAGTCATCAAAATATCTTTACACAAGTAAGGTATTCCTAGTAGCATCCCCTTTTCTCCACGTGCTAATCTTTCATCAGCTAACTTAGCCTCTACTCTCGCCTTATCAGCACACACGGTTAAACAAGCATGAATCTGTTCATCCAGCTTGGTGATTTGATTCAAACAAGCCTCCGTTATTTCTAAAGAAGTTATTTTTTTATCATCCAAAAGAACGCGGGCTTCTTTTATTGTAAGTTCATTTAAATTCATAATTAATTCCGATTATTGCAAAACTCTTTTTACTTTTAGACTTCCGTTTTCTCTTTCGCCTAAACTTAAAGCGGCTTCAGTTTCTTGTTTATCCCATTCTTTAACTTCATCTTCTCGAAAAACATCCATCAAACCGCTAACCTGAGCCGTTAATTCAACATTATTAGTTTTTACTTCATCTAACATTTTTACGTAATCTAAAATTGAGCCCAACTGAGTTCGGTATTTTTCCGCTTCTTCCGCACTTAACTCTAAACGAGATAGTTCAGCAATATGTTGTATTTCTTCTTTAGTAATATTCATAAATACTTGAGTCTAATCTATATTATTTTATCATTTTTAGAAATTCGTCTTCATCTAAAATAGTAATTCCTAATTCTTTTGCTTTATCATATTTAGAGCCTGAACTTTCACCAGCGACAACGTAGTCAGTATCTTTAGTTACGCTTTCTTTGGTCTTAGCTCCTAATGTTCTTATTTTATCTTTTGCCTCATCACGTGTCAAACTACTTAAAGAACCAGTAAGAACAAAAATTTTACCAGTCAAGGCGCTAGTTTTCGTATTTTTAGATTGCGGGGTGCTAATAGTTAAAATTAGACCATTTTTTTCAAATTTTTTCAAAACTTCAAGATTCTTTTCATCGCGCCAAAAAGTATAAATACTTTCAGCGACAATTGGCCCGATATCTTCCATTTTTGCTAAATCTTCTTCGGTTTTATGTTGCAGGACGGAAATTAAGTGTTCAATTTTTAAAAAACCGGACAACTGAGTTTTCGCATTAGCAGCACCTACTTTTTTAGATAACTGAGCTCCCTCCATTATTTCGTGAATTATCATTTCGGCTAAAGTCATAGCCGTTTCCTCTCCAACATGTCTAATTCCTAAACCATAAATAAATCTCGCTACATCCAACTCGCGTCTAGAATTAATGACCTCAATTACATTATCGGCTTTTTTCTCGGCGAACCTTTCTAAACTCAACAAATCTGCTTTCTTAATATTATAAATATCGGCCGCATCTTTAATTAATCCGGAAGCTAAAAATTGTTCAATTAATTTTGGGCCCAAACCATCAAAATTAGCTGCCCCCTTAGAAACAAAATGGGTAATCTGGCGCAGGCTAACAGCAAAACAGCTTTTATTTAAACAACGATAGGCAACCTCATCTTTTATTTGTTCAACTTTTCCGCCGCACATCGGACAAACGCTTGGTGGAATAATTTTTTTCTCTTTTCCGGAACGTAAATTTTTTAAAACGGAAATTACTTTAGGAATTACATCGCCAGAACGTTCAATGATAATTGTATCGCCTAATCTCAAATCTAATCTTTCAATCTCATCAAAGTTATGTAAGGTTGAACGACTAATAGTTGCTCCACCAACATTCACAGGTTCTAAAATTGCAGTTGGTGTAAGCGCACCAGTACGCCCAACTTGCCAAACAATATCATTAATCGTAGTTGTTGCTTGTTCAGCGGGAAATTTATAAGCCATCATGTAGCGTGGGGCTTTCCCAACTATTCCTAATACCGGCCACATTTTTAAATTATTTATTTTTACAACAACGCCATCAATTTCAAATGGTAATTTTTCTCGACGTTCACCAACTTTTTTAAAAAAAGAAAAAACATTATCTAAATCTTTACAAACAGCATTATCGGCTAAAACTTTTAAGCCTAGTAGACGAACTAAAGCGTCCGATTTTTCTTTAGTATCAACTATTTCTCCACGTTCAAAATCACCCAGCAATAAATCATAAGCATAAAAATCCAATTTTCTTTCAGCGGTTATTTTAGAATCAAGCTGACGGATAGAACCGGCAACTCCGTTTCTAGTATTTGCTAAAGCTGGACGACTCTCGGCTAAATATTTTTTATTTAAATCAGCAAATACTTTTTTAGTCATAATCGCTTCTCCGCGAATTTCAATTACGCCGCCTTCCAATAAACTAAAAACTTCCTTAATTTCCGATTTCAAAAAACCAACTTCAAGTAATTCTTTTTCTTCTGGTTTTCTTAAAACTAGAGGAATACTTTGAATTGTTTTAACATTCATAGTTACATTTTCTCCAACCTTACCATCCCCACGAGTAGCGGCTAAAATTAATTTTCCGAATTTATAATTTAAACTAATTGCTAACCCATCAAGTTTTAATTCACAATAATATTCTTCAGTTAAATTACGCTCCAAATAGTTTTCATTTCTTTCTTTCCAATCGCGCATATCAGATTCAGAAAAGGCATCAAACAAAGAAATCATCGGACGAGAATGCTTCGCTTTTTCAAATTTATCTAAAGGTGCCCCCGCGACTCTTTGAGTTGGAGAATCAGATGTTATTAATTCTGGGTATTCATTTTCAAGTGCAAACAACTCATTTTTTAAACTATCTAAAGCCGCCGCCGAAATTGTTTCGCGGTCTAAAACATGATAGTTATAACGATGATAATCGATTTCTATCTTAAGTTTTTCAAGACGTTTTTTTGCTTCGATGATGTTCATACCTTCTAATTATAACATAAAAACCCTGCTTTTGGCAGGGCTTTTAATAATCTCAAATTTTCAATTAATTAGCAGGGGTAGTTGCTGCTGGAGCACCTTGGCCATTAGCTTGAGGGTTTGTAGCCTGATTGATGAAAGTCACAATATCGTTAACAGTCTTAGAATTCTGACTAGTAACTTGCTCTAATTGTGCTAAACGAGCATTTTGATTATTCAAGGCTGCAGTAAATTGCCAAAAGATCATAATTAAAGCACCAAGAATTAATCCAACAACAAGTGGAAAAACAATTTCTTTTTTCATAGAATTATTATTTAGCTCACGGCGGGCATAAGGGGCCTTTTCCGCTACGCTTTTTATATTTTTATTATTTATTAGTTGTCTGGGCATTTACGTTAGCATTAAAGAAGTTAACGATACTAGTTATCTTAGCTGAATCTTCAGCGATAACAGTTTGTAAAGCAACCATTTTTTTATCCATGCGGTTTAGGGACACATAGAAATAAGTAAATAGGCCAGCGAGAATTACAACAAAGATAATTGTCGCTATTGTTCCAAGCGTAGTTTTTTGCATAATCGAGAAAATTTAAAAGAAAAAGTAATTCTTAATTCTTTTAAATATAAATTAATATCTTAATATTATTATAGCAATTTTCAAAAGTCCTGACAACTGCATTATTTTACAACAATAATTTCACCTTGAAAATTTACGCTTGAACCACCGCAAGAAGAGCAATAATAAGGAAAGCGCCCATCTTTATTTGCTTGAAAATCAAGATTTTTAGTTTCACCCTTTTTAGCATTCTGTTCTAATTCATATCCCCCTAAAACAATATTATAATCTTTATCAACAGCTGTAAATCTGATATTAACATTATCGCCTAAACTAACAATAATTTTTTCCGGAATAAATTTTCCATTTTCGCCTCTAATTTGAAAAAGTTTTAACTGAGAACCAGAGCCGGAAGGAACAGGGATAGAGACACTAGGAACAGCAATTTCATTTTTCAGGTTATCTGGAATAACTTCATTTAATTCTGGGATTTTAATTCCAGACGGGACTTCTTTTCTGGAGTCCGTTTCTTCCCAATCTCGAGGAGTAGTTGTTGCACCTTCTCCGGCCGGAATATACATATTCCCCACTTCAGTTGTGATCTGATTTATCTGAATACTCTTCTTTCGTAGCTCAGAAACAATTACTAAAATAAGCAATATAACAATTACTAAACCAAAAATAAAGAGAATTTTTTTCTTATTAATCATAAGTAAATATAAGTAACTCAACTATTACAGTATATCATTTTTATATCCTTAAATCAAAAAAATCGCCCATCTTGTGAATGAGCGATTTTTAAGTAAACAATATTTGAAATACTAATTACCAAATTTTGTCATGATATCATCATCCTTTCTAATAATCTTGTAATTTAACACAGTTCCCTCAGCGTCTCTTTCTAAAACCTGAACTTTAAGAACCTCTGGTATTCCCATAGCTTTTTTCTCTTCTAAGCTCATAAAATCAACTTCAATTTCTTTAGTATAAACAGGCATAGGTCTAGTAGTTAAACCAGGAGCGTCGACTGAAGGAGTGGCATTTGGAGTTTCTCCATCAATCAATGGTCTTCCTTGATCTTCGGTAGAAACATTATCATTGTTTTCTCCACCAACTTTTGAAGTTGCTCCATTCTTAGTTGTTGTAGTTGCAATTAAATAGATTAGAACTCCTAAAGCAATAACTGCAACAACCAAAATAATGTACTTCGTTTGTTTGTTCATAGATTTAATAGTTTAATCTTGGGAATTCTAACCCAAAATTAAAATTAAAATTAAAATTAAAATATAAATTTTTTGAGCAATATACTCACT
>CAJAVM010000012.1 GCA_903945435.1 uncultured bacterium | reverse complement strand
TAAAAATTTTTATAAATATATTTTATGGCTAGATTATACCATTACCTTCAAAAAATGTTAATATTACAAAAAAACCGCCCCCTAAGGGACGGTTTTTCTTATACCCCAAGAACTTATTATTTCAAAGTTACTTTTCCGCCAGCTTCTTCTAACTTCTTCTTGATTGCAGCGGCTTCATCTTTCTTAACACCTTCTTTTAAGACCTTAGGAGCGCCATCAACTAAATCTTTAGCTTCCTTAAGACCCATTTCTGTTAATTCACGAACAACTTTGATAACAGCAATCTTGTTTGCGCCAGCTTCAGTTAATTCGATATCAAAGCTATCTTTCTCTTCAACGGCAGCAGCACCGGCAGCAGCTGGAGCCATCATCATAGCTGGAGCAGAAGCGGAAACGCCGAACTTGTCTTCTAAGATTGAAACTAATTCAGCTAAATCTAGAACACTCATTTTTTCGATTTCGCTAACTAGTTTTTGAAACTTTTCTGGGACAACTACGTCCTTTTTTTCTTCACTCATAGTTTTAAAATTAATTTATTTATATTTTAATTAAATATTTCTTATTTCTTTTCGCTGATTGCTTTTAGAACACCAACGAAATTTCGTAAGTTACCGGCAAGAACGTTAACGAATCCGGAGATAGGAGCGTTCAAGGTACCAACTAACTTACCATATAATTCATGCTTGCTTGGTAGTTTTGATAAAGCTTCAACTTGTTCTTTTGATAAAAGCTTATTTTCTAAAATACCACCCAAGAAGAAAATTTTGTTTTCTTTTTCTTTATCTTTACGGAATTCTCCTAAAATTTTTGCAGGAGCAACTTCGTCCTCGTAAGAGAAAATAGCGGCAATTTTACCGTCAAAAGCTCTAGCATTTAAGCTTTCAACATTTTGATCCTTGAAAGCAATATTCATTAAAGTCTTCTTGGCAACGTAGTATTCGCTGTTCTCTGCTCTTAATTTAGAACGTAAGATTTCATTGTCTTTTACTCCGAAAGCATTAAAACCGGCAAAAACTACCGATTTAGACTTTTTCATTTTTTCGGTTAAATTACGTAAAATCTCTTGTTTTTGAATTTTATTTTTTGGCATATAATAAAAAAACTGTGTTACCACAGTTGTAAAAACGCTTAAAAAAGCGGATATTACCTCGGCAAGATTTACGACCTTATAGATCACTTGCTGTCTGTGGTATCTTTTGTTATGCGTTTATATTAGCAGATGCTAAGAATTTGTCAAGACTTTTATTCGAACACTATTGACGGACTTTAATTTTTAGGTTAAGTTCAGATGATACGTCCTTTTGAAAAATTAATATTCACTATATATCCTTTATATCATGGAAAAGAAAATTCTTGAATTAAGTTGTTTAAGTACAAAAAAGTTTTTCGTGTTTGACTTAGATGGGGTGTTGATTAATAGCACTGAAATGGGTTTTGTTAAGATTAATCAGATCCTGAGTTATCTGGGACTGGAAAATGTTTCTGAGGAATTTTTAAGACCTCATTGGGGAAAAAGATTGTCAGAGCTTTATGGCCTTGTGTGCGATGAAGTTGGGGCTAACGATGAACAAAGACAAGAGGTTCTGGACTTGGAACCTATTATTTCCGCTGATTTACCATACGAGTTTTCTCGTGAACTATTTGAGTCATTAACCAACCTTAGACTTTTCGGTTTTTATATTGGGCTTATTACAAGTCGAACTGATAATAGTTTAAAGTTGATTGCTAAGCAGGTTGGCTTAAACTTGGAAATATTTGATCAACTACAAACAGTCAACCATTTCTATCATCATAAGCCTGATGGTCGAGTGTTTGGTCCGTTTATTAATTGGGCCGCTGCTCGCAAAATTTCGCCAATAGAAATGGTCTATATTGGCGATACGATTGAAAACGATTATGCTGCGACACAGGATTGTGATCCAAAACTTGATTTTATCGGAGTCGTTTCCGGCGCTACTACTGGTTCAGAATTTTTAAATGCTGGGATTCCGCCTTGTCGAATTGTGGAGTTTGCACATTTACCATCTTTCTTACACCACATCATCAGACAAAAAGTTGAGGCTTAATAAAATCTAAAAAAGTGAATTTTGTTCTTTTAAAAAACCGTCTTATTTTACAGGGCGGTTTTTTATTTTTGCCCCCGTTTTTCTTCCTCGATTAGCAAAACGATGGGCTTCTTCGCGCAATTTTAATAAAGTTGGTTTTATGTTTTCCGCCAACAAGCGTTGTTCCCTTTTTGTTTTAGCGGCAAAAACTAATTTATCGCCACCAAACTTAGAAATACCGACCAAATGAACACTAATATTTAAAGTTGCTAGTTCGCGTGATAAAAAGCTTATTTGTGGTGAACCGCCGTCTATCATAATTAAATCGGGTAGCTTCCATTCGGTATGCTTAAAACGACGAACAAGAACTTCAAGTAAGGCCCTTTCATCATCGCCTCCTGGAGCATCTTTAATTTTAAATAATCGATATTGAGATGTATTTGGTTCTCCGTTTTCAAAGACAACCATAGAGCCATAGCTTTCTTTACCAGCATGATGAGAAATATCATAACCCTCGAGACGACTAACTTTCTGTTCTTTTAAATCCCCTTCTCTAGTTAATAAAGAAACGTCCTGTATATGTTTTAAAGCTTTAATTTTATCTGGGTTTTCTTTCATTAGTTTAGTAATTAAGCGTTTTTTTTCTCCCGCTAGCAAAAGACACATACTATCAATATTCTTTTTATAATTCTTTGCACTTATTTTGTTAGCACAAGCCCCGGGACATAAACCAATTTGATAATCAAAACAAGCGCGGCCACTGTTTGGTTTACAGATTCCATATGGAAAAATGCGACGGATAAGACGCAAAGCGTTTTGAAGTAGATAAAAAGATTGATAGGGGCCAAATACCTTGGCCGTTCCGGAGGGAAATTTTTTTAGTTCATGACCGCGAATAATTATTGGACGAGCGAATTCTTTTTTAGGAATAACAACGTAAATAAAAGACCGGTCATCTCTATCAACAATATTATATTTAGGCCAGAACTTTTTAATATTTTGCGCCTCTAAAATTATTGCTTCTAGTAAAGTTTCAGTTTGTTCATATTTTAAATCATAAGCGGAAGCGACCATCTCGGCGATGCGTGGTTCTATACCTTTTTGAAAATATTGACTCAACCTTGCCTTAAGACTAGTTGCTCGCCCAACATATAAAATAACACCCTTTTTATCTAGCCAAAAATAGACCCCTGGTTTTTTAGGAATCTCTTTTAAACGAGTTTTAAGTTTTCCACTGTTGTTGTGCATAAGTTATTTGACAAAAGAAACGGCAGTGCTAATATTTGTTTATCAGTTTTACATAGCGCTTAGTTGCGCCCAACGAATCCGAGAAAAGGGTCCGCCAGAAACACTGGTAAAAAAAATCGCATGATGCAAAGTTGAGGCAAACCCGACTGAGAAAAACCGTTAATTATTGATTAGCATTGTTCCTTACTTGGAAACCTCGTCTTCGGACAACACATCCTTGTTAAACACAAGCTATCACGTTACGACTCCGGAACGCCCTCTAAGCGAAGTTTAAGCATCTAAGCAAAAGCCGAGCGATTTAGCCCTGCAACAACAGTTTTAGGAAAATCACAAAGATTCTTCCAAGGAAAAACTACGTTGCAGGGTTTTTTCTTTTTAAATAAGGTTTTAAATATTTTCCTGTTAAACTTTCTGGCTCTCTTACAATATCTTCTGGCGACCCAGCTGCGACTAAACGTCCGCCGTTATCACCGCCATCCGGGCCTAAATCAATAATATAATCCATTGATTTAAGCATATGCATATTATGCTCAATTACCATTACTGAATTCCCCTTTTCAACTAATTTGTTTAAAACCGATAAAAGCATATCAATATCATAGTAGTGCAATCCGGTTGTCGGCTCATCTAATAAATATAAAGTTCTTTTTCCTAAAGTATGGGTTAATTCTTTTGCAATTTTAACTCGTTGAGCTTCACCGCCAGATAGAGTGGTAGCACTCTGTCCAATTTTTACATAACCAAGGCCGACTGATTGTAGAACTTTTAACTTATCGGTAATAAAATAATTACCTTCAAAATGTTCAACTGCTTCATCAATAGTCATATCTAAAACCTCGGCAATATTCTTCCCCTTGTATTTTACTTGCAAAGTTTCACGATTAAATCTTTTTCCGCGACAGACTTCGCATTCAACTAAAACTGGCGGAAGAAAATGCATCTCGATTAGGTTGGCACCCGCTCCTTCACAGGCCTCACAACGTCCGCCAGGGCGATTAAATGAGAAGCGACCGATTGCATATCCTCTTTCTTTCGCTTCTGGTAAGGCGGCAAAAAAATCACGAATTGGGGTAAAAATTCCCGTATAAGTTGCTGGATTAGAACGTGGTGTTCTACCAATTGGTGATTGATCAATTACAATTACTTTGCTGATATAATCAGTTCCCTTAATATCTTTAACGTCCTCTAATTTAGCTCTACCTCCAGGTCGGGCTTTAATATGAGAAAGATTTTTATATAAAGAGTCGTATAAGAAAGATGATTTTCCACTTCCTGAAACACCACTGATTCCGACCAATCTTCCTAAAGGGATTTCGACAGTAATATTTTTTAAATTATTGGCGGTAGCACCGATAACTTTTAAAGAGCCATGATTTTGTTCACGACGCTTACTTGGTAGTTCTATTTTTTTATCTCCGTTTAAATATTGGAGCGTGAGCGATTTTTTAGACGCTTCTGCGTCTTTACCGCTCAAAAGATACTTTGTTTCACCACAGGCCGTTATTTCGCCACCATGCACACCAGCGAGGGGCCCTAAATCAACTAAATAATCAGATTCTATAATCGTTCTCTCGTCGTGTTCAACAATAATAACAGTATTGTGTTTATCTCTTAGTTTTTTTAAAGTATCAATTAATTTTTCGGTATCTCTTTCGTGTAATCCGATAGTCGGCTCATCTAAAACATAAAGTGTTCTTGATAAATGAGAACTGATTTGGGAGGAGAGTCTAATTCTTTGTGCCTCACCGCCGGATAAGGTATGTGCCTCGCGTGATAAAGATAAATAATCTAAACCGACTTTAAGTAAAAATTCTAGGCGACTAATAATTTGGATAATAACATTTTCCGCAATCGTTAATTCGCGTTTAGCCATCTTCTCATAATAACCATTAAAAAAATCTAAAGTTTTATTTAAAGATAAGGTCGCAACTTGAGCAATATTTTTACCGCCTATTTTTACTGATAAGCCTTCTGGTTTTAATCTTGCTCCTTTACAAACTTCGCACTTTTCTTCGGTAAAGAAATTTTTCTTACCTAAGCCAGCACATTCCGGGCAAGCACCATGAGGAGAATTAAAAGAAAATAAGCGCGGCTCAACTTCGGGAAAGGAAAAATTATCATTCGGACAGGTCCAGTTTGAAGAAAGTAAAAATTCTTGCTCTTCATACTTAGCAATTACTAGACCCTTACTTTGTTCAAGTGAGTTTTCAACGGCCTCAAATAAACGCGACTGGTCGTTTAACATTACCTTGTCAATCACAATATCAATGTCGTGTTTTTGTTTAGGGGCAAGTTTAACTTTTTCACGTAGAGAATGAATCTTTCCATCGATTCTTGCTTCCGCGTAACCAAGCCCAAGGTAATTATATAAAAGTTGATAGTATTCCCCTTTTCTATCACGAACGACTGGAGTTAAGAGCGTAACATATTCTTCGCCCATGTCTTTTCCGCGGTTGATAATAATATCAACCATTTCTTCGACGGTAAGCTTTTCTATTTTATGACCGCATAAAGGACAAAATATTTCACCAACGCGGGCATATAGAACGCGCAAATAATCATAGATATCAGTTAAAGTTCCGACTGTTGAACGCGGATTATGAGAAAGCGCTTTTTGGTCGATAGAAATTGCTGGTGCTAGTCCAATTATTTCTTCAACATCGGCTGGTTTTTTTTGGCCCAAGAACTGACGCATATAGGGCGAAAGGGACTCAACGTATTGTCTTTGGCCTTCAGCAAAGATTGTATCAAAAGCGAGCGATGATTTACCGCTTCCGGAAACGCCAGAAATAACCGTTAGTTTATTATGCGGTATTTCTAGGCTGATATTTTTTAAATTGTGCATTTTTGCGCCGCGGATAATTAATTTTTCTCCGTCCGTTTGATTGGCGCTATTTTTATTGGCTGACATATTATTTCAGTTATTTCCAACTAACAAATGGATTAGGGTCATTAAAAGTAATTAAGGGTGTTTTATGATTGATGATTTCGGCAGGAACACCATATTTAAGATTATATAAAGTATCAACTGAGCAGAACAAGGCTTGATTATAATCAAAACCTAATTTTTTACTCATTGTTTTAACTAATTCTTCTGTTTCTCCTTCAATTTCAACATAAGGCTCAAGATAAGGCCATTCATCAATAGTAATCTCTACTCCATCGAGTAGCCAAAATTCACGGCGACTTTCTTGAAAAGCTTTACGCTTCGCGCCTAAATTTTCTAATAAGCTGATTCCCTCTTCAAAGCTATTTATTTGTAAATAAATTTCTTTTTGATTTTCTATCTTATCGCCATCAACAACTTTAAGGCTCATAGTTATTTTATCTCCTTCATCACGGACTCGTAACCAACCGCCAGGGATTTCGTGTCCTTCAGGTAATTCAAAAACAACGCGCTTCATCAAGAATTCCGGTTTAATAAGTTGAGCGCCAGCTGATTTTAAACGGCCGCGTATTTCATCTTTATCAATATTTATAAAAGTTGCCTCGTATTCTATTTTCATATTTATTGCTCCGCTATATCTAAGAACTCTTCAATTTTTTTAGAGATATTGGTTGGAATTATATTATGCTTCTTGTTATATGCTAATTGTTTAACACGTCTTCTATTAGCTTCACTAATTGCTTTTTTCATTGAGTCCGTTTCTCTGTCGGCATAAAGAATAATTTTCCCTTTTACATTTCTAGCGGCGCGACCCATAGTTTGCATTAAAGAAGTTTGGCTTCTTAAGAATCCTTCTCTATCAGCGTCTAAAATGGCGACTAAAGTTACTTCCGGTAAATCAAGTCCTTCGCGTAATAAATTAACACCAATTAAAACATCGAAGGCCCCTTCGCGGAAATTTTTTAAGATATCCATTCTTTCCATAGTTTTGATATCACTATGAAGATAATTGGATTTAAATCCTTGTCCGTTGAGATAGATATTTAAATCTTCGGCCTGTTTCTTGGTTAGAGTATTAATAATTGCCCTTTCTCTTAATCGTGCAATTTCTCCAATTTCTTCCATGACGTCATTAATCTGGCTGTAGTTTTTTTCTTTATTAAAGACTGGTCTGATTTCTATCTCTGGGTCTACTAATCCAGTCGGACGAATAACTTGTTCAGCTATTTGTTTTGAATGTTCAGCCTCAAAATCTCCCGGGGTTGCTGTTGTAAAAATTACTTGACCGATACGGGCTTCAAATTCATTAAACTTCAAGGGTCGATTATCAAGTGCGGATGGTAGACGCCAGCCGTATTGAGTTAAGGTTTTTTTACGTGCTTGGTCGCCATTATACATCCCTCTTACTTGAGGAACAGCAATGTGCGATTCATCGATAATTGTTAGAAAATCTGGTTTACCATCTTTCCAAGGAAAATAAGCAAGTAAAGCGTCTGGCGCTTCGCCAGCTAGTTTTCCGGTTAGATGACGGGAATAATTTTCGATACCATGACAATAACCGAGTGAGCGCAACATCTCAATATCATATTTAGTGCGACGCTCTAGTCTTTCCGCTTCAAGTAATAGCCCCTCTTTTTTAAAATAAGCGAGCCTATCTTTTAATTCACCTTGAATATTTTTAATCGCGGCATCGATTTGTGGTTGATTAGAAACGAAATGTTTAGGTGGAAAAATTACAATCTCTTCTAGATTTTCAAGAATATTTTTAGTTGTATTATCAATAATAGAAAGATGGGAAATTTCTTGACTGGATAGTTCGAGACGATAAATAATATTTTCTGATTTCGGTCTGATTTCAAATACATCACCGCGAACACGGAATTGTCCTCTATCAACGTTACCGCTAGTTCTTTCGAATTGGATTTTAACTAATTGCTTAATTAAATCACTTCTAACCATGGTCTTCCCTTTTTCTAACACTAAACGTGCTTCTAAATAAGAAGACGGGACACCAAGATTGTAAATACAAGAAACCGAAGCAACAATAATTACATCACGACGCGAAACAAGGGCGGAAGTAGCGCCATGACGCAGACGGTCGATTTCTTGATTAATCATCGCCTCTTTATCAATGTAAGTATCTGTTATTGGTAAGTACGCCTCTGGTTGGTAATAATCGTAATAGGAAACAAAATAGTGAACGGCATTATTAGGAAAAAAGTTTTTATACTCTCTATATAATTGAGCGGCGAGCGCTTTGTTTGGTGCCATAACTAAAACCGGCTTATCTTGGCCGGCAATAATATTAGCAACAGTAAATGTTTTACCGCTTCCAGTAACTCCTAATAATGTCTGATAATCAAAACCAGCCGCGAGTCCCGCGGCCAGTTTTTTTATCGCTTCCGGTTGATCACCAGCCGGTTCGAATTCAGATTTTAGCTGGAAGAGTGAAGACATTGTTGATAAGTATTATTTATTGAGCTAAATTACCAATCAAGTATTTTTCTAATGTTTGTCTAGCTTTAGTATCATGTTTATCGATATTAGCAAACATAACACTAGCATCTTTACCGCAACCGTTTAAGATTTTTTCACCACCAGGATGGATGCCTAGTTTAATATATTCATTAATATTAAAAACTCGTCCATCAATAGCTAGCCAACAATCAGTCGGAGTTCCATGTTGAGCAATTTCTGATAAAGCGATACCAGTTGATGCTGGAGTAGCTTCGGTTTGAGGGGTAACAGTAGCATCTTGAGCTGGTTGCTTGTTTTGTTGTTGATTCTGTTGGGGGGCTCCATTATTTGTTTTAGGATTTTCTAAATTTTTAGTGCAAGCACTTAGGGTGATGGCGAGAGTGCCAACTAATAAAAGGAAAAATATTTTTTTCATAAAAATATAATTAATTGTTAATAAATTGTTAAAAAATTATAACAAAAAAATAAAGAATTGAAAAGACCTAATTGAGCTTAGGATATAATTTTAAAAAGATATGAAAAATCCCCGATTTTTTCGAGGATTTTCTTTGTCTTGCAACAAGATATTAAGCTTTTCCTGTTACAAATGGTTTATACCATTTGCAGCAATTTGGGCTACCCCAGTTTAAAGCGATGAAGGCTAAAATTAGTCCACAAATTAAACTAGGAACAGAAGCAGCGATGTTCAATAAGCCCGAGAAGAGACTTCCGATTTGGAAGTTCCAATTTAGGGAGTTAAAGAGAGGATTTGCTGCTGTTAAAAGGGTATTTATTACCCAAACAACAAATACTAAACAAAGTGATGAGCCAACAAAAAATAAAATGTAAGCACCTAGCATGGCAACTCCGGGCTTTCCTTTAGTTAATAACTGCACGAAATCAACTAAGAAAAATGTCCCCCAGGCCATAAATAGGGACGCTTTGACCCACAAGTGATGATTAGTTGCTTGATTAATCACAAAGAACGAAATGAAGGCGGTTAACAAGTGAAGAATAATCGCCAAAGAACTTGCTTTCTTTTCCATTTTTCCTCCTTACCGGGACATCCGGCTTTATTAGTTTATATTTAGTTTACAGAAATTCTATATTGAATGTTTTACCACCAAACAAGGTGTGAGTCAAACAATTAAAAAAAAGAACTTTTATTTAAAAAGTTCTTTTTTTGTGAGCAATGATTACACTCTCTGAAAATCCCTAATTATTTTAATTACTATTCCTCTAATTTCGACATTTTTTCTGAAAATTGGTTCGAAAGTTGGATTAGCGGGTTGAAGGCGTATTCTCCCCTTCTCTTTGTAGTATTTTTTTAGAGTTGCTTCGTTATCATCAATAATTGCAACGGCAGTATCACCGTTATCAGCCCAAGATTGTTTTTTGATAATTGCAAAATCACCATCAAATATTCCGTCGCCAATCATTGAATTTCCTCTTACGCGTAGGGCATATAAATCTCCATCCTGGAATCTAGTATCTTTAGCAATCTCGATTGCTTCGTCTGGAACTTCAATCGCCTCGATTGCTTTTCCGGCCGCTATAACGCCCACTAGAGGGACGGACATAAATTCCTGTTTACTTTTAAGCTTCACTAGTTCTAAGCTTCTAGCGACGCCTTTAACGTGTTTAAAGATACCTTTATCAACGAGGTTGGAGATGTGTTCGTGAACGGTAGAGATTGTTGAGACTCCAACCTCATCTCGTATCTCAGTTAAAGAAGGCGCATAGCCATTTTCTTCAGTATAGCGAGCAACAAAGTCGCGTACCTGAACTTGTTTTTTTGTTAGAGTTGTCAT
>CAJAVM010000011.1 GCA_903945435.1 uncultured bacterium | reverse complement strand
GCCTATTTTATAAATAACTTCGTGCTTTATATTATTTTTTTGATTTAACTATATTTTTTAACAATAAATATAGAATATAACCGACTATTATGCCAATGCCGGCTCCAACAAAGAGGCCATAATTTCCACAAGCTTCGTATCCACGTAAACCACTAGAATCATTAAACTTCCCATTATTTTGATTAATTTTGAGTTCATAAGTTTAGTGCTGATTTGATTATACCATATCTTAAAATCATAAACAGTAATCAGAATTCAAACCAATGCAGACCAATAAAAACAAGCTGTTTACTAAAATACCTAAAATATATAAAAAAGTTCGAACCAATTTAATACAACAAAAACGAGCATTTCTGCTCGTTTTTGTATTACTGGCTAGGGGATAGGGATATAGTTGGAACAATAACAGCTTAAAGGCAAATTTATGGATAATTTATTAATATTTTCGCAAACTTGATATTGAGTGTCTTTAGAATTTTCTAACGGCCTCAAATATTTTAATGAGTTTATTCCTTTTCTATGTTTTTTACTGTTTTTAATATTTCTGATAATTCAGTTTTGGTTTTTGTATCGCCATAAATATAATAAAGTGCGGCAGGCATGGCATCTACATTTAATTTCGGGTCTTCAGTATACATAATCTCTCTAAAAGGAAAATCTTTTTTGTCTGCTTCGGGATAACCAGTTGATGGCTTAAATCCGCCAATAATAATTTTCCCATTTGCACTCGAGACAATAAGCATTTCGTCTTTTTCTTTTACTTCATAATTTTTTGGGTATTTAATGGAAATTAGGTTTGATTTATATTCATTTAGTTGCTGCTCCTTTAAATCTGCCGGCGTTTGATTTTGCTGATTTACAACTTCTGACTTAATTTCAGGGATAGCTTGTCTTGGTTGGTTATTTTTCACAGTTTTATAGCTACACCCGCCCAAGGCCAACATCAAGGTTATAAGCGAAAAAATTTGGATTGTCTTCTTTTGCATATTCATATAGTTTTAAAAATAAGGTCTAATAAAGCTCGGGGTTGTGGAGGAAGTTATGAAACATATTGATTATAAAACAAAAATAGCACAAAAAGTGCTATTTTGTAAATTTGCTCGGAGACTGGTATATGGTTGGAACGGCATTAATAAATATACCCAGTTTATATATTTCTGAATTTTGATATAATATCTATACTATGAAATTAACTAATGACAGCTATATAATATCGATGGGTACGAAAAAATTCACCGAAAAATACTTTCGTGATGAAGACGGTTGGGTTAAAATTTCTGCAAAAGGTAATAAATTTAGAATGACAGCCGAACAACTTCTTAACCATTTATTGCCAGCCATAGCCAATGTAAAACCTGGTTTAATTTGGGAAGTAGAATATAAGCCCAAGAAAGAATTAGGTAATTCAAAAAAGTAGAGCTGTTTACCTCAAATAAGACTATAACATCTTTTTTATAAATAAAAACAGGCTTTTAAAGCCTGTTTTTTTACTTTGCTCGGGGACTGGGATATAGTTGAAACGGTTTTAAAATAAAAAAAGACTGCCTTATGTATTTAGCAGTCTATAGTCTTTGAGCTGACCAAGCCTAAAGTTTATTCCGAAAAAAGTTGATCGAAGACATCAATCATCGCCTGATGGACATTCGTGTCCAGCAACCTTTGTCGGTCAAAACGTTGTAAACCAAATTCTTTATCAAATTCGGTTTCGTTTAATGTTTTTGAAATTTTGTCGATTTCATCAATGGTTGCCTCACAGCTGAAGATGGTTGCTAAGTTGCGACCAGTAAAATAACCTTGGGCAATAGCTTCCCAGGAATAGAGATGATTACAAACAAATTTAAATCTGTTTAAATCAATGGTTAATCCACTTTCTCTTGCCACAGAACGAGCAGCCGCTTCCTCTAAGGTAGCATCGTTGAAGAATATTCTTCCGCCTAAACACCAATATGAATTCATTGGCAATACTACTCTTTTGGCTAGATAAATAGCCTCATCGGATCTGGTGTAAAAAACAATATCAACACATGGAATAATCATGCTTTTGACAATTGTTTCGTAGGTTTCTTCCGGAATCCAAGGATTTTTGCCTTGGATACTAGCGTTTTTTTCTGAATACGAACGAATTTGATTCATTATTTATAATTTTTGTTGTTAAAAAAACTAATTTAAGTAAATTTATTATATCATAATATTATAATTTTGTCAATAATATAACAAAAAATAGACTAAAATTAGTCTATTTAATGTATTTGCTCGGGGATAGGGATTTTCGCGCTCGCTTGGCGCCAGAAGAGCGCCAAACTCACTTGTCCAGACCAGCCGCTAAGCGCTGCGCTTGCTCGCGCTTATCGTCGCTCGATTACTCGAATTCGCTTCCGCTCATTCTCATAT
>CAJAVM010000010.1 GCA_903945435.1 uncultured bacterium | reverse complement strand
GGCTAGCGATGCTGGTTGGCAAGTCACTGCACCAACAACATATACCTTCTCTACAGAAGGAACTAAAACATTATATGCTTTTGCAAAAGATGCCGCCGGCAATGTTTCAACAAGTTTAAATGACCAAGTGATTATTACTTTGTTTATTTCTCCACCACCAAATACTGGTGGTGGCTCATCGGGTGGAGGTGGAGGTGGTGGGGGATCTTCATATACACCACCAGTTAATAATAATTTGTTGACTTCGACTAGTACATTGGCAACTACAACAGTAAGTACTGCCACATCAACATCTATAAATACTAATAACGTTGATAATGTTGTTGTTGGTGCTAATAATGATGTTAATAATATTAGTCAAAAAGAATTAGAAAAGATTACCCTTGCAGCCAAAGAGTTTATTGCAACTGAGAACAAGCTAGTTACCAAAATAAATAATACTTTTTCCAACCTACTTGCCGGTCGTCTATTATTACAAGTAGAAAATAAGGGTGAAGCTTGGTATGTTAATCCTAAAAATAATCTTAAATATTATCTTGGTACCCCTAACATGGCCTTTTCAATTATGAGAACGCTAGGGATAGGAATCAGTAATAGTAATTTAGAGAAAGTTAAAATTGCTAATTATAATTTAGCTAATGGAATAGATAGTGATAATGATGGACTGTCTGATGCTTTTGAAGATGCAATTGGCTCTAACAAAAATAGTAAAGATACTGATTCAGATAGTTATGACGATAAAACAGAGGTAATAAATAGTTATAGTACTCAGGGTAAACCTAAATTAGGAGTTGATGAGATTTTTGCGAAGAATCAGGGCGGTAAAATATTCATTCAAGTTCAAGGTCATGGAGAAGCCTGGTATGTTAATCCACTCACTAATACTAGGTATTACCTTGGTCGACCTGATGACGCTTATTTGCTAATGAGATATTTATCATTAGGAATATCTAATTCAAATCTTAGAAAAATAGGAGTAGGAACAATAGAATAGGGAAGGAATGGTTTATTTTCTACTGTTTTGACTTTAATTTTATTAAACAAGATCTCTGCAGCACTAATTATAATTAATTTCACTATGATATTTATTTTAAATATAAAGTATCAGTGCAATCACGGTTAAATTCTGTTATAATTTTGGTATAATATTATAAAATATGGAAATAAATAAGAATGATTTTAAGATTGCTTATTTCAGCATGGAAATTGCACTTGAAAGTAGTATTAAAACATATTCTGGAGGACTTGGTATTTTAGCTGGAGATATTTTGCGTTCAGCGGCTGACTCGAAACTTCCCATGGTTGGAATTACTCTACTCAGTGACCAAGGTTATTTTGATCAAACAATAACTAAGGATGGCCGACAAGAAGCATTACCGTCTACAAGTTATGACTTTTCTAAATTAAAAAAATTAAAAACGTTTGCTGTTATTAAAATTGGAGAAGATAAAGTTAGAGTTGGCGCTTGGCAATATTTAATTAAACACAGTAGTGGTTTTTCTATCCCAATATATTTATTAGATACTAATGTTGCTGGAAACAAAGAAGAATATAAAAATTTAACCGGACGTCTTTATGGTAGGGATAAAGAATATCGACTTTTACAAGAAATAGTTTTAGGTAGAGGTGGATATCAAATTCTTAAATCGCTCGGATATAATATTAGAAAATTTCATATTAACGAAGGACATGGTAGTTTTGTTGCGATTGAACAATTTTTAAATTCAAATAAAAAAAATATTACTACTAAAATTGCGGATACTAGAGAGAGGTGTATTTTTACTACGCACACCCCGATAAAAATGGCTCAAGATATTTTTTCTCTGGATTTAGTTTTAAAACATCAAACAGATTTTCCATTTAAATTACCAAATCTTATTAGTGATAATGAGGTTAATATGACTAAAATAGCTTTATATTTTAGTGATTATATTAATGGAGTAGCTCTCAGTCATCAAACATTATCTAGTCAGATGTTTCCAGAATACCCAATTCACTCGATTACTAATGGAGTTCATTCGGTTACCTGGACATCGCCCTCGTTTCAAGCCTTATTTGATAAGCATATACCAAATTGGCGCGTATCCAATCTTTCTTTAAGAAATGCTTTTATTATTCCTTTAAATGAAATTTGGGGAGCCCATCAACAGGCAAAACGTAATTTATTAAAAATCATCAAAGAAGAATCAGGAATGGATTTTGATGAAAATGTTTTTACAATTGGATTTGCACGTCGATTCACTGCTTATAAGAGACCAAGTCTTTTATTACATAACGTAGAGCGCTTAATAGATATTCAAGGCAAAGTTGGAAAAATTCAAATTGTTTATGGAGGAAAGGCTCACCCAGCTGATGAAGATGGTCAGTTAATTATTGAAGAAGTAAACCGCCTTATTAAACAATACAAAGATAAAATTAAAATTGTTTTTTTAGCGGGCTATGAAATGGATTTAGCAAAAATTATAGTTGCTGGAGTAGACTTGTGGGTTAATACTCCACTTCCACCAAACGAAGCATCGGGAACTAGTGGTATGAAGGCTGCTCACAACGGAGTTCCTCAACTAAGTTCGTATGATGGTTGGTGGAAGGAAGGATATATTAGAGGAAAAACTGGCTGGACTATTAGAGGTGAACATATTGTAGTTGACGATAGTTTAGATCATAAAGATGCGACTAGTTTATATGATTTATTAGAACAAGAAATAATGCCAATTTATTATAAAGATACTGATGCTTGGAGGGAAATTATGCGTTTTGTAGTTGGTGTTAATGCTTCATTTTTTAATACGGAGCGAGTTCTAAAAGAATATGCTCAAGATGCCTATTTATAAAAATATGAAAAAAATATTAGTTTTAGGAGCATTTATATTAAACATCGCTATAATTTTTTATTTTTGGTTTGACCGTTCCGGTACATTATTAACATCAGGTCAGGCAGGTTTAATGATTGCTTTGGGTAGAATTTCAGGGCTGCTAGCGGTTTATCTTATTTTATGGCAGTTAGTACTGATTGGTAGAGTAAAGTTTTTGGAAAAAATGTTTGGTTTAGATAAATTAGCCTTTGTACATCATATAAATGGTTTATTAGCCTGGATATTTATTTTGCTTCACCCGATATTTTTAGTTGTTGGATATAAATTAGCAAATGAAGTTACAGCTAGCTCACAAATGTTAGACTTTTTGTTGAATTGGGAAGGCATGTTTGCGGCAATTTTATCGGTTGTTATTTTTGTAATTGTAATTGTAGTATCTTTAGCAGCTATTAAAAAAATGTTTCGCTACGAGACATGGTATTTTATTCATTTAGCAACATATTTGGCTATTATTTTAGCATTTAGTCATCAACTTGAACACGGTAATACTCTGCAAAATTTTATTTTTATTGGTTATTGGTATTTAATATACTGGGTTGCTATTGGCTTGTTGGTTTATTTTAAATTTTTGGTTCCGATTAGATTATTTTTTAAACATAAGTTTTATGTTTCTAAGATAGTGCAAGAAAATAGTAATGTAGTTTCGGTATATATTACTGGCGATAAAATGGAAGATTATAATTTCTTGGGTGGGCAATTTGCCATGTTTCGTTTTCTTGATGGTCGCCTAGCCTTAGAATCGCATCCTTTTTCTTTTTCTCAATCAAAGAATAATCAAGAATTACGAATTACAGTTAAGAATTTAGGTGATTTTACGGCAACTATTGCTAATAAAATTAAAATTGGAACTAAGGTTTTTATTGATGGTCCTCATGGTATTTTTACTACCGCTAGAACTGAAAATAAAAAAATTGCCTTAATTGCTGGAGGGGTAGGGATTACTCCTGTTAGAGCATTAGTTGAAAATACAACCGAAAAAGACTCTGTTGTTTTATATTCGTGCGTATTAGAACAAGATTTTATATTTATTGATGAATTTAAAAAATTAAATAATAAAATATCACTGCATTTAATTGCTAGTCAAGATACGTCTTGGGCGGGAGAATGTGGACGTTTAGATGAAGAAAAATTAATTAGATTAATTCCTGATTATCTTGATAGAAGCTTCTATATTTGTGGCCCGCCATTGTTTATGAAAAATGCGATTCAGATTTTACATAAACTACATGTAAAGAAAAAAAATATTTATTTTGAAAAGTTTTCTTTAAGTTAAATTTAATATAATTTATTAACTATTCATTAGTATGCCTAAAAAAACAACTAACAAAAAAACTAATCAAACAAACAGCACTAAAGAACAGTTTACTGTTTATGGACATGAAATTTTAGAAAAGGTAAAAAAATTAATTAAGGAAGGAAATGTTCGTCGCATTATTATTAAAAACGAAAAAGGAAAAGTATTAATGGAAATTCCAGTTACCTTTGCTGTTATTGGAGCTGTTTTAGCCCCAATGGTAGCTGCTATTGGTGCTTTAGCTGCTTTATTAAATAAGGGAACAATAGAAGTTGAAAGAAAATAAGTTGGTTTAATGGATATTAAAAAGAGGTCTAATCTATTTTTAGACCTCTTTTTTATTTGAATAATTTTAGTAATTCTAGAATATCAGTTTTAAAATCTCTGTAGTTTTTTCTTTAGTTATTTCTTCGCTAATAGATTCAAGATTTAATCTAACTTTTTCTTCCGTGTTTGAACCCCTAAGATTAAACCAAAAATTTGGGTAAGTAATACTAATACCATCTAATTTTTCTATTTTTCCATCGGGGAAAGCTGTCTCTATTCTTTGAAAAACAGCATCTTTATCTTTAACGTCGCTGTTAATTTCTCCAGAGGCAAAATATTTTTCATACTGAGCAATATACTCCGATGTAGATACTTTAATTTGAGAAAATTCTAGTAATAGTTTAAGAATTGTTATGTTTGGATATTCGAAACAGCCAAGCTCAGTATTGAGATAAAAATGCCCAGACGATTCTCCTGCAAAATAAATATTTTCTTTAATCATCTGCTCTTTAATTAAAGAATGGCCAACCCTAGTTACTACGGGGATGCCGCCATTTTCTGTAATAATATCAGATGTAATTTTTCCCGGTCTTACATCATAGCCTATTTTAGACTTTGGTTTTTCTTGTAAAAAAAGTTTTGCTAAAATTCCCCGGATAATTGCCGGATTCATAGTTTTGCCTTGATTATCTACAAAAAATATTCGATCACCATCGCCGTCCGTCTCGATTCCAAGGTCAGCTTTATTTTCGATAACAGCTTTTTTTAATTGTTCAAGATTTTCTTCTTTTAGAGGATCGGCTTCGTGCGCAGGGAAGGAACCATCTAAAGTAAAGTTGAGAGGGATTAATTTAACTGGTAATTTATCTGCTAGTTTTTTTAAGTAAATTGCCCCCATGCTATTTGCAGCATCTGCTACTATAGTTAACGGCTTAATATCATTTAAATTTATGCGACTTAGAGCATAAGCTATTTCCTCGTCTATTACGTTATCCAGCTTCATTAATATTCCTGATTGTTGAGCAGGAATAAATTTATTTTCTAATACTCTTTCTTTAATGAAGTTTATTCCAGTCTCACCGCTTACAGGAATACCTCTAGTTCTTACCATTTTAAAACCATTCCATTCTTTTGGATTATGCGAAGCTGAAACCATAATTCCGCCATCGTAATTATATTTTCCAACTGCAAAATATAAAGTTGGTGTTGAAACCATCCCTAGATCAATAACTTCGACTCCGCCAGCTAATAATCCCCGTATAAGGTTGTCCTTTAAGAGTGGAGAAGATAGGCGCATATCACAACCAACTGCTATTTTAAGAATATTTCCATTTATATAATCAGAATCATTTTTTCTTAAATCTATAAAAGCTAGGCCAATAAGATATGCAAGCTCATTATCGAAATCTTCTCCGTATATACCTCTAATGTCGTAAGCTTTAAATATTTTTGGATTGATTGGTAACATAAAATAAAATACTCCCTAAACCTAGACAGATAATTATTAAATTAATTATCCAACCAACCAAGGGTAGTGAAAATAATAATGAGAGAATAACCACGCCTATTAGTAATGACCAAAATATAGGCGCTTGTGCTTTGATTAAATCGTTAATAATTAGCTCTCCTATAAAAATTGCGGCCGCTGTTTGTGCTAAGAATATTCCCGCAACCCAAATAGCCATTAAAGAGGCGGCTAAGGGGATGCCAATAATTGTTAACATTAGGACTATTGCTACGGGTGGTGTGATAAAAAATGTAATCGCTCCGATTAGTAATAGTTTACCTGTTTTAGTTTTCATATCAACAATAAACTTTTGAGTCGTTTTAGGGATGATAAAAACAAAGATTAGACCGATAAGAATCATTGAAAGAATAGAAAATAATCTTCCCCAGGCCCAGATAGCTATATTATTTTTTTCCTTTACTTCAGGTAATTTGTAATTTGTTTGTCCGGAAATTTCTGCCCCCGCTTTTATATTAGCTTTATTTTTTGAAGTATAATTTAAATCACCATTAATAATTGCACTTTCAGTAATAATAATACTTTGAGTTTGATTATCATCATAAGCTTTGATAGTAATATTCTTCCCAACTTTACCTGAAATAACTGATTGTTTACAATATGTATTTAAAGCGCCATTAATGACACCGTCTACTTGTGAGTTTGCAGCAATAATTAAAACGTCCCAACCAATTCTCGCTTTCTCGCTAATAACTATTTCTGATCCAAAGGCATTTATATTTCTTGCTACCGACCCGTTAATATTTACCGCATTACCAATAACACGGATATTACCACCAATTTCACCATTAATGTTTATTGTTTGAGCGGCAGCGATGACATCCCCTTCAACTCTTCCGTTAACTGTTACTGATTTAGCAGCCACAATTAAATCTCCGCTAATAACACCATTGACTGTTATTGTGTCGCCGGCAGCAAATAGATTTCCTGATATTACTTCATTTTCTTCTATAAAAACGGCCTGTCCGTTGTTAGTTTCAGCTGCTCTTAAACCAGATAGTGGCCAGGCGATAAGAGCTAAAAAAATGATGATTTTTAGGGGTTTTATGTTCATAAAAGCCTTGTTAAATTTGAAAAAATGTTGTATTGTTAATTAGATTATATTATTAATTATACTCTAAAGAAATGGCAGAAGCAATAAAAAAATTAATTATAGAAAGTGTTGGAAAAACATTAGATAGAGACCAACTAGAGGATATTAAACGAACTTTCTGTAAAGAATATAAGTTGGATTCTGTTTTAAGTTCCGATATTTTAAAAGAATATAGAAGCTTAGTTTTAAGCGGTTTAATTAAAAAATCTGATTCTTTTGAGATATTGCTCAGAAAACGTTCAGTTAGAACAATGTCCGGGATTGCTCCAGTTGCTGTTTTAACAAAATCTTATCCTTGTCCGGGAACCTGTGCGTATTGTCCGAGAGAAAAAGATGTCCCAGTTAGCTATTTAGCTAATGAACCGGCAGTTATGAGGGCAATTAGATGTCAGTATGACCCGTATAAACAAGTTATCTTAAGGTTAAAAGCCCTTGAAAATAATGGGCATGAGCCAGAAAAAATTGAGATTATTGTGATTGGTGGGACCTGGAGTTATCTTCCTAAAAAATATAAATATTGGTATATCGCTAATTGTTTTAGAGCGGCTAATGACTTTAGTAGGTTTAGGTTAAAAAAAATTCCTGAATTTAAAGAAGATAATAGTTTTAATACAAAAATCACTGCTTTCTATAAACAAAATCTTAGTTTAGATAATTTGCGTGTCGCCCTTCTTTTAGAACAAAAAAAGAATGAGCAAGCAAAATACAAGATTATTGGGCTTACCCTTGAAACTAGACCCGACTTTATCAATGATGCTGAATTATTGGAAATGAGGGAATTTGGTTGTACGCGTGTAGAAATTGGAGTGCAGGCGGCCGATGATGAAATTTTAAAATTAAATAAACGTGGTCATGGTATTAAGGAAATTGCGGAAGCGACTAAATTACTTAAAGAATACGGATTTAAAATTACTTATCATATAATGCCTGCTTTACCAGGCGCAACTCCAAAAAAAGATTTAGAAATATTTAAAAAACTATTTACTGATGAAAGATTTCAGCCTGATCAAATAAAATTTTATCCAACCGTTGTTACTCAAGGCAGTCTTCTTTATAAATGGTATAAGCAGGGAAAATATAAACCGTACTCCGATAAAGTATTACAAGAATTAATTGTAAAATGTAAGGCAGTTGTTCCGGAGTATGTTCGTATTATTCGTTTAATTCGTGATATTCCTGGTGAATCAATTATTGCTGGAAATAAAATTACAAATTTACGTCAAATAATGCAACAAAGAGGCGTAAAATGTAGTTGTATTCGTTGTCGCGAAGTTAAAGATGGAAAAATCGTGAATCCAGTAATTAACGTGATGGAATATCAAGCCTCGGGGGGTAAAGAGTTTTTTATTAGTGCTGATAGTCAGGATTACAAAACACTTTATGGATTTTGTCGTTTAAGAATAGATGAGGCAAGTCCCATTGCACCCGCAATAATTAGAGAACTTCATGTTTATGGCCAATTAGTTTCTGTTGGTGGTGAAAAAAAGGTTCAACATAGCGGATTAGGAAAACAATTATTAGCTCACGCTGAACAAATTGTTATGAAACAGAAGTTGGCTAAAATTGCAGTTATTTCTGGGGTAGGAGTTCGTGGGTATTATAAAAAATTTGGTTATAAATTGAAGGGTAGTTATCTGTTTAAAGCTCTTAAATAACTTTTTGACAAAATAGGCTTACAGAGATAAGATAAAATCAGTTATTAACTATAAAAATATGAAATACGACCATCTAAAAAATCAAGATTCTGCCGTCTTTGAGATTGTAGAAAGGGAAGAGAAAAGACAGAACGAGGAATTAGAATTAATTGCTTCCGAAAATTATGTCTCTCCGGCTGTATTAGAGGCGATGGCGACGGTTTTAACTAATAAATATAGTGAAGGTTACCCTGGTCATCGCTATTATGGCGGTAATTATATTATTGATGATATTGAAAATTTAGCGATTGAAAGAGTTAAAAAGTTATTTGACGCTGAACACGTTAACGTTCAGCCTTTATCAGGTTCTCCAGCTAACGCTGCCGTCTATATGGCTTTCTTAAATCCTGGGGATAAAGTTTTAGGCTTAAAACTTGATCATGGCGGACATTTATCTCATGGTCATAAAGTAAATTTTTCAGGACGTTTGTATAATTTTGTTCAGTATGGCGTAAATATTGAAACTGGCATTATTGACATGGATGAGGTTCGTGAGATTGCTTTAAGAGAAAGACCAAAAATGATAGTTGCTGGGTTTAGTGCATATTCTCGAGAAATTGATTGGCAGAAATTTAAAGATATTGCTGATGAAATTGGCGCTTATACCTTTGCTGATATTGCCCATATCGCCGGTCTTATTGCTGGTAAACAATTAAAAAATCCCGTTCCAATTTTTGATGTAGTTTCAACTACCACACATAAAACTTTAAGAGGTCCTCGTGGAGCGATTATAATGTGTAAAGAAAAATTTGCTAAACAAGTAAATAGTGCAGTATTCCCCGGAATGCAAGGTGGTCCTCATGACCATATTACAGCCGCTAAAGCAGTTGCTTTTGGAGAAGCACTAAAACCAGAGTTTATTGAATATACAAAGCAGATTATTTTAAACGCTAAAGCAATGGCGGCTGAATTTATAGCAAGAGGATATCGAATTGTATCTGGAGGGACGGATAATCATTTAATGGTTGTTGATTTATCTAGTAAAGGATTAGTGGGTAAAGAAGCAGAAAAAGCCTTGGAAAAAATTGGTATTTCAGTTTCTCGCTCAACTATTCCTAACGACCCTAATCCACCGATGAATCCCTCAGGAATTAGAATTGGAACTCCAGCTATCACAACCCGAGGCATGAAAGAGGAGGAAATGAAGCTTATTACTTCTTATATGGATGAGGCTTTTATGAATAAGGAAGACGAGGTTAAATTAGCGGAAATTAAATTGAAAGTTGAAAAGATGTGTAATGAATTTCCAATCCCAACTAAATAAAAAATAAAGTATGGTGAAATTGATAGATGGACGAGCAATCGCTGAAAGAATTAAAGATGAGGTTGCTTATAAAATACATAAACTTAATGGACCAAGACCAAACTTGGCCATTATTTTAGTAGGCGAAAGAGAAGATTCTAAAATATATGTTTCTCTAAAACAAAAAGAGGGGGTGAAAGTTGGCGTTGATACGCATTTATATTCTTTAGCGGCGGATACACCGGAAACAGAATTATTAGAAGTAATAAAATTTTTAAATAACGATGAAACAATAGATGGAATTTTAGTACAGCTACCGCTACCGGTTAATTTTAATACCGATAAAGTAATTTCCGCGCTTGATCCAAATAAAGATGTTGATGGTTTTCATCCTCAACATCCGGATTATATTTCTTCTCCGGTTTTAGCTTCAGTAGATGCTTGTTTAGAAGAAATACGAATGTCTGGAAAAGATAAAATAGCTTGTTCTCTTTATAACTCTGATATTTTTGGAAGAGGTTTGGAAGAAACTGTTGCGGCACGCGGTTTTAAAGTTGTTTCGTCTGATAAAATATCTGAGGCTGATTTAATCGTTACCGCTCTTGGTGAGCCGAATAAAATTAAAAAAGAAATGATAAAAGAGGGGGCGGTAATTATTGATATCGGAATTTCTAAAATTGATGATAAAGTTTATGGTGATGCTGATTTTGAAGATTTAAAAAATAAAGCTTCTTATATTACACCAGTTCCTGGAGGTATTGGTCCGATGACGATTGCCTTCTTATTTAAGAACGTGTTGGAAATCTTTACACGTCGTTAGGATTTGGTAAAATAAAAAATCATCTTTTGGGAAAGATGATTAGTGTGTAGTAGTGATGGCTCTATTATTTAGAGTCATCATTATTTGGAGGGTTGTTAAATCGAAGCCAAGCTTCGAAGACTGGGGGGTTTATTCCCCAAAGACCCATACCGAGGATTATTATTCCTACGGCCATGAAGCTAATACCGCTAAAATCTTGGGTTACCATTAAATAAATGGAACCAGTAATAAACATAGCGGCTAAAACTACAAGAGCTATAGTGCGAATAATCAAATCGCCTTTTGATAGGGGCGAAGTTTTGAAAAAAGAAATAATTTTCTTCATGATACTGAATTTATTTGGTTTTAATTTGAAATGAACGAATAATAAGTGATTAGATTATTATACAACCTTTAACCAATTTTGTCAATGCCACACCGAAAACAACAATTATTGGAGCTTTTAAAGATTCATTTTGGTTATGAGTCTTTTAGACCTGGGCAAGAACGGGCGATTGATAGTATTCTTCAGGGCAATGATACTATGGTAGTTTTACCAACTGGAGCAGGCAAATCATTAATATTTCAACTTCCAGCCTTAATTTTAGAAGGCATAACTATCGTTATTTCTCCACTAATTGCCTTAATGAAGGACCAAGTTGATTCTTTAGAACGAGTTGGAATCCCAGCGACCTTCATTAATTCTTCTATTTCGCCAGATGAAACTAATAATCGCTTAATAAAAATTAAATCAGGTTTTTATAAAATAGTTTATATTGCACCCGAGCGTTTTTATAATCAGCAATTTTTGACTGAACTTAAAAATATTAAAGTTTCTTTATTTGCAGTCGATGAAGCTCATTGTGTTAGTCAGTGGGGACACGATTTCCGTCCTAGTTATTTACGTTTGAAAGAAGCGGTTAAATTTGTTGGTCGACCGCCGGTGGTTGCCTTAACAGCGACGGCCACTCCAGAAGTAAGAGATGATATTATTAAACAATTAAATTTACAAAATCCAGAGATAGTATTAACTGGTTTTGCGCGTCCGAATTTACAATTAGCAGTTATTCCTTCACAAAACGGCCAGAAGCTAGAACATATTTTAAATTTTTTAATTACTAATCCTGATTTAGGTTCGGGGATAATCTATACCGGAACAAGATCTAAAGCGGATGAAGTAGTAGAATTATTATCAGACAATGATATAAAAGCAGTTGCTTATCACGCGGGGATGGACGCTAGTAGTCGTGACTGGGTTCAAGAACAGTTTATGCGCGGGGAAGCACAAGTAGTTGTAGCAACAAATGCCTTTGGCTTAGGAATTAATAAAAAAGATATTCGTTTTGTAATTCATCACGATTTACCCGGTACGGTTGAGGCATACTATCAAGAAGCCGGACGTGCTGGACGAGATGGTATCGATAGTTTTTGTCTTTTGTTTTATCATCAGCAAGATAGATATTTACGTGAGTTTTTTATTAAGGGCGACAATCCGGAACCACGTATGGTAATTGAGATTTTTGATTTTATCTTACGGCGCGTCGAATTAGAAATAAATCCAACAAATTCAATTTTAGTTACGTATTCTGAAATTGCCCAAAATCTATCAGAAAATGTTCCAGAAATGGCCATTGGTACAGCCTTGAAAATGCTAGAAAAAGAGGGCTATATCTCTCGTCCTAATGAAAAAAATACTAGCTCCTTTTTAAAAGCAAAAAAACCATTAGTAGAAATAGATGCTTCTATCGGTAAACGTTCAAAGTCACAAAAAGAAGTATGGGAAAAATTAGCTGAGAAATATCGCGTAGAATTAGAGGCCGGTTGGGATTTTTCACCAGAAGAAGTTGCGGTAGTTCTAAAAATTAAAAAAGATTCTTTAATTAGAGCGGTAAAAAAATTAGCTGAAAAAGATTTAGTTGAATATCGCCCGCCGTTTAGAGGAACGGAAATTAAAGTATTAAAAATTGTAGAACCAGAAGATATTAATTTAGATTTTAAAGCATTAAAAGAGAAGTCTGCGCGAGCTTACGAAAAGTTAGACGAGATGGAGGGCTACGTTTATCATACTGGTTGTCGTCAAGAATATATTTTAAATTATTTTGGCGATATGAACGCTAGGCCGTGTGGAAAATGTGATAGTTGCTCACGTTTAGAAAAATTTAAGCAAAAAGGTGGCGATAAGAGAGAATATTTAGTTAGCGAATAATGAAACAAAAAATTGTTGAAAATTTGTTAGAATTATCAAAAAATAGCTACGATAAAATTGCGGCTGATTTTGATATTACGAGAAAAAAAGAGATTTGGCCGGAGATTAGAACTTTTGCTAATCAAGTAAAGAATGGAGACAGGGTTCTAGACGCTGGTTGTGGTAATGGTCGCCTATTGGAAGCATTGGAAAATAAAAATATTGATTACCTAGGAATAGATAATAGTCGCTCACTTTTAAATTTAGCAAAAAAGAACTATCCAAAGAACAAATTTTTAGAACTTGATTTGGCGGGCAATAATTTAAATATTAATACTCTTGGTACTCTTGGTAATAAAAAATTTAATGCCATTTTTTGCTTAGCAGTATTACAGCATATCCCTGGTAAAGATTTAAAAATACAAATTTTAAAGTCGATGCGTTTATTGCTAGAGAACGACGGGGTGATTGTGATTAGTAACTGGAATCTATGGTCTAGTCGTCATAAATCTTTGATAATTAAACAAATCTTTTATAAGCTCATTGGTTTAAATAAAAAAGATTTTGGAGATATTATTTTTCCTTGGAAGAATAAGCACGGAGAGACTATTAGTAATCGTTATTATCACGCGTTTACTCGTCGAGAATTACTTTATTTAGCTAAAAAGGCTGACTTTAAAAATATTACTATTCGGTCTGAGAAATACAATTATTGGCTGATATTAAGTTAAAAAAAATAGGCTCAGGCTTATTTTTTTATAATCTTGACACCCCAGGGGGGTGTATGATAATATGTAATATATGAAAACTAGTGAACAGAGAATTAATAATATTATTGGACAATTAGAGGGTATTAAAAAAATGGTGGCTACTGGCCCTAAAGATTGTATTGGTCTTATAGTTCAATTAAAAGCAATTAAGTCTGCGATGGCTTCGTTAATGGAAAAAATAATCGCTGATGAATTTAACTATTGTTTATTAGATAAAAAAAATAATAGTCAGGAAAAAATGGAAAAGATATTTAAAGAATTAATTAACAAATAAAAATAAATTTATGTCAAAAGCAATGGAACTTAACAAAAGTAATTTTCAAGCAGAAGTTTTAAACAGCGACCAGCCAGTCTTGGTTGATTTTTGGGCACCATGGTGTATGCCTTGTCAGATGATGGCTCCAATTCTCGATGAGTTAGCTGTTGATATGGCCGGAAAAGTAAAAATTGCTAAAGTAAATACCGAAGATGGTAGTAACCAAGATTTAGCAATGGAATATCAGATTCAAAGTATTCCTAATATGAAACTTTTTAAGGGTGGTAAAATTATCGGAGAATTTATCGGCATGAGAAACAAAGAAACCCTAAAGAATGAAATAGAAGCTTTCATTAAATAAAAATTTATTATATGAGTATCTTTAATGATAATTTAAATCGACTTAAAGAAATTCAGTTGTTAGAGAATATTAGCGATCAGGATATAAAAGTCCTTTTAGAGCCAGTCCAAACAAAATATGCTGAGCTAGAAATAAATGGTAATAAATATCCTGCCTGGAGAATTCTTTATAATCGAGCGCTTGGCCCGGGAAAAGGCGGTATCAGGTTTCATCCTGATGTTAACGAAGATGAGGTAAAATCGCTAGCCTTTTGGATGACTCTTAAAAATTCTTTAGCTGATATTCCTTATGGTGGCGCTAAAGGAGGAATACGATTTAATCCTAAAGAATTTAATGAACAAGATTTAGAAAAGATTAGTCGTCAATATGCGAATGCCTTTATTGATTTTTTGGGACAAGATAAAGATATTCCTGCACCAGATGTGTATACGAACGGTAAAATCATGTCCTGGATGTTGGATGAATTTGAGAAAAAAGTTGGTCATCATGAGCCCGGAATGATTACTGGTAAGCCTGTCGAGTTGGGCGGAATTGCTATGCGCGGTGACGCTACTGCTCAGGGAGGCTATATTGTAATCAAAGAAATGGTTAATAAGTTTTTATCTAGCCAGTCTGGTTTAACGGTTGCGATTCAGGGTTTTGGTAATGCCGGTTCTTTTATTGCTGAAAAATTATCAGATGACGGCTTTAAAGTTGTTGCCGCCTCTGACAGTAAAAGCGGAATTCGTAATGTTAAGGGGTTGAATGTTAAATCAATTTCTGAATTAAAAAACCAGAATAAATTAGTTGGTGATTATGTTGATGGAGAAAAAATTTCTAACGCCGAACTATTAGAAACCGAAGTTGATATTTTAATATTGGCCGCTTTAGAAAATCAAATTACTATTGATAATGCTTATAAGATTAAAGCTAAATATATTATTGAGTTAGCTAATGGCCCGATTACTTTTGAGGCCGATAAAATTTTATTTGAAGCCGGGAAAATAATTGTACCTGATATTCTAGCTAATTCGGGAGGGGTTATAACTAGCTATTTCGAATGGGCGCAAAATCGAACTGGTCAAATTTTAGATGAAGAGTATTTACGTAATTTGTTAGATAAAAAAATGAAGTTAAACTGGGAACGTGTTTATCAAAAATATATTTCTTGGGACAAAAAACATACTTTACGTAATGCCGCCTACGCAATAGCTATTAGTAAAATTATTAAAGCCGAGCAGTATCGTGGTCGAATATAAAATTTAAGTTGTGGTTCAAACTTTAGATAATAAAAAAGACTCGAATTAAATCGAGTCTTTTTTATGAGTTATTTTATCGGTGTTAGATGTTAGTTGCAACTTGCAGCTGCAGATCCGGCAGTTGTTCCAGTTCCAAATCCAGGCGCAGGGGTTTCATTAGAAAGAGTAGTCTTACATTCAGCCGGTTGATTATTGAAAGCAGCACAGATAGTGCTTAATAAAGTAGCTGAATCACGCCCAGTCTCTACAGTCTTGCCGTTAATTACCAAGGTCGGTGAACCACCTACACCATATTTAGCGTTGTCTTCTTTATAGATATCAAAACCAGCATAACTACCTTTAAATCCAACTTTATTCTTAAAGTTTTCTGTAATTTTATATTTTGCGTCAGTTGTCGCCACGCAAGTATCAAGCTTAGACTTATTTACATTAGCTGAAGTTACACAACTTGCGCTATCACTATTATTTAAGAAACATTTAAGGTAGTTGTTAAATGTACTTGCTTGTTCTTTGTCGATACAGTATTGAACAATTTGTTCTTTAAGTTCAACTTCACCGTGCATAGCATAATCAACAAATTTTAAAGAAAAGTCCATTTTTTTACCAAGTGTTTCTACTACTGGTAACATACCTTTTTCAATTTGAGTTCCGTAAGGGCAATGACTCATAACAAATAATTCAACAACTGGTTTATCTGTTTTGGGTAAATCAGCTGGCGCAGTAGTAGCAGCAGCTCCGTTAGCAGCGGCACCAGTACCTTTTTTCATCATATCATCAACATCAAAAGCTTGAGGGAAGAAGAATTTGCCATCTTTAGTCATGTAGGAATCGACTACATCGCTTACGATATCAACTTTTAATTTATAAAAACCATAGAATTCAGTAATTTCTTTGATTGTTGCCTTATTATCTCCAGACATTAAGTAGCCGTTAATAAAAGTTTCAGCGGCTACTTTAGCTGCTTCACTATTTAAATTTTTACCCTTTACTGGCTGATTACCAGCGGGTTTTTTAAAAGACATATAGCCTATGATAGCTAAAATGATAACCAAAACAATCGGCAAAACCACCTTAGTCATGGTCTTTGATTGCGCTAAGCGCTTGAGGTGTTTTTTCATAAGGTTTATTACATTATTAATTACTTATTTATTAATTCTTTATAAATGCTATTATACTAAAAAACGATATCAGAGTCAAAGTTTAAATAATATTTTTTGTAATTTAAAATTTGGGCAGAAAAGCTTCAAGCTTGGAATCAAGCTTGATTGTAAAATCCTTTTTTTCTCCCGCTAAAGTAGTAAATGATAAGCGACTAGCCATTAAAAATACGCGTCCAAGATTGATTTTATCATTTTTTACTTTAGTTTTTTTAGTAAAGTATAGAGTATCGCCAACTAGTGGATGTCCGTAAGCGAAAAAGTGAACCCTAATTTGATGTGTTCTTCCAGTTTTTATTTTAACATCTAGATAAGTATAATTTACGAATCTCTTTATTACTTTAAATTCGGTAATTGCTTCCTTTGCTTTAAATAGGCCGGAAATATTTCCCTTATCTCTAGATTTTGGATTACGACGTACTAATAAGTCAGTAGTATTTAAGGGCATGGCGGCCATGCGGTAACCATCTTTAGCACGTTTAATTGGGAAGCATATATTATCACCATCTTTTTCAACTTTACCATGTACTAGTGCAAAATATTGTTTGTTAATTTCACGTTTTTGAAATTGCATCTTTAAGTTATTAAAGCTATCGTTATTTTTTGCAACTACCATTAGTCCACTTACATCCTTATCTAAACGATGAACAATTCCTGGTCTTTCAGGATCATCACCAACCGTAGCGATGCTTGGATAGCGATCTACTAATAAATCAGTTAAGGTTTCGCCTTCAATGTTGCCACCATGATGAACAGCTAGGCCAGCTGGTTTATTAATCACTAAACAGTCATTGTCTTCAAAAATTATTTCTGGAAAAGTGTTGTTCATATATTATAAGTTACTTGAATTATAGGGCTGGCTTCCGCTAGATTTTTTAGAGATTGTTTTTAAATCCTCTAATTTTATTCCACCAATTAAAAATAAAGAAACGAAATAAATCATTGAGGCAATTAAAATCGTAAAAATTAATTTTAGAACCCCTGTTTGTAAGCTGTCTGGATAATAGTAAAGAAATAAACCCATACATATTCCAGAAATAACTGATCTTGTCATAGTTTTTAAGTTGGGAAGAAAGCGACTATATTTAAAAACACAGTAGGCGGAAAAAATTGCAATTAAAGACTCACTATAGATAGTTACTGCAGCCGCACCAAAATAGGAAAATTTGGGGATTAGAATAAAATAAGCGGCGAGTGAGCTGATACTGGTAAATGCATAAAAACCAATCAGTTTTTTTTGTTTGTCTAAGGCAATAACGGCATGCGAAAACATGGTTCCTAAAAATATTGCTGAAACTGCAATAATTAATAATTGTAATATAATTCCAGATTTATTAAATTCCTGACCAGCGACTACTTGCATTACTGGGCCAGCTAAAAATTGGCCGCCAATAATTAGAGGAATTGCAATAATGGCCATAATATCAAACGATTTCTGTAGAACATTTTTAAAATAATCAATCTTTTTGTCTATCCAGGCGGCAGTTAAAATCGGAAGAATTAACCCAGCAAACATAAAAGGTAGGGTTGTTAATACATCGACTACTTTATAAGCAGCGCCATATAGACCAACCTCTCCCGCACTTTTAAATAAAGACAAGAAAATAATATCAGTTCTTAAATATATTAAATTTAAGATTATAGTAATTGCTAATGGCCACGAACGATGAAATATTTCTTTCCAAATTTTTGCATCAAATTCCGGCTTAAGAGTAGAGAACTTAATAGCAAACAAATAATGAAATAGAAAACTAGATGCTCCAGATAATACAGTTGCTATTAAAATTCCATTAAGGCCTAAATCATAACGCCAAACGCTCAAAATAGCTATAACTAAAACTATACGGCTTAATACTTCCGCTAAAGCTGCTCTATCCATGCTTAATCTTTTTTGTAGCAATCCAATAATAACCTGACTTAAAGCGGGAAACACAAAATAAAGAGCAGTAATCAATACCCCTAGTTTAATCGCCTGATTATAAGGCATGAAGATTAAAACTAGTGGGGCAATAAGCAATAACCCAAGTATAGAGATTAAACGAAAGCTAAATAGATTATTAAGAATTTTGTTCTCTTTAAGCTGATCTTTTGTTCCGCTGATCATTTGCACCGTTACTAGCGTTAAACCAAAATCAGCAATCACGGCAAAGATTGTTAAAAAAGTAATAATGGTTGTGTATTCCCCAAAGCCTTCCTGACCCAGATAACGTGTAATAAGGGCCAAAGAAAAAAGCCCTAGGACCGTGGAAATAATTTTACCGATTATTTGAATCAGTGTATTGTGGGCTATTTTTTTGGCAAGATTCATTTTCTTGTATTTTGCTTCTTTCTTATATATAATGTAAATATCCAACTTAATTATAACATTATTATGGAAATAACTAAAAAGCAAATTTTTTCTTTTATTTTTCTGTTTGTAGCAATGCTTTCTCTAGCGTCTTTTGTCGCTGTTCCAGTTCAAGCGGATAGTACCTTGGCTGAAGGTCAAGTAGGGCTGAATGATGTTAGTCGAGTATTCGGAGGAACTAGGGCTCAAGGCGATGTTAGAGCTTTAGCAATCGATTTTGTTTTAATTGCTTTAACTTTTTTAGCGGTTATATTTCTAATTTTAGTCGTTTTTGCTGGGTTTAAATATATGACAGCTGGAGGAAATCAGGATAAAACGGCTGAGGCGGTAAAATTATTAAGAAATGCAACTATTGGTTTAGTGATTATTTTAGCCTCCTGGATGATTACCAGATATGTTTTAGTTATGACCAATAGGGCTGTGAAAAATGCAGCTGATGTAACTACATATCCTAAAGTTGGAATGTAATCTTGTCTTCCATGAGTGTGTTGGTCTGATTTTGACAAAAATCTTAAATATGTTATTATATCTTTGAAAGCTAGTTGTCTACCGCAATTAGCTTTTTGTCTTAAAATACTTAAATAATAATACTATGTCGGACATAAGTAATGCTATTAAGCAGCTTTGTGACGAAAAAAATTTAGATTTTAAATCAGTTATTTCGGCAATCGAGCTAGCTTTAGCTGCCGCCTATCGTAAGGATTACGGCGAAAGAAATCAGAACATTAGAGTAAAATTCGACTCCGTAACTGGAGCTTCGGAGATTTTTGATGTTAAAACAGTAGTTGATAACTTACCAGCCGAAGAAGAGGCAGAAATGTTACAAAATCTTTATAACCCAAATCCTAAGGAGTTAAGAAAAGAAGAGTTTCGCCAAGAATTTCGCCCTGAATTTATTCATCAAGATGAATTAGAGGAAGAAGGTAAGAAGAAATTTAATCCTAAAACTGACATTCAAATTAAAGAAGCTGGTATTCTTAAGCATGACGCTCAAATCGGCGATGAAATCGTAACTGATTTACCAATTCCAGAAAGTTATGGTCGTATGGCTGCTCAAACCGCTAAACAAGTTATTATCCAAAAATTGAGAGAAATGGAAAGAGATATGATTTTTGGTGAATTTAAGAGTAAGGAAAGGGAGGTTGTTTCCGGTGTTGTTCAACGTCGTGAAGGTCGCTTTGTATTTATTGATTTAGGGAAAGCGATTGGTCTATTACCAGCTGAAGAACAAATTTATAATGAAAACTATAATATTGGCGATAGAGTTAAGGTATTTATTAAAGAAGTTAGAGAGGGCCATAAAGGTCCAGAAATCATTTTATCTCGTCGTAGTGAAGAAATTCTCAGAAAGATTTTTTATTTAGAAATTCCAGAAGTTGCAAACGGAACAGTTGAAATTAAGAGTGTTGCTCGTGAAGCTGGTTCAAGATCTAAGGTTGCAATTTATACTGAATCAGAAAATGTTGACCCAGTTGGTTCTTGCGTTGGTCAACGCGGTTCTAGAATCCAAACAATTATTAGTGAATTGGGTGGGGAGAAAATTGATATTATTGAATATAGTGAAGATCAGGCTAAATTTATTGCTAACGCTCTTGCTCCTGCTAAAGTTTCAAGTATTGAACTTGATGAAGAAGAGCATAAAGCAATTGTAAAAGTTAGCTCTGATAAATTATCACTTGCGATTGGTAAAAATGGTCAGAACGTTCGTCTAGCTGCTCGTCTTAGTGGTTGGAAAATTGATATTATTGAATCAACCGAAGAAGGTGAAAAGAAAGTTATTAGCAGTGATGAGGAGGGCAGTGCTTTAGTAGAAGAAACTCCAGCTGAAGTTTTTGAAAATGAGATAGCTGCTAATATTAATGATTCCGCAGAGGAAAAAAAATAAAATAATTTAGAAATATAAAATTATGATGACAACATTATTTATTCTTGGCGGAGCTCTTGTCGCTATTATCTATGGCGCAATTGTGATTGCCTCCATCCTTCGTTTACCAGCTGGTAACGATAAGATGAAAGAGATTGCTGCTGCTATTCAGGCGGGAGCTAATGCGTTTTTAAATCGTCAGTACAAATCAGTAGCGATGGTAGCTGCTGCCTTATTCTTGGTAGTTGGATTTATTCCAGCTTTAGGCTGGATGACGGCAATAGCTTTTTTAGCTGGTGCAGTTTTATCTGCTTTAACTGGTTATATCGGGATGTTTGTTAGTGTACGTGCTAACGTAAGAACAACTGAAGCCGCCCGTGGTGGTTTGCAAAAAGCTTTAACCGTTGCTGTTCGTGGTGGAAGCGTAACTGGAATGTTGGTTGTTGGTTTAGCTCTTTTAGGTACTGCTGGTTTTTATTTCGCAACTAAAGATTTAAACGCTTTGATTGGTTTTGCTTTTGGTAGTTCTCTTATTTCTATCTTCGCTCGTTTAGGTGGTGGTATCTATACTAAAGCAGCTGATGTTGGCGCTGATTTGGTTGGTAAAGTTGAAGCTAGTATTCCTGAAGATGACCCACGTAACCCAGCCGTGATTGCTGATAATGTTGGTGATAATGTTGGTGATTGTGCTGGTATGGCTGCTGATTTATTTGAGACTTATGCCGTTACTTCTATTGCAACCATGGTTTTAGGTCATTTAACTTTCAAGGGTGATGAAAATATTATTTTATTCCCTCTTGTTTTAGGGGCCGTTTCTATTATTGCTTCTATCATTGGTATTTTCTTTATTCGATTAGGTAAAAAACAAAATATCATGGGAGCCTTATACAAAGGTTTAATTGCTGCTGGTGTTTTATCGGCAATTGCATTTTACTTTGTAACTAAGATGTTTATTACAGAGAACTTTTTAAATATTTTCTTTGCTAGTTTAATTGGGTTAGCGGTTACTGGGTTGTTAGTGGTCATTACTGAATATTATACTTCAACTGCTTTCTCTCCAGTTAAATCAATCGCTGAAGCTTCTAAAACTGGCCACGGAACAAATGTGATTGCTGGTTTAGCAGTTTCAATGAAATCTACTGCCGCTCCAATTATTGTTATTTGTTTAGCTATTTTAGGTGCTTATTCTTTAGCTGGTTTATACGGAATTGCAATTGCTGCGATGTCGATGTTATCAATGGCTGGTATTATTGTAACGATTGATGCTTACGGTCCAATTACTGATAATGCTGGCGGAATTGCTGAAATGGCTGAGCTTGGTGATGATGTTAGAAATATTACTGACCCCTTGGATGCGGTTGGAAATACTACAAAAGCAGTTACTAAGGGTTATGCAATTGGTTCCGCTGCTTTAGCAGCCTTAGTATTATTTGCCGACTTCACTCAAAAGATTAAAGATGGCGGTGGTAATGCAGAATTTTTAATTGATAACCCATACGTTTTAATTGGTTTATTTATTGGTGGCTTACTTCCATATTTATTTGGTGCGATGGCGATGAAAGCGGTTGGAAAAACTGCCGGTTCAGTTGTTGAAGATGTCCGCGCTCAATTTAAAGAAAAACCAGGAATCATGTTAAATACAGAAAAACCAGATTATGGTCGTACAGTTGATATCGTAACTAAAGCCGCAATTAAAGAAATGATTGTTCCAGCTTTAATTCCAGTCCTAGTTCCAATTGCGGTTGGATTTGGTTTTGGTGCTCATGGACTAGAAGCTTTGGGCGGATTGCTTGTCGGTTCAATTATTACCGGTTTATTTGTCGCTATCTCTATGACTTCAGGTGGTGGTGCTTGGGATAATGCTAAAAAGTATATTGAATCTGGTCATTTTGGCGGTAAGGGCTCTGATGCTCATAAGGCCGCTGTTACTGGCGATACAGTTGGTGATCCTTATAAGGATACTGCTGGTCCAGCGATTAACCCAATGATTAAAGTATTGAATATTGTTGCTTTGTTAATTGTTGGATTATTGCTCTAAATTCAAATAGACCACTGAAAATAGAAAAGGCTTGGATTTTTGTCCAAGCCTTTTCTATTTTTGTCTGAGATGTCAATTAAAGGCTTTCGCTAGCAGTTTTAATCTATTTTTCTAGCCTTGATTTTTCTTCAAAAACTGCTAAAATAAAATTAATAATCATTGTCAAAGCGGGTCGCAAGCCCGCTTCTGCTAACTAAAGAGATACTATGCAAATAATAAAAAAAGATTTAGAAAAATCACAAATTGAATTAAGTGTTGAATTAAGCGTAGAAGAATTTGCCCCTTATATAGAAAAAGGAGCACAAAAAGTTTCTGAAAAGGTTAAAATTGAAGGCTTTCGTCCAGGAAAAGTCCCGTTTGATGTTTTAAAGCAAAAAATTGGGGAGATGACTATTTTAGAAGAAGCTGCTCATATCGCTATTATGAAAACTGTTGATGAAATTGTTGATAAAGAAGCGATGGGTCGTCAGCCAGTTGGTCAACCAAATGTTAGTATTACTAAACTTGCCCCTGGAAATCCTTTAGAATATAAAGTTATTGTTGCCTTGCTTCCGACTATTGCTTTGGGAGAATATAAAAATCTTAACCTAACACCAGAAGTCGCAAAAATTGAAACTAAAGAATTAGATAGAGCTTTGAATGATTTAAGAGAAATGAGAGCGGCTGAAAAAATTGTAGAACGTGAAATACAAGATGGTGATAAAGTAATTGCAACCGTTCACATGTTTTTAGATAAAGTTCCTTTGGAAGATGGTCATCATCATGACCTCGCAATTTTAATGGGTAAAAATTATTTTGTTCCTGGATTTGATAAAAATATTTTAGGAATGAAAAAAGGCGAAGAAAGAAAATTTTCTTTACCATATCCAGATGACCATCACCAGAAAAATTTAGCTGGTAAGATGGTTGAATTTACTGCTGTTGTTAAAGAAGTTTATGAAAGATTATTACCAGAATTAAATGATGAATTCGCTTCTTTCTTTCGCTTGAAAGATATGGATGAACTTAAGAAAAATTTAGAAGAAAGTTTATTACACGAAAAATCACACAACATTAATTTAAAAAATGAATCAGAATTAATTTCTAAGATAAGTGATAATACAAAGTTTGGCGATTTTCCTGATGTAATTATTGAAAGTGAATCTAAGAGTGTAATGATGGAACTTGAGCAATCAGTTGTAAAACAAGGAGGGAAATTTGCTGATTATTTAGCGCATCTTAAAAAAACAAAAGAAGAATTAATGTTGGAGTTAATGCCGAATGCTATTAAGCGCGTTAAAGCCGCTTTAATTATTAGAGAGATTGCTGTGATTGAAAAAATCAATCCAACTGAAAAAGAAATTAATGAAAAAATTGAAGAACTTAAATTGCAGTATGCTAGCAATCCGGAAGTCTTAAAAATGCTTGAAGAGAAAGGGTACACAACATATTTAAGTAATATTTTAACGAACGAAAAAGTTTTAGCTAAATTAAAAGAATGGAATTATGCCGACTCTGGCGGTAAACAGAAAAGCTAGTTTTGATTACGAGTTACTCGAGAAATACGAGGCTGGTCTTGTTTTGTTTGGTCATGAGGTTAAATCGGTAAGAGCTGGTCAGGCTGGACTTAAAGGAAGCTATATTAGTTTGAGGACGGCCGACGGAAAAACGGAGTTATTTCTTATTGGTTGTCAGATACCATTATATAAATATGCCGGGGTGATGCCTGATTATGATAAAGCTAGGGAACGCAAGTTAATGCTTAATCATAAGGAAATTAATCGACTGTTAGGTAAAAAAAAGGAAGAGGGCTTGACACTAGTCCCGCTCAAAATATATACTAAACATAGTTTTCTGAAGCTTGAGTTCGCCGTTGGTAAGGGTAAGAAAAAATATGATAAACGAGAGTCTATCAAAAAGCGAGAAGTGGAAAGAAATCTAAGGTCGTTAACAAAAAGAGGTAGATAATGTAGACTAGGGGATGCAAGGAATCGACAGTTGGATTCTTTTCTAAATATTCAAAGCGCGCTTAGTTAATCGCGTTAAAATGGCTAAAAAAACACAAATGCCAAAAAGGCAACAGCGTTTACTTGGGCAACACCAAGTTTCGCTCCTGTTTTAGCTTAATAGCTGAAACCATCGGACTACGGCGAGTCTCCATACCCGCTAGCCGGTGTCATAAACATGGAGATAGATATAATTTGCGCTTTCCGAATCATATCAAAATAATAGGAAGACCGCTTGAATCGCTTTTGTCCAGTTTATGATGATTCAAGCTAAATCCAAAAAATTGGAATAACTTTGTAAATGTATTTAGGAAAACCGATTGGACATGGGTTCAACTCCCATCATCTCCACAGATTACGTTTGTAGTTTGATTAAATAAAATAGGCCGCGATGGCGGAACTGGTAGACGCGCTGGACTTAAAATCCAGTTGTAGCGATACAGTGCGAGTTCGATTCTCGCTCGCGGCACGTATAGCGATACACAAATGCGGGTATCGTATAGTGGTTATTATGCGACCTTGCCAAGGTCGAGAGACGGGTTCGATTCCCGTTACCCGCTCATAAACAAAAAGAACAAGCTTTAGCTTGTTCTTTTTGTTTAGTAAGTTGATAGGGAATCGAACAGGTTGGAAGCGAGACACGAGTTGAGGCGGAAGCCGAAACGAGTGAGCGAGCGTCGAATGAATATCCGGGGGATATTCAGGCGCCAACCCTGGACAAGTGAGCTTGGCACATTTCTGGCGCCAAGCAAGCGCGGAATTCCCGTTACCCGCTCACATAAAAAAGACTCCAAAATGGAGTCTTTTTTGTTTTGTAATATGTTATAATGATTATAATTACATATTTATGTCTAAATTCCAAAAAATTAATTGGCAAAAAGTGGTTACCAGAGAATACTCATTTTTATGGGCAGACTATACGAATGATGCTTATAAAAAAATGGAAAAAGTTGTTGGAACAACTTTGTGTTGTAATTTGTTCTCAGGCGAGAAGGATATTCTTAATATATATAGAGACCCTAAGGATGTTGAACGTTCTTATAAACTGATTGATAAGGTTGCTAATAATCCCGCGGCCGTTGAAACGATGATGAACACTTATGACGAGCTAGTTATTAGAAATTATAAACTGTTTAAAGAAATCCCAAATTTAAAAAATAAAAATGATATTAAGAAAAAACTCATAGAGCTAGATAAAAGTTTTTTATTAACCGTCATGTATTATTTATTTTTTGTTTTTCTTGGCTATGGCGCGAATAAGCCAAATATCAAGAAATTTTTAAAAAAACACGAAGAAAAATTTGATAAGATTAGGATGTACACGATTGATATGGATATGAAGCGAGAATTTCCTAAATGTTTTTCTAAATATAATAAAGTGCTACTAGGCTTAACTCCGTATATGAAGCGTGAGGAATTATTATTATTTTTAAAGACCGGTGCAACTAATAAGGATAAGATTAAACAACGGGTTAAAAAATATTTAGTTATTACTAAATATTTAAAAACCAAAGAATATAAGTTAGATGATGTTGCTGAAGTGTTAAAAGTAGAATTAGCACATTTGAAAATTGATACCCAGACTAAAATAATCACCGGTCAAGCTGCTTGTTCGGGAAATGCGCGAGGGAAGGCAGTTATCGTATTGTCTAAAAAAGATTATCATAAAATCAAGGCTGGAAATATTTTAGTAACTACAATGACGAAGCCTGAGATTATGCCCTATCTAAAAAAGGTAAAGGGTATAATTACTAATGATGGTGGAGCGCTTTCCCATGCTTCAATAATTTCTAGAGAAATGAAAATTCCATGTTTAACTGGGACTAAGTACGCGACTGATATTATAAAAGATGGAGAATCGTTGTCGTTAGATGCTTCTAAGGGGGTGGTTAGGAGATTAATTTAAATTTGCAAATAGTGTTGGAACAATAAGATAATCATATGCAACATATAATAGATAAAGCTAAAGAACTAGCAGTCGATGAAATTAATAAATATGGCGTTCCTAAAATGGAACACTTTGTTTTAGCTAATGAAAAAGGTCAACAATTAGCCGAGCAACTGGAAGCTAATAAAGATATTGTTCTTCTCGGTACAATGTTGATGGATTTAAAGATTGGTCAGTGTATGAAAGAGGGGAGATTATCAGAACATGTTCAAGATAGTTCTTTAGTTGCTCAAGAATTTTTAAAGCAGTTTGATTTAGACTCGGAAAATATAAAAAAGATTATTAGTTGTATAGAATCGCATCATGGACTGGATGATTACTATTGTTTAGAAGCTGAGATTTGCGCTAATTCCGATTGTTATCGCTTTTTAAGTCCGGAAGGCTTTTTTCATGGAGTTTTAATCTTCGGAAACAGACTTTCTGATTTTAATAATGCACTAACGCAGTTAGAAAATAAAGTTGAAGAAAAGCACAAAATTATCTCTTTAGACATTTGTAAAAGGGAGACTGAAGCCAATTATCTCGATTTTAAAAAGTTAATTAAAGAGGCTAAAAGAGTGAAAATAAAATAATTTTCCTGGTTACAGACATGTATGAATGAACTAAATTACATTAATAAAATTAAATTTAAATTATTTTTAAGACGAGAGCTAAGCCTCTTGGCGACCTCCGTGGTGATTTTAGGATATACAAAAGAATTAAAGAAGGCTATTAATTTTAGTTTTGAGAATATTTGTTATTTAAGTAATGGCGAGATTACCAGCTCTTTGAGAAATGAAGCTGAATTAAAACAATATAGTGAAACCGTGTCTGAAATTATCGAAAATAATCGTTCAAAATGTAACGTCTTATTGAACAAGGGGATAAAGTTAAACAATGCTGTGTGGCGGTTAATAAAAGCCAAAAATAACTATCATAGTTATTCCAATCAAGAATTAAGCCGTGAGACTAATAAACTGTTGAATATTTATATAAAACTATTTGTTTTTGCAACGATTATTCCGTATGAAGCAGGTTTGGCATTTAATAATTTAAAGGGTAAAAATAAAATTAAAAATTATTTAAATTTAGAAAATAAAATTAGCCAATTGCGTTTAGTGTCTCTCTATTCTGCATTTGAAGAGAAAGTTTTAGGTAATTTATTTAAAGAAGCCGCCAAAAGACAAAAAATAAAAAATTATCGATTATTGTTCAACCTAGAATATTACGAAGTATCTAAATTCATTTTAGGAAATATAACTATTACAGAGCCAGAGTTAAAGGCAAGAGCCAAGTTTATAAACTTACTGACCCCCAAAATTAGATTTATTAAATTTGGAGAAAATAATTATCAAAAATATTCTAAAGTTTTATTACCAGCGATAACTAAAAAATTAAAAGTTATTTCTGGTAAAACGGCTTACCCGGGAAAAGTGAAAGGGCGAGTTCGGATTTTATTGAGCCGTCAAGATATTTCTAAATTTGTAAAAGGAGAAATTTTAGTTACCGTAAGTTCGAACCCGGAGTTTATGTCTGCTATCAAAAAATCAAAGGCAATTATAGCTGATGAGGGTGGCATCGCCTGTCATGCGGCTATTATCAGTCGAGAATTTAAAATTCCTTGCATTATTGGGACTAAAATTGCTACTCAAATTTTAAAGAATGGCGATTTAGTCGAAGCCGACGCTGATAAAGGAATTGTTAGAATTTTAGAATCAAAGATATAAAAATAGATATTTTTATAATATACTTTAAATTTTAAACCTTTAATATCTTAAAAAAAGTTTAAAAAGAGCTTCTCTTATATGAAACGCTCGAAGGTCCACCACTTTTTTCTTGTTAACCAGTGTTAACTAATTATTATCTGCATCGACAGCAATCGGCACCTGAAGCGTCGTATTTACGGGCTTCTTTTTTTGTTTGGTTTTACTGATTGTGATAAGATGAAAACACATGAGATATTAAATTAATACATAAATGAATTTTTCTATTTTAGATTGGAATATCCAAGGTAAAAAATATTACAATATTCGTACTAGTTTTAAAAAAATCAAACCAGCGCTTGAATATATAAATGCCGATATTATTTGTTTACAAGAAGGCGAATCAATTTTAGATAAGCTAAATTATTATACAAAGATAAAAAAATATCATTGTATTTTCTCTCATGAGGATAAAGATGGTGTAAATGTGATTTTAAGTAAGTTTAAAATTATTTCGCACGGAGAAATTAATTGCCCATCGTTTATTGATAAATGTTTGGGTGAAATTCTGTGGGCGAATATTAAAATTGGAACGAAAATATTAAAATTGTATAATTGTCATTTTGAAATTGATGGTATCGGCCCTAAAGAAAGAGCGGAAGCTTTAGAATTTGTTTTGCTGGATTCTAAAAAACATTCTGGACCAATTATTATTTGCGGAGACTTTAATACTACAATTCCAGCTTATGGCTGGAGTCGTAAATTTATTAGATGGTTTCACGCTGTTCCAAGGGGAAGCTTGATGTTAGATAGTGCGACCCATCTTAAAGATGAAAGGTATTCCTTTATAAAGATTGCCGCCAAAGAAAAATTTAAAGAAGCGACCGATATTTCAAAAACAACTTGGGCGATGTTTAGTTGGAGATGGGAGTTATTCCATTTAAAATTGGATTGGTTTTTTTCTCGAGGGCTTAAAACCTCTCCCGCAGTTTTAGGTAAATATATCTCTGATCATAAGTCTATTTTAGTCCAGTGCAGTATTAAATAAAGTTATAATATAGTTGATATTTAGAAAAAAGACGAAACTGGGTTGTTTCGTCTTTTTTAGTATTCATTACTAGTTTCGTTTGTGGTCAGGCCGGGGTGATATATTTATCAAAAGAGATACACATAAAGGATTGATAGTAATCCGTATCGTACTCAATTGTAAATGCATCAAAGATGCCATCTCCTTGTCCCAGTTGTGAAGGCTCGATTACTTTTTCATACCGAGCTTTTTCCTGTTTCATAAATTTAGAATCGTTGATAAATTTTCCAAGCTTATTGATCAGAATGTTCTTTTTTTGCTCGATGGGTAATTTTTGATAATTACCATCGAAGATTTTAATAGCGCCGTTAAATCCATGCGTTGGTTTTAGCATTAAATCGTCTCGATTAGGGTAAAGATAAACAAAGGGTTTCTTTTTCCATAACTTTTTATCTAACTCTTTGTAATCCTTTATGATTACCAGCATAATGTTTGTTGCATCTGCATCGCAACCATCTTCAATCCAGGATTCGACTACTATTTGCAGGGAGTCAATTAGAGTATTGGCATCCCCACGCACCTTCATCGTTAGTGATTTTACATCTTTTAATTTTCTTGTCATTGGTTTATTTTTTTGATTTTTACAAAGAACGTTAACTAATCAAATGATTTTAAAGCCTGATGTTAATAATGTCAATGCTGAGACGTTGATCATATTGACCCAATTTAGCTTCTATGTTAATGTAAAATGTTAATTCAGCTCTTTAAAAAATAAGGGAAATTAGGTTAATTATTTAGCGTATCTAAACGCTAGATACGTTTAATAATTAATCTAAATATTCACCTTTATAAAACTAAAATATGAAAAATTTCCTGAAAAAGTACTTCTTGTTAGTAGCGGATAATCCTTTTAGGATAGCTGCTTGGTTGATTTTTGTCCCTGCCGTTGTCATATTACTGGTTCTTATTTTTATTTTTGCTGGGGGGACGGTTCTTGATGCTGCCGTAAATATTGTGGTAACTTTTGCCTTCTATGGTTATATCTCTTTAGTGGCGGTAAATATCATCGTTCCGCTTATTTTTATAACCCACTTTCCTAAAAGTGATAAAAGGCTTGTTCTGATTAGAGTTGATAGTGGTTTAGTTAAATCATTGTTGTATCAGCGTCCGATTTGGGGCAAAGCTCCTTATGTGAAAATTTATTTTCCTGAAGATTGGAATTTAAATGATGAAAGTTTGGTGCGCGAGATGACCCTTAAAGTAGTTGTCCCGGTCATTAACCAATCTTTATGTTATGTAAAATTTAGAGCATGCTTTAGCTTTGGTTTAGGAGGATTTCAAGCCAGTAATTTAGAAGAGATTATTCGTCTGCAAGGAATCAATAGACAGCATGATAAAACCTTTAGTTTTCAAAGCTGTCTGCAGAGAATCATTGCTCGTAAGCTTGGTGATAATCGAGAAGTCCTAAGAGATTGGCTTTTAGAGTGGCGGGAGAAAGCTATTACTACAAAGGAGCTAGAACAGAAATTATTACAATTGGATCTTTTATCACAAAATTTATTTGCAAATATTGATTCAATTGAATTGAGACTTTTTCCATCTGATTTCACAACTAAAAAAATTTCATCATGAAAAGAATTATTAACTTTTTGTTGTTTACTGCTCAGGAAAAAATCCAAGTAGTGATAGTGTTTGTATTAATAGGAATTCCTCTTTATTCGATAGCAATATTGATGAGTTTGGGATTATCAGTCGAGGCATGGCATTTCATTTGGTTGCCTTTAATCGTTTGGTTGTTGGCTGGGTCAAATTTTTATTGCATCAGTCGATATGTAACATCCTTTCAATTACGAAATAATAGGTTGATAATCGTTTACGACCACACCTATCGTCCCGAGTTTTATACTCAGCCAATTTGGGGTAAGACAGACCATGTAATCCTTAAGTTTCCTAAAGGCATGAAACTTCCTGTTCAAGATAAGGATTATGACGTGGAAGTATTATTAGAGATTGAGCCACTTCATAATGGTAAATCTTCAGGAAGAAAATTCTTTTTACCGTTTACCATAAACTTTCAGTTTTTTGAAGACATAGACGCTTGGGATGTACATCATTTAATCACGCTTCAAGATAGCGTTGAATCAGACCAATGTGTATTTGAATTTGAAGAATGTGTGCAGTATATATTTAATGAATATAATGCTTCAGACAAGCGCTCAAATGAACTTGAAAAGCTTTTGTTTAATTTGCTTAATCAGACTGGAGACAGAAAACTAATTCAAGGGCTATTAGCAAAACAAGTTTCTTTTCCGCAGGATGTTTTAGCGGCTCATATTTCTATTACGAAAGATGATCGTCCGTTGAAGATTTCTATGTTAGGAGAAGAACGCGTTATTTATTAACTTTAATTTAGTGATTTAGTATTTATAGTAGTAACATTAAAAATTTGAAGAATGAAAGAATCTTTAGGTTTCCGTGCCATGCTCAGAGCAAGGCAGGAAAAAATTAAATCGTTGGTATTTATTGGTCTCGACCCACTGGTTGAAAAAATGCCGGTTTGTATGAAATCTGATGCGCGTTACAATGCTCATCTATGGATTGATACCGCATTGTGGATGATGAAAATTGTTGATGCTACGGCGTCCTACGCATCCGGCTATAAGGTCCAAAGAGCTAGCTGGGAATCAATTCCGGATGGCGAAAAAGCTATGCAAATGGTGGTGGATTATATCCACAAATACTATCCAGGCATTGTTGTGTTTGGAGATTGCAAAAGAGGTGACATTGGTCGTACACAACAGCAGTACAAAATTGCCCATTTAGAAATAGATGGATTTGATGGTATGAATTTTTCTCCTTATATGGGCCGTGATTGTATGGAGTTTCTGGTGGATAAACAAAATAACGTTAAATCGATTGTTGGTTTGTGTTATACCAGTAATCCAGCTGGTCGCGAAATGCAGGATGTTAAATTATTTGATGGACGTCTATATTGGGAATTTGTAGCTGAAACAACATTACGTTGGACAGAAGAACTTGGCATTACGGAGGATTCGGGGCTGGTTATGGCCGCTGCTTATGAATTTCCCAAGGGCTCTGGCCAGGTATACTCCAAGCATCTCACTCGCTGTCGCGAAATTGTCGGTGATAATCTTTGGTTTCTTGTTCCAGGAGTTGGAACTCAAGGAGGATTCATTTACGAAACTGTACAGACAGGTTTTGATGGCTGGGGTTCAATGGCGATTAACTCATCATCAGATATTATTTTTGCCAGCAGCGGTGAAGATTTTGCCGAAGCTGCCAGAGAAAAAGCTAGGCAATTGTATGTAGCAATCGCTGATGCTTTAAATATCCCTGATGCTGAGAGAATTCCTGAAAGTAGAATTGTTTTGAGCGATCCATTACAGACTTTGAAAAACTGTCAGGGATACTACAAAAGCCGCACTGATAATATTAATGGTGGCTTCGTTGGCCCAGCAGTAGCTTATGCTGGTCAATACCAAAGTGAAGAAGGTTTGATGAAAAACTTTGTCGGCTTTGAATACTTTAATTTTGCAAAAGCAGAACAGTATTTACCAGTACGGAAATATTTTGCAAAGTTGATTGTTCAACAATTAGAGAAAACAGGTATATACTTTGATGTTGTTTTGGGAGCACCAATGGGCGGCTTGTTGTTAGCCGATAGTGTGGCCGATGAACTTGGGTGTCGCGTTGTTTTCGCAGAAAAGAAAGTGATTGCAATTGCTGATCCAGTCGCTGGCACAAAAGAAATTTCCAAGTTGGTTATTGATCGACATGAGATCAGAAGACACGATTCGGTTTTGTTAATTGAGGACGTTTGTAATAATTTTTCAACTACAGAAAAAATTCAAAAGTTGGTTGAAGAGTGTGGCGCTCAGTTAATTACCATCGCGTGTGCGTTTAACCGGTCCGCTTCAAATCATTGGAAAAATATTTCAGTACATTCTGCATTGGAAATTCCAACAGAACAATTCAAACAAGAAGACCCGGAAATAAAGGATTTTATTGCCGAAGATGAAGTTGTTTGGAAACCGAAAGATGATTGGAGTTTTCTTTTAGACTCTATGAGAATGAAGTAGCTTAATGCATGTAAAAATGCAATTCGAAGCGTCAGGGTAAAACTTGGCGCTTCTTTTATTTTTAAAAACTGATGGTATAATTAAATTATTAAAAATATTATTTAAATTTATATGTCCGATAGAAGCTTGGATAGCGAATATGTAAATGAATGGGGGAATGAAGCGACACAATGTAAAAACTGTAGCAGTTTTTATAATCAAGAGGATGTTTGTGTTTGTGTTACATCTAACGATAAAACCTTCGAAGAACTACTAGAAGAGAATGGAGAAATTTCTCCGGAAGGACATTGTGATTATTTCAAATCATTAGACTAAAAAATATTTTAGAAAATGAAAACGACCTGATTTTTGTCAGGCCGTTTTTTTGTTTTGTCTTGTGTTTATTAATTAGTACTTCCAGTATTACCGAGTCGGCGATTTTTTAGAAAATTAGCCAAACCAGTTTTGTGCTTGTTCTCATCTTCCAAATCCCATTGATGAGTTGTTTCCTCAATAAGAGTTATAATTTGAAGAGCTTTTTGAGTTGCCATTCCGGTATATTTTTCCGGACTTTTTAATAGCAGCTGTACTTCAAAAGGGATGTTTGTGATAATTTCTTGCAAGCTATGTTCAGATTTTGCAATCTTTTCCAGAGCGATAAATAAATTAATATTATCTTTTTTAGCAATCGGCATTAAAGTATGGTTGACTAAATGATGAGCGTCGCCAGTATAGCCTGCCATTTGTAAGGCAAGATATAAAGGTTCGGCAATCATGAAGTTCTCACTTTGATAGAAATGAAAATTACAACTGTCTATATCGACATTGATTTTCATTAAGAATGTTCCGCCATTTTTATCAGCTCTCAGCAGAGTATTTAATTGTTGCTGTAAGTTAATAAGAATGATGGGGAAGTCGCGAGCAATAGAGCTACCAACTAAATCACGCTGGTGCTCGCTAATCATAGAGTCGAGTACTTTCCCAAATTCATTCTTAGTCCGTAACCACATCCCCTCCAAGTTCTCAAAGTTTATGGGGTTGCGTTTATGGGCCATAGTTGATGACCCGACCTGTTCAGCGGAGAAAGCCTCATTTACTTCACCAATCTCTGAACGCATCAAATGACGACAGTCGCGACCAAATTGAGCAAGCGAGGCTGATAGCATTGCCGACGAGAACAGAAAATAAGCCAATGGTTCTGGCGGTAGCACTTGAGTACTGATGATGGCTGGTTTTAATCCCAGCTTTTTTAACACTTCTTGTTCAAAGTTTTTTTCATCAATATTAAGCATTCTCAGTCCAACTTGAGCATTGTATGCTCCGACGGCTCCGGAAATTTTGCCGACCAAGCCATCAGCATATCTCCTCATCTCTGAAAGATTGAAAAGAATTCGTTGGTTGATAGTTGCAAACCAGAACCCTACGGTAATCGGTAGGGCATGTTGCCCGTGGGTACGGCCAACCTGGATTTTATCAGCGAAATTAAAAATTTTAGTATTCAGTTCAAACATAACTTGTCTGATACTGGGTTCTAAAATGTTAAAAGCACGGACAAATTGCAGAGAGCGGGCAGTATCAATAACATCATAACTAGTGAGAGGAACATGAATCCATCTTCCGGCTTCAGGTCCAACTATCCGTTGTATGATTTGCACTAAAGCACGAATATCGTGCTTAGTAACGCTTTTCTCTACCTCGTCAACTTCGGAGGTAGAAATTTCTTTGAGTGCTAAACGAGCGGCATTGTCGATTTTGTCGTAATCTTCCTTCGGCATAATACCGAATTCATAAAGAGTTTCTAAAGCGGCTAATTCCACTTCAACGTAGCTTTCATAAAGGTTATCATATCCGAAGATACTAACCATTTGTTGCGGTTGGTAACGTGGGTTACCTGGGAGCGAAAGATTTCCTTGCATTTTCTGATTTTTATTGGTGAGTACTAGAAATATATTAAATTTTAAAAGAACTTCAGATGATAATATGATGATTTTGAGATTTAGTCAATAACTGGGGAACCTTGACAAAACCCAGTAATTGCCTTAAAATACTAATACAAATTGAATATTTCGCCTTTAATAAAATCTTCGGGTAGCAGCTATTGCTCTACTAGGCGACCGAAGAGCTCTATTTTTATGGGGTTCAGCACGCTTTTTTTGTTGCTAAAGGATAAAAAGAGTTGGCTTTAAATAATATGGAAGACAAAAATGTTGACCAAGATTTAGACTTTGCCAAGTTATTGGAAAAGGATGATATCAAAATTCCTCAAGCCGGGGATATAATTAAGGCAACCGTTATTTCGGCTTCTAAAGCTGAAGTTAAATTGGATGTTGCTGGTGTTTTAATGGGAGTTGTTCGTGGCCCAGAACTTTATAATGAAGTTCCTGAATTTTCTGAATTAAAACCTGGTGATGAAGTTGAAGCGGCTGTTGTTGATGAAGAAAATGAAAATGGTGAGCTTGAACTTTCTTTTCGTTTAGTCGGTCAAGAAAAAGCTTGGCACAATTTACGTCAGGCACTTAAAGATAAGACTACTGTTAAGGTTAAAATTGTTGATGCTAATAAAGGCGGTTTGTTAAGTCGTTATTGTCAGATTGATGGTTTCTTACCAGTTTCACAATTAGCTCCAGAAAATTATCCACGTATTTCTGGCGGTGATAAGAGTCGAATTTTAGAAAAATTAAAATCTTTCGTTGGTCAAGAATTTGAAGTTACTGTTATGACTTTAAACGAAGAAGATAATAAAATTATTTTCAGTGAAAAGGATGTTTGGAATAAAAGACAAAAACCAGCTCTTGATAAATATACTATTGGAATGGGTGTTGATGGTAAAATTACAGCGATTACCAACTTTGGAGTTTTTGTTTCTTTCGGTGAAGGAATCGAAGGCTTAATTCATATTTCTGAATTAGCTTGGCAGAGAATTGATTCTCCAAGTGAGATGTATAAAGTTGGCGATGAAATAAAAGCAGAAATTATTTCTATTGATGGCGCTAAAGTTTTCTTAAGTGCTAAGAAATTATTAAAGGACCCATGGTTAGAAGCTAGTGCTAAATATAAAGCTGGACAGGTTGTTCCTGGTACTATTTTGAAAGTTAATCCATTTGGTTTATTTGTTAAGCTTGATGAAGAAATTCATGGTTTAGCTCACGTTAGTCAGTTAAATATTGGTGCTAAAGAAAAAATTACTGATTTGTTTAAATCAGATGAGGTTAAAGACTTTGAAGTTGTAAGCGTTTCTCCTTCAGAACATCGCTTAGGTTTAAAACTTGCCGACGGTAAGAAGGCTTCCAAGAAAGAAGATAAAGAAGTTTCTGAAGCAAAAACCGAAGAGGTAAAAGAAGATAAGAAAAAAGCTCCTAAGAAAGTAAAGGTAGAAAAAACAGAAGAATAATTCGAAAATATAAAAATAAAAATTCCTCCACTTACGAGGAATTTTTATTAAGTCGTAGTCGTTGCAAAAATGAGCCTTTCCTCTTATAATAGAGATAATCATTTAAGTTCGATTAAATTCAAATACATGAAAAATCTAATAAAAAATTTCTTACTTTTTTTGGGCATTTTTTTGATAATTGCTGCTGTTTTTAGTGCTTTTGCTGGAAATTCTGGTGATGTAAAAACAGTTGGGATTGAAACTTTAATTAATAGAGTTAATCAAGAAGAGGTTACAGAATTAGTAGTTAGTGGAAATAAAATAACCGCGACATTAAAAGATGGTAAAAAAGAAATAATTAGCAAAGAGCCATCCGAATCTTTATCGACTTTATTTAGTAATCTTGGGGTTGATAAAAACAAATTAACTAATGTAAAAATTTCAGTTAAAGATGCAAGTGGTTGGGATTATTTTTTGATTAATATTTTACCATTCCTATTACCATTTTTATTAGTTGGTGGTTTTATTTTCTTTATGATGCGCGGTGTTCAAGGTTCAAATTCACGTGCGATGAGTTTTGGCCAATCGACCGCAAAAGATTTTAAGCCTGATGAAAAAAATAGAGCAACTTTTAAAGATGTTGCTGGTGCAAAAGAAGCTAAAGAAGAATTAAAAGAGATTGTTGAGTTTTTAAGATTCCCTAAAAAGTTTCACGATTTAGGTGCTAAGATTCCTCGAGGTGTATTATTGTTAGGTGCTCCAGGAACGGGAAAAACTTTATTAGCTCGTTCAGTTGCCGGAGAAGCTAAAGTTCCATTTTTCCATATGTCCGGTTCAGAATTCGTAGAAATGTTTGTTGGTGTTGGCGCTTCAAGGGTCCGTTCTTTATTTGAAAAGGCGAAAAAGAACGCACCATGTATAGTATTTATTGATGAAATTGATGCTGTTGGTCGTCGACGTGGTTCCGGTCTCGGTGGAAGTCATGATGAAAGGGAGCAAACTTTAAATCAAATTTTAGTTGAGATGGATGGCTTTGAAGCAACTCAAAATATTATTGTAATTGCTGCTACTAATCGTCCTGATGTTTTAGACCCGGCCTTGCTTCGCCCAGGACGTTTTGATAGAAGAGTAACAATTGATTTACCTGATTTAAAAGATAGAGAAGAGATTTTAAATGTTCATATTAAAAATAAACCGATGAGTACTGGCGTTGATTTGAAAAAAATTGCTGAACGTACTTCTGGTTTTTCTGGGGCTGAGCTAGCTAACATCTTAAATGAAGCAGCTATTTTAGCGGCTCGTGAGAATAAAAAAGAAATTTTTAATGAAGATTTATTTGAAGCTATTGAAAAAGTAATGATTGGTCCTGAAAGAAAGAGCCGTGTAATTACGGATAAGGAAAAGAAGATTACTGCTTATCATGAAGCTGGTCATGCTTTAGTCGCCCACTTTATTCCCGAGGCTGATCCAGTCCATAAAATTTCTATTATTTCTCGTGGTTCTGCTGGGGGTTATACTTTAAAGGCTCCGTCTGAGGATAGACACATGCATGCTAAATCAGAATTCATTTCCGAGATTGCAGTTTTGTTAGCTGGTCATATGGTTGAAAAAGAAATTTTTTCTGAAGTAACTACTGGAGCAACCTCTGATTTACGTCGAGCAACATCATTAGCTCGTAGTTTAGTAACCGATTATGGAATGAGTGATCATCTTGGCCCGCGTACTTATGGCCAAAAAGAGGAAATGATATTCTTAGGTCGTGAAATTCATGAACAAAGAGATTACAGTGAAAAGGTTGCCGAGAAAATCGATGAGGAAATAAGCGGTTTTATTAGACAAGGAGAAGCAATCGCTGCTGTTATCATTCGTGATAAGAAAAAAGAACTAGAAGCGATTGTTGCGGCCTTGATGGAGAAAGAAACGTTAGAAAAAACAGAATTTGAAAGTATTGTTGGTCCTAAGCCGGTAGTTGCTTAATAATTTCTGCGATTCTTTATTGACTAATATACACGTTGCGTTATACTAAAAATGTAATAATTTAAAATTTATATGGCTAATCCAAAGAAAAAGAAAACCCATAGTAAGACCCATACTGGGCGCGCTCATTTAGCGTTGAAAAAAGTTACCCTTAAGAAATGTCCAAAGTGTGGTGAGATGAGAAAACCTCATACAGTTTGTGCTTTCTGTGGTACTTATAAAGATAAAGAAGTTATCAAACCAAAAACAAAGATCGTCAAGAAAAAATAATTTATGTCCAATAGACATCTTGCTAGGACTATCGCCCTTCAAACCTTATTCGCTTGGGATTTTAATGGACGAAAAAATGGCGATTTAGATAAAATCATGCTTGATAATTTTGCTAATTTCGCCCCTAATTTTGATGACGGCGGTTTTGTAAAAGATTTGATTTCTGGAGTTGCCGCACATACCGATATCATTGATAAACATATTATTAAGTACGCAACTGAATGGCCGCTCGATCAGATAACAGCCGTTGATAGGAATATTTTACGTCTTGGTATATATGAATTATTATATACTTCCATTCCTCCTCGTGTTGCTATTAATGAATCAATTGAAATAGCGAAAAGTTTTGGTGGCGATTCTTCTGGTAAATTTGTTAATGGGGTTTTAGGTGCTCTTTACGGAGATGAACCTGAAATTCAAAAGAGAGATAATAAGGAAGAAGCTGAGGCTGCTAAAAAAGTTGAGATTAATGATGAAGCCGCAATTAACGTTGACTCAGAAAAACAAAAAAATGATTTAGACCAAGAGGCGCCTAGTAATTAGGCCCTTTTGTATTTATATGGAACAAGCTCAATTATTAAAATTACAAAAAAATCTCGGTATTGTTTTTAAGAATGTAAATCTGCTGCGTCAAGCAATGGTTCATCGTTCTTATATTAATGAGCATCCTGATTTTAAAACTGGTCACAACGAACGTCTCGAATTTTTAGGAGACGCAGTTTTAGAAATTATTGTAACCGAATATTTATTTTTAAATTTTGTTGATGTTCCAGAAGGGGATTTAACTAATTGGAGAGCCTCTTTAGTTAATGCAAAAATGCTTTACGAAATTGCCCAAGAATTAAAGATTGAAGATGCATTATATTTATCAAAGGGAGAATCTAAGGATAAGAATAAAAAATCTCGTCAGTTTATTTTAGCCAATGCCGTTGAAGCAATTATCGGCGCAATTTATCTTGACCAGGGAATTGAAGTTTCAAAAGAATTTGTTTTGAAAAATATAGTTTGTAAGTTAGATGGTATTTTAGAAAATAGATTATATCTTGACCCTAAATCTCGTTTTCAAGAAAAAGCTCAAGAAATGAGAGGAATTACTCCTCATTATCAGATTCTTGATCAGGTTGGGCCGGACCACGCTAAAACTTTTACAGTTGGTTTATATCTTGGAGACGAGTTGGTAACTACTGGAGAAGGCTCATCAAAACAAGAGGCTCAAGTTGCTGCTGCAGCACAAGGATTAAAGCAACTTAATTGGTAAATAAGTTTGTAGTTTAGTTTTATAATTATGGACATAAAAAATTTATTAAAATTAGCCGCTGAAAAAAATGCCTCGGATATTCATTTATTGTTTGGCCAGCTTCCTATTTTAAGAATCGACGGAGAATTATTTGATGCAAATCAAGTTGTAAAAGGTGGTCACTTTACAGTTCTAAGCGAAGAAGATTTAGAAGCATTCACAACTGCTATTTTAGATAAAGAGCAGAAGAAAAGATTCTTTGATAAAAGAGATTTAGATTTAGGTTATCAAGTTGGAGATTATCGTTATCGGTTGAATTTTTCTTTTGAAAAAAATAATATTAAATTAGTTGGTCGTGTAATTAATAATCAGGACCCAACCCTTGAAGAGCTAGGTATGCCAGATGTAATTGCAAAGTTAATGAATCTTCATCAGGGATTAATTTTAGTTACCGGACCGACTGGTTGTGGAAAGTCTACTACTTTGGCGGCTATGATTAACTTCATCAATACAACCAAGAGTGCTAACATTATTACTTTAGAAGACCCAATAGAATACATATTTAAATCTAAAACTAGTATTATCTCACAGCGTCAATTAGGAACCGACATGATTAGTTTTGCTAGTGGGCTAAAACATGTCTTACGTCAGGATCCCAATGTTATCATGTTGGGAGAGATGAGAGACTTGGAAACAATTTCAACGGCAATTACTTTAGCGGAAACTGGTCATTTAGTTTTAGCAACTTTGCATACTTATAGTGCTGCTCAAACTGTAGATAGAGTTATTGATATTTTTCCTCCAGACCAACAGAGTCAAATTAAGTCCCAATTATCTTTTGTTTTATCAGCGATTATATCTCAACGCCTATTACCTAAAATTGGTGGAGGAAGAATTGCTGCTCGAGAAATACTGTTAAATAATTCAGCGGCTGCTAATTTAATTCGAGAAGGAAAGATTGCTCAGTTAAGAAGCGTAATTGAAACTGGTTCTGCTGTAGGAATGATTACTCTTGATAAACATATTAGAGAGCTTTATCAAAACGGGCTAGTTGGGAGAGAGGCAGCACTTAGTCAGATGCAAGACCCGAGCTCATTAGAAGATTAGTTATAAAATTATAAAAAACATCTAAAATTACATATTTTTCATACTTAAAAAAACGGCTAAAATTAGGCCGTTTTTTTAGTTCTCGCTCCCCCTTGACATAATTTTTAAAAAAGCTATAATTGTTATCAGTTTTAACAGGGCTGTAAATGCCTAGAACAATATGCAAAAAATGTTTAGAAACCAGATTAAAAAGCGATTCTAATTGATCAGCTATTTTGCGATTACTTAGAACCGCTCATAAGCGGTTTTTTTGCACCCTGTGTCCATTAACAACTTACGTTAGAGTAAAGACATCAAAAATGTAAATATAAAGTGTATTTTAATTGGAGGACGAGATCTCCAAGCTGTAAAATAAAATACGACGCGCTTTTGTAGCTTTAAGATAAAAGTGTGGGAAAATCTCATTAAGAGTATATGGCGGATGCCTTGACATGAGAAGACGAAGAAGGACGTAGCAGCCTGCGATAAGCTGCGGTAAGGTGGCAAGCAACCTTTGACCCGCAGATTTCCGAATGGGGAAACCCCCTCTTTTGAAGAAAGAGGAAGCTCAGCCTTTTAGGCGAGCTGGAACACCCGGCGAACTGAAACATCTTAGTAGCTGGAGGAAAAGAAAATAATAATTATTCCCTAAGTAGTGGCGAGCGAAAGGGGAACAGCCTAAACCAAAATAACTGCAGATTGAACTTGGTTCGCCAAGTTTGACCTTGAAGGCTCTGGGGCCATACGTTTTTTTGGGGTTGCAAGACCTAATGCCTGTTTCCAGAAGAACAGGGCGAAGTCAAAAAAGATAATTCTTAGCAGAACGAGTTGGAAAACTCGGCCAGAGACGGTGATAGCCCGGTAAGCGAAAGGAATTAACTCTTCGTAGTTAGAGTTCTTAAGTAGGGCGGGACTCGTGAAATCCCGTCTGAAGCCAGGTCGACTATGACCTAAGGCTAAATACTTCTTATGATCGATAGTGAACAAGTACCGTGAGGGAAAGGTGAAAAGCATCCCGTTGAGGGAGGTGAAATAGTACCTGAAACCATATACTTACAAGGAGTCGGAGCCCCGCAAGGGGTGACGGCGTGCCTATTGAAGAATGAGCCAACGAGTTTGTTCTATGTGGCTAACATAATCTCCGCTTGGAGAGCATGTAGAGTGAAAGCGAGGGTTAATAGCCCGTTTGTGCTTCGCTTTCGTTGCGTTATTTTTTAGCGCCGCGGAAGTGAAGCATTCGTCGCATAGACAAGACCCGAAGCCGGGTGATCTTACCATGGCCAGGTTGAAGTCCGTCGAAAGACGGATGGAGGACCGAACCCACGCACCGTGCAACATGCGGGGATGAGTTGTGGTAAGCGCAGAAATTGTAATCGAACTCGGCAATAGCTGGTTCTCCTCGAAATAGCTTTTGGGCTAGCCTCGGATGTTGACCTCAGGGGGTAGAGCACTGGATGAGGGCGGGTCGCAAGATACCGTCTTCAATCAAACTCCGAATACTTGAGGGTATAATCCGGGAGTCAGACTATGGGCGCTAAGGTCCATCAGTCGAAAGGGAAACAGCCCGGATCACAATCTAAGGTCCCTAAATTAAGACTAAGTGTAAAAGGTGGTGTTGTGACTACGACAGTTAGGAGGTTGGCTTAGAAGCAGCCATCCTTTAAAGATAGCGTAATAGCTCACTAATCAAGTTGTTTCGCGCCGAAAATTTATCGGGGCTAAGTCTTATACCGAAGATGTGAACTGGTTAATTTATTAACCAGTGGTAGAGGAGCATTCTCTTCAGCGTTGAAGTCGTGTCGTGAGGCATGGTGGAGCGGAGAGAAGGGAGAATGTTGGCATGAGTAGCAAAAAGGCGTGTTAAAACCACGCCCACCGCAAACCCAAGGTTTCCTGGGCAACGAAAATCGACCCAGGGTTAGTCGATCCTAAGGCGCATCCCGTGTAGTGCGGGAGCTAGCCGATGGATGAGCTGGTTAATATTCCAGCACTACTGTTGTTTTCCGATGGGGGGACGCGGTTCTAAGGTTCAAGCGTGCTATGATTTGTACGTCCATTATTTCAAGAAACGGCTTAGATAAATCCGGGCCATTAGTTTCAAGGGATCGTGGGAAGGTGAAGTCGCAAGATGGAGCCAATTTGAGCGGAAGAGCCGACTAGAAAAACCTCTAGGGCTAAGGCAACAGTAATCGTACCGTAAACCGACACAGGTGGGTGAGGCGAGAAGCCTCAGGTGTACGAGAGAAACTTCGTTAAGGAACTCGGCAAAACAGCGGCCGTAATTTCGAGATAAGGCCTGCCCTGCTAGTCAGGGCCGCAGCTAAAGAGCGCAAGGGACTGTTTATCAAAAACATAGCTCTCTGCTAACTCGTAAGAGGATGTATAGAGGGTGATGCCTGGCCAGTGTCCGAACGTTAAGAGGAGAGGTTAGTACTTCGGTACGAAGCTTTGAATCCAAGCGCGGATGAACGCCGGCGATAACTATAATCGTCCTAAGGTAGCGAAATTCCTTGTCGGGTAAGTTCCGACCTGCACGAATGGCTCAACCACTTGCGCACTGTCTCAACGAAGTACTCGGTGAAATTGCAGTACGAGTAAAGATGCTCGTTAACCATAGTTGGACGAAAAGACCCCGTGAAGCTTTACTACAACTTGATATTGAATTAGGGATATATTTGTTCAGAATAGGTGGGAGCCTTCGGGCATCAGTGAGATACCACCCTTGTATATTCTTATTTCTCACCCGGCTTATGCCGGGGACAGTGTCTGGTGGGTAGTTTGTCTGGGGCGGATGCCTCCCAAAAAGTAACGGAGGCGTTTACCAAGGTCGGCTATCCCGGAATGGAAACCCGGGAGATAGTGTAAAGGCACAAGCCGGCTTTACTGCGAGACCTACTAGTCAAGCAGTTGCGAAAGCAGAACTTAGTGATCCGACCATTCAATATAGGATGGTGGAAGCTCATCGGATAAAAGCTACTCCGGGGATAACAGGCTAGTCAGGTCCAAGAGTCCACATCGACGACCTGGTTCGGCACCTCGATGTCGGCTCGTCGCATCCTGGGGGTGGAGAAGCTCCCAAGGGTTGGGCTGTTCG
>CAJAVM010000009.1 GCA_903945435.1 uncultured bacterium | reverse complement strand
GTAAACAAATATATGAAATTTATTAGTCTACAGGAAAATTTAAAAAAAGGCTTAAGTATAGTTGGACATGCAACAACTAAAAATGTGAATCTACCAATCTTAAATAATATTCTTATAAAAGTTAGTGAGGGAAATATAGAATTTACAGGGACTAATCTAGAGATAGGAATTAAACATCAATTAAGGGGGAAAATAGAATCTGATGGTGAATTTACAGTAGATGCAAAATTAGTTTCCGAATATGTTAATCTTTTAAGCTCCGGTGAGAAAGTTAAGATTGAAGAAAAAGAGGGGGAACTTAGAGTTGAGTCAGGAAGTTATAAAACAAAAATAAAAGGAGAGGCAGCTAAGGAATTCCCTTTAATACCAACTATAAATGAAGATAATAATTACATCTGTAGTATAGAGGATTTAAAAAAGGGTTTAACTGGTGTTGTTTTTGCAGTTTCTAATAGTGAAAATAGAGTAGAGCTAACTGGAGTACTATTTAGTTTTACAGATAAATTAAGCTTAGCGGCTACGGATAGTTATCGATTAGCGGAAAAGGAAGTTAAAATAAAAAATAAGAGCGAAAATCAGGAACAAAGAATTATTGTCCCAGCTAAAACAGTTCAAGAGCTTTTAAGAATATTAAATACAATTGAAATTAGTGAAAGTGGCGAAGGTATTAATGATATAAAAATTTGTTTATCAGATAATCAAATATTATTCGTTTTTGATTCTGTCAGTTTAATCTCTAGAACGATTAATGGGCGTTATCCTGACTATAAACAAATCATTCCTAGTAAAAGTCAAACAGACGTCAAGGTGGGGCGCCTGGAGCTCATACGGGCAGTTAAGGCAGCAGCTCTGTTCTCTAAATCTGGTATTAATGATACAACACTGCTTTTTTCAAAAAATAAAATTATAGTTTCTGCATTTTCTGGAGCTAGTGGTGAAAGTCAAGCAGAGGTTGAAGCAGAGGTTAATGGTATTGATAATGAAATAACTATTAACTATCGATATTTACTAGACGGTTTAAATAATATTAGTGGTGATACGGTTTTACTTAAGTTGATGAATAATAATACTCCTTGTGTAATTAAATCTGAAAAAGATGATGGCTATTTATATATAGTAATGCCGATAAGACAATAGACTTAAGGGCACAATAACTTGGACATAAAAAAACAAGCTATATCATAAGCTTGTTTTTTTGTTGCAATTTTATTTAATTGATATTGATTTTTATTTCATTACTTTTTTTACTTTCTCCGTCCCACGTTCTAAGCTCTGCATAGATTCCGTATGCACCTGGCGCTGGCGATTTAAGCCAATCAGTTTCCACAGAGTCGCTTGTAATATTATTTATACTATTAAGTAAAGATACTTTTTGGGTAGAATCATCTTTGTAAAATATTAAAATTTTTGAAACATCTTGATAATTGGAAATATTAATATTTATTTTTAAGGGAAAATCTATTCCGCTAGTTACCCAACCGTTTGTCGGTGATGTAATTGAAATTGAATGGTCTTGTTTTATGGTGGTGTTATTATTTAATTTTAAATTAAAATTTAAGCTACTTTCAGAACAGTTTTCAACATCATCACAAGCCTTTACTGTTAATGAATGATAACCATTAGCTAAAATTGGTAATTCCTCCTTTAAATAAGAATTATTGCCTTGTCGAGTTATCCATAAATTACCATTTATATAGTAATCTAAACGCGCTACTCCTCTTAGTGATGAAGCTATACTATCAATGGCTATACTTTTTTCAATAATTTCTTGTCCCTCTTTAGGATTATTAATTACTATTTGAGGTTTATTTTCTTCTTTATGTAGTTCGGCATAATCTTTAAGTAGTAATGATGAACTCGCATTTTTTTCAGCCCAAGTTATTACTGCGGTTTCCCAAGCATTAAATTGAGGGTCCTTACCTGGGGTACTGGGTTGAGTCCCAAGAGGATCATCTTTATCTATATAAAATAAGATTGAATGAGCTTCGGGTACAGAGATTTCGGAAATTAATTCTGGTGGAGTTAGGCTTGTTGCTGGTTGACCAGTAGTATTATCAATTTTAATTAATTGAGATGGAATTTGACCATCTAAAACACTTTTTCCTGTTTTAGTATTTTCAGGAGCTTTAAAATTTTCTACTGGAGTATTACCTAAAACTCTAGACATGTAAGCATTCCATATTGGGGCAGCTAGAATACTACCATCAGCCGTACCTTTCATTTTATCGTTGTTACTATTTCCAACCCAAACCCCAGTTACTATAGAGGGTGTATATCCCATTGTCCAAGCATCATGGTAATCGTTAGTTGTTCCTGTTTTTGCGGCTACCGGCCTATCTCCTAGGGTAAGATAATTTTTAGCCCCGAAAATATAAGTTCGAGCAACATTATCGGATAATATACTATTAATCATGCGGGCAATTTTTGGTTCAAAAACTTGTTTTTCTTCAGGTTTATATTCTTCAATAATCTTACCGTTTTTATCTTCAATTTTTAATATTCCTGTTAAGGGACTCATTTTTCCATCTCTCGCAAAAGCACTATAAGCATTAGTATGTTCTAATAATTGAACTTCCGCTCCGCCTAAAACTAAAGCTAATCCAAAACGCTCTCTTGGTTTTAGAGTTGTGTAGCCCATAGTTTCCGCAAGATTAATAACGTTATTAACCCCAGCTAAATATAAAGCTTTTACAGCAGGAATATTTAATGAACCAGCTAAAGCCTTTCTTATACTTACCGGACCATTTTGACTTAGATTATAATTTTTAGGTTCGTATGGATTTGTAGGGTCACTAGAAAAATTAGTGTTAACATCATACAAAATAGTATCAGGAGTATAACCTTTCATAAATAAGGTAGCATAAGCAATTGGTTTCATTGATGAACCAGGCTGTCTTAATCTAGTGGCAACGTTTACCTGACCATCAATAGTATCATCAAAATAATCTCGCGAACCAACCATTGCTAAAATCTGTCCAGTTTTAGGGTCAATGGAAACTAAGGCAGCATTATTGGCATTAAATTTTTCTTGGTATTTTTCGGTTTTTTCCTTAATTACTTCTTCGGCAGCCTTTTGTTTATATAAATCTAAAGTAGTATATATTTTCAACCCTTCTTGTTCGATCATTTTTTCTCCGTATTTTTCAGCTAAAATATCTTTGATATACATGACAAAATGAGGAGCTGTAATATTAGTTTCTGGGCCAACAAATTTAATTTCCTCTTGTTTAGCAACTTCTTCCTCTGTTTCAGAGATATAACCCTGTTCACGCATTAATTTTAAAACATAATCTTTTCTTCCAAGAAGTAGATCTTTATTAGGTCCATATGGTGAGTATCTGCTAGGAGCTTGTGTAAGAGCAGCTAAGAGAGCGGCTTCAGCTAAACTGATATCTTTTGCATGTTTATTAAAATATTTTTCACTAGCGGCTTCTATACCGTAAGCATTAGAACCGTAAGGAATCTCATTTAAATACATTTGTAAGATTTCATCTTTAGAAAATTTCTTTTCAAGACGATATGCTAGAACTAACTCTTTTATTTTTCTGGTTATCTTTTTTTCTGGAGTTAGGATAGCATTTTTAATAAATTGCTGGGTAAGTGTAGATCCACCAGCAGTTTGTCCATAAAGAACATTAGTAATTGCGGTTCTAAACATTGCCCAAATACTAAAACCGCCATGATTATAGAAATTTTTGTCTTCAATAGAAATTGGGGCCTTCTTTACGTATTCCGGTAAATCACTTAAGGATACAAGTGTTCTTTTTTGGTCCCCATGTATTTCATATAAAATATTTTCCCCGTTTCTATCGTATATTTTAGTACTTTGGGCGACTTCTCGTTCTATTAATTGGTTTGGATTAGGTAGATTACGAGAAATCCACACCACATAAATACTACTAGCGATAATAACAAATACTCCAAACCCTAAAACACTTAAAATAATTTTCTTTTTTAATATTTTTTTTGTCTTTTTATTTTTTTGTGTAGAATTATTATTGATAACTTGATTTTTCCAAGTATCACTGCGATGATTTTTCAATTGTGGAATTGGCATATATCTTTATTTTATATTGTTATAGTAATATTATCCTTTTTATAGTATGATTTTGTCAAATTTTGTTTTATAATATATTTATTATGATAAATATCAATAGCTTAGAGAATAAAAAAATTAAAGAAGTTGTAAAATTAAGAAAATCTGGATTACAGAAATCTAAAGAACTTTTTCTAATTGACGGTAAGAGAGAAATTGAGTTAGCCCTTAAATCAGGAGTTACTGTGAAAGAAATTTTTTATTGTTCAGACTTTAGTCCAGAGGATTCTAGACTCTTAGATAAGATAGATCAAGAAAAAATTATTATTGTTTCTAGAAATGTATTTCAAAAAATAGCCTATAAAGAGAATCCTGATGGATTCTTAGCTATTGCTACCCGTAGTGCTAATAGTTTAAATGAAATTAAGTTAACTCACAACCCTCTAGTTATTATATTGGAGTCGGTTGAGAAGCCTGGAAATTTAGGAGCAATTCTTCGTACCGCTTATGCTGCTGGCGTTGAAGCAGTTATTATTAATAATAATCAAACTGATATTTTTAATCCGAATGTTATCCGGGCTAGTGAGGGGCATATTTTTACTAATAAAATAGTAATTTCTTCAGTGAAAGAAACGGCTGATTGGTTAAAAAATAATAAGATTCAGAGCTTCGCTGCCGCTATTAAACAAAGTAAAAATTACTTACAATCAGATTTTTCTGGACCGTCAGCTATTATATTAGGTTCAGAGGCTGAAGGATTAAGTAAAAATTGGTTAAAGTTAGCAGATAGTAGGATATTAATAGAAATGAAGAGCGGGATAGATTCACTTAATGTTTCTGTTTCAGCCGCTATAATTGTTTTTGAAGCCTTAAGACAGCGCAATATTAGTTAAAAACGAATAGTTTAATCTTGGTTTGACAAGGTGTGACATTTCTATTATTATAAGACAAGATTCAAATATGAGCGCCCGTAGTTCAATGGATAGAACACCAGCCTTCTAAGCTGGTTATGAGGGTTCGATTCCCCCCGGGCGTACGTTTTATTATAAAACAAGCATGGTGCCTATGGTGTAATGGTAACACAGCAGGTTGTGGTCCTGTTATCAAGGGTTCGATTCCCTTTAGGCACCCCAAACATGAAAAGACGAGTTTAAAAGCTCGTTTTTTCTGTTATATAAGGTGAGAAATGGAGTTTGCCAGCCTAACTAATATAAATTGATTAACAAATTAGTATTAACGTGATACAATTTTTTGTTATATAGCTCATTTACAAACAGCAATTAGGTTAATTATTAAGTTTATTATAACTAGTAGATTTAATAATTAATCTTATTGTTAAATTAAAAAAATAAAAATGAAAAAATTAAGCATTGTATACTACATTTTGGCTGCCCTCAATTTAGTCGCGGGTAGTCTTCCCGCTCTATTGGTTTGCGCGGCCATCTTTGAATTGTCAGATGGTTTTATACAAAAATTCTACGTTGCATTTATTATTATACCGAGTGCGTTGGGATTTTTGGGAGGATATTGCTTTAATAGAATGAGCAATACGCCGGATAAAAGTCCTATTTAGTATGCTTTAGTAAGGATCTAGGCCTGCGATAACATCAATGGTCTTTTTTTATAAATCAATCAAATATTTTATTATAAAGGTTTTTAAATTTTACATTTAGTCTTTAGTTTAAGCGATTAGTCTAAAAGCTTTTTTTATTTTATTATTTTATAAAAAATGTTAAGATTAGTATGTAAAAATTGATAATTAATTAATGTTTTTGAGGTTATCTAATATAAAAAAAGAGTGTTTATTTTTTGCCATTATATTGATGGGCATATTTTTTATTTTACCTAATTTTGCCAATGCTACCACATATTATATAAGTTCCACATCTGGAAGCGATGCTGATAATGGAACCTCAATGGCTACTCCATGGAAAACATTAACCAAAGTAAGTAGCACGACATTCAATGCTGGAGATAGTATCTTATTCAAAAAAGGAGATAAGTGGGAAGAAACTCTCACTATTACTTCATCTGGAGCTTCTGTTGGTAGTCCAATTACTTACGGATCATATGGAACGGAATTAGCTAAACCAATAATTGATGGATCTGTTTCTATCCCCGATGCTGATTGGACTCAAGTAGGAGCATCAAGTATTTGGAAGATTGATAATGTTATTAATTCAGACACATACCATAAAACAACCTCAATAACTTCAAGAGCTATAGGTGTGGGTTGGCCCAGTTTGACAGTTGATAAAGGATTAAATTTTGTTGTAGGTGATAGAGTTAGGTTTTATTACGATCAAAATAACTGGATGATTGGAAGTGTTACAGCATATAATTCTGTAACAGGGTACTTAGAGATTGGTGTCAAAGCTGGTGAATTTGCTGGTTCAGGTACTTATAGTAATTGGATTGTAGAACGAGAGACAGTCGCTATCACTCAGTTATTTGTTGATGGTAAAAAAATGCAAGTAGCTCGATTGACAAACTATAATGGAACAGAGGCTCTAGAAAATTCAGCATATAGCCAGATTACTTCATTTTCATCTACCGATCCAAAAACTATTACCGTAGATGCTCCTGCAGATATTGATTATACAGGTACAACGGTTATTACTAGAACTCGAGGATGGTATGCTAATTCAAGAAAGGTAGTTAGTTCTAGTGCTAATACATTAACACTAGATGCTGCTCCTCCATCTACATTTGCAGTAAACCAATATGTTTTGATCATGAATAAGCTAGATTTTCTAAATAGTCCTGGAGAATGGTATTACAATGCTGACACAAACACAATTTATCTTTGGGCCCCAGATGGAGGAGCCCCAGCAAATGTCAGAGCTTCAGTTTTTGATGATGGGATTATTATAACTAACAAATCAAATATCACAATTGAAAATCTTGACATTAGGCAACAAAAAAATAAAGGAATTAATATTTCCGCTAGTGGCTCTACATCAATTGATAATATAAAGGTAGATAACTGTATTTTTAAAGGACAAGATAATTATGGTATTGAATCTGAATCCAAAGGAAGCAATCATACTTATATTAATAATAATTTTTCTGAGATTAATACTAGTGCTATTTATAGTTATTGGGTTCAGGGTTCTAGTATTAAAGATAATATATTTTCAAATATAGGTTTATTTAAAGATTGGGGAATTGGAGTGGAAAATCGTGGCGATGGTATTAGTTTTAGTAATCTTATCACAGATACTCAAAGTGGAGCCAAGTCTTCTATTGAACAAAACACATTTACAGATATTGGTCATAACGCTATTTTTTGGAGGGGTAACATAGATGTTAAGTATAATTATGTTTATAATGCAATGTTGTCTGTCTCTGATGGGGGTGGAATTTATTCAGCTTCTCCAACCTCTGTGGGCTCTATAATTTCAAATAATATAGTAGACACTGTAAAAGGTGAAAAAGCTGGTTTTCCTATTAATGATTTTCATGCATATGGTATATACCTTGATGAAAATGGTGTGGGAAATACAGCAGAAAATAATACTGTATTAAATGTTGAAGGGGTTGGTATTTTTCTACATAGAGGGGATGGTCATACAATAACAAATAATAAAGTTTTTAATAGTGACACCCAGTTATTTTTAAGTGGGAGTGGAGTAAATGCTGGGGAGAATACTATTAATAATAATTTACTTGTAACAGGAAGTAATAGTCAATATATTGCTGGTACTGGACCTTCGTATATGCAGGAGGCACTAGTTGCTACAATTGATAATAATAGATTTATACATCCTTATAATCTTACCAAAGATAAAGCCTTTCGTCAGAATATTAAGACGGAAATGCCTACGTATACTTGGGTTAATGATGTTATAACTTTTAAATTAAATTCTCATAGTTATATATATAATGATTCTATCACTATCACACGTTCAAATAGCAAGGATCCAATAGATGGAATTTATACCATCAGAAATGATGTTACCCCAAATACTTTTACAGTTAGTAAAATAGGTTCAGGACTTTCGGGAACTGCTACTATAAAACTTCCATATATTTTGTTTAATAATACAGTTACTTTTACACAAAAAAATCATAGCTATAAGATTGGTAATAAGATTAATATATACGAGGCAACTCCAATAAATGGTGAACAATATATAATTACATCTGTTACTACTGATACTTTTAGTTTTGCAAAAACGGGTGCGAATACAACAGGAACAGCGGTTGTGTCTTCATGGGAGACCTACTATGATCTTGCTGGTTATAGGACTCAAACAGGTTATGAAATTAATTCTAAAATTAACACTGATGCTTTAGTCACGACCGAAACTCAAAGATTAATATATAACAATACAAATGGACCAGTAACATATTCACTAGCTGGAACAACTGGGGCGAAAGAAATAGTGGTTTTAGGAAATGGAGATTTAGCACTAAGCGAGATATTAGATGGTAGTTTTACTTTACAAAAATTTGAATCTAAATATGTAAGAGGATTCGAAATTGATAACATTATTAAGCCAGTAGTCACTAATTTTACCATTTCACCAACTTCATCATCTCTAAATGTGCCAATTAGTAATTTTACTGTAAATAATAATATTGGTGTTATTTATTACATGCTAACCGAAACATCTGCTGCTCCGATTGCAGGTGATATAGGTTGGGAAAGTACTGCCCCTACTTCATACACCTTCTCATCTCAAGGTACTAAAAACCTCTACGCTTGGGTAAAAAATTCCGCCGGCAATGTTTCGACAAGTTTAAATGACCAAGTGATTATTACTTTACCCGACATCACTCAACCAGTTGTGTCTTCGTTCACTATTCCCGCTACTGCCTCTTCACTTACAGTTTCAATCTCAACCTTTACAGCCACTGATGCCGTTGGTGTTACTGGTTATTTGTTAACCGAAAGTACATCTACTCCACTGGCTAGCGATGCTGGTTGGCAAGTCACTGCACCAACAACATATACCTTCTCTACAGAAGGAACTAAAACATTATATGCTTTTGCAAAAGATGCC
>CAJAVM010000008.1 GCA_903945435.1 uncultured bacterium | reverse complement strand
TTAAATAATAATAAATATTATTATAAATAACTGAAAGCGAATAAGCTAATTTTATTCCATCAACCTCAATCGCAACCATCTTAAAATCAAGTGGTAGTTCTATTAAATCAAAAAATGCTTGACGTTCCTTCTTAGTATTCAAATATGATTCCTCACCAAAATTTTTAACATTCAAATCCATTAATGATTCTAGCCCCGAAAAATCGTTATAGATAACTTTTACCTCATGCTCTTTTTCAAGTAAGGCAAATAAGCGCTTAAAATTGTAACGCTTACGTCCATTAGGAAAAGCGTAATTTAAATAATCATTAAAAGTAGTAAACGTAGAAATATCAACTAAATAAACATAATCCTCTAACGGAAGCGCAGAAATAAATTCGTCTTCGCCTGTTAAATCATAAATCTGGACCGGATGAGGAAAATTTATTTTAAATAATTCTGGTAATAAATATTCATAGCCCTTTTTAAAAAATGGGCGGTTCCCTTCAATAAAAGCTTCAGCTAAAAATTCGAGAAAGTTTTTTTTCTCATTATACTGCAAAGGCAAAAGCGCAACCGCTTCGCCACCCTCGTAAGCAACATAAAAATAAAGAGGCTGAGGGTCGTTTTTATAAAAACAATATCTCACTTCCCATAAATCATATAGCGTTTCTTTTGATGCTAGCTTTTCCCAAACTTCTTGAGCAGCTTTCAAATCACTAATCAGCTTAATTTCAATCATATATTAAAGAATATTCGGCTGAAGATGATAGTATGGAGGGTTGTCCTTATATCTCTTAATCGCTAAGCGAATAACTTCTTCTAAAAAATCACCGTAATCTAAACCAACAACTTCCGCGGATGCAGAAAAACAGCCTTCTTTATCCAGTGATGGGTTAGGATTTAATTCTAAAACGTAAGGATTATTATTTTTATCTACTCTGATTTCAATACGGCCATAATCATGACAGTCTAAAATTTTATAAGTATCAAGGGCAATTTCACCTAAAAGTGTTTCTAACTTTTTAGAAATATTTTTTGGTGGTCTTTGAACAATAATCTTTTTATAAACCGGGTCATCAGTATATTTCGCTTCAAAAGGATAAATATGCCATTTATCAGAAGGTAAATCATCAAAAATAGAACGTGATAGAGGTAAAACGCGCAAATCATCATCATCACGACCAATAATCGGAACATCATACTCATCCCCCTCAATATATTCTTCAATTAAAGCCGGACGACCAATTTCCCCAATAACTTTTTCCAATTGACGACGCAATTCCTTTTCATTTTTTACAACTGAATCATTGGTAATACCAATGGAATTATCAGTATTGGCCGGTTTAACAATTAATGGATAACGCAAATCATCTCGAATATCATCATCAAGCGAATAAATGTAATCCCATTCTGGAGTCGGAATCTTATGATAGTTTAAAAGCTTCTTCACTCTAATTTTATCAATACATAATCCCAGGGTAAACGGGTTAGAGCCGGTATAAGGAATCTGAAGGACATCAAAAATAGAAGCCGCGTGCGGTTCTAATAAACTAGAATTATTAATTCTCTCACAAACATTAAACACTAAATCAACGTCACTATTTTTCAGCTCATTAAAAACTTTAGGTAAATCATTAAAATCAAAAAAAGTTAATTTATAACCACGAGCCCTTAAGGCCTCCTCAATTTCTTTTCCGATTATCGTTAAATCATTCTCGACTGTTGTTTCTTGATCTTGAGCGCTCTCATCATATAAATTACAAGCGATTCCGATATGAAGATTGCGTTGGTTAGAAATTGCCATCCGTCTAATTTTTTCAATTTTAGAACCACGTTTTAATATTTCTCGATTAACGGCGGAAATCGAAAACGGAGTTTTACGAGCAGTTTTTCCGATTGAAGATGAAGGATGAAATTTAGCTACTTCATAATTTATCATTCCAGTAGCTAAACGTAAATTATCTTGAGCATCGAGAGGGTTGTGACCGGAAACTAAAATCCAACCCAAATATTCATAACCATCTGGTGGAGACATAACTGAATCGCCAATCTTTTTTTCAAACTGAAATTCTTCTAAATATGGTAATTTTTTTAAATTATCATCAATTTCTAAATTAACTAAAATGCCAGAATGCGGCGATGAAAAAGTTTCAGCTACTAAATACTGATAGGGTCCGGAAGGAAATTCAAATTTTGGAATATAAATTCCACATGCAATTTTTAAATAATTTTCAATTAAATCAACACGCCAAGCCGCTTTTACACTAGCATAAACCTCGTCGCCACCAAGTCGCATATTAATTTCTAAAGGCATCGGCCCTTGAGGGGTAGATTTTGCTTCAAAATGAATGCAACCGTTTAGAATACCGAGCTTTTCTAAAGTTTCATCCGCCATGGTTAAAAGCTGTGCCTGATGTTTAGCCGGTAAATTAGAAGGTGTCATTCTAGTTGTTTCAATAAAGAATGGCTCTTTGGTTTGACCATTATCGGAAATCGCACAAAATTTTATTTTTCCATTCTGAACTAAAATATCTAAATCAACTTCATCGCCATCAATATACTCTTCAACAAAAACGCCAAGACCGTCAGATAGAGCCGATTCAACTTTAGGCGACATCTCTTTCTTTATATATTCATAGCTCTCTCTTAATTCCTCTTCATCGTTAACACGCATCACAAAAGCACTCCCGGCACCATAAGCTGGCTTTACTACAAGCGGAAAAGAAAAATTCTTGATAACCTCATCAATATCTTTACTATTTTTTAGTTCTCGGAATTTTACAACCGGAACGCCATTTTGTTCGCAAAATTCACGAAAAGAAAATTTATTTCTTACGCGATTTGCAACCCGATAAGGAATACCAATTAATTTATAGCGATCAACGATTTTAGATACTAATAAAACGTCATCTTCTAAAAACGTTACTACTCCATCTAACTTAATATTTTGATTATCTTGCAGAAATGATTCAAGGGTAGTAAGTGCTTCAACATAATTTGAAGTATTAGTACTCACGCAATAATCAGTATAGGGCTGAAATGTTGCCGCCTCACTACCAAGTAAAATTATTTTCATTCCCAAATTTTTTGCCTTTCTGATAAAAAGTTTTTTGGAATGAAGAGGATCACTGGCGGAATTACTATTAACTATCAGAATAGTCTTTCCAGTTAAAGAAGATTTATGCTGATCAGGGTTATCATTTCCATTCATATAAGAAGAAAAAAAGTCTCAATTGAAGAGCTATTTTAAATTATTTAAAATTAATTATTTAAGATTATAAGTTACGCCTACTTCAACAATCACCTCACGGCTACCACCAGTAATCTGAGGGTCAGTTGTCATAGCACCACCAGCACCCATGCCGCCCTTCTCATAACCATAAGAAGAATAAGGTAAAGGTTGAATAGTGTTTTCCCACCAACCGCTAACTTCTTTTAACTGAACTCCCGCGGCGGCGGCCAATTCTCCACTTTTATTTTTTGCGTCTTCGATTGCTTTTACTCTAGCTTGCTGTTTTAAATCATTCAGAATAGAAGAGTCAAATGTTAAACCGGCAACTTGATTAGCTCCTGCCTTAGAAGCGGCGGCTATTACTTTATTTAATCTTGCTGGATCTTTATCATAATTAGCAACCTTAATTACTAACTGTTGATTAGCATTATAACCAGAAACTGAAGAAATATTATCTTTATAATCATATTGAGGATAAAGAGAATAATTTTGAGTTTGAATATCAGAGCTTACAATATCTATGCCCTTAACTGCCTGAATAATGCTATCCATCTTAGCATTTAGCTGATTCAAAGCGTCTTCAGCTTTAACAACCTTATCAATTTGAACTCCAAGCGTAACGATTGCTAAATCAGGAGTATAAGCCACCTTACCTTGACCTGTGATAGTAACTTGCTGAAACGGTCTATTAGTTATTCTATCTCTAAGCAAAGAAATAACCGCTATGCCGGCGACTAAAACGATACCGACTAACATTAGCCAAAACTTTGCCTGGCGCCAGGCTGAAACTTGCAAATTGTTTTCTGACATATTTTTTAATTTAATACTTAATAAGTAATGAAATTATAGCACAAACGCTAAAAACGACAATCTAGATAGGCTTTTCTTTGTTTTTCTGGAAGATGCTCAATAGCGTAACGCAAAGTTGTCCGCGGCATATTTTTTAAATGAGTATTTAAAAAAATTATTAATTCTTCCCGACTAACTCGCTTACCAACCTCTCGTAACATCCAACCAACTGCCTTATGAATTAAATCATGTTTATCATTTAACAAAATTTTAGCAATTAAAAATGTTTCTTTTGTCTTACCTTGATAAATAAAATAAAAAGTGGAAATAATTGCAATTCTTTTTTCCCAGAGATTTTCCGAAGCGGCTAGTTTTTTTAATAAATCCAAAGGACGCTCTTTATTTTTTTTATAATAATTAAATAAAAAATGACCAATCACTTTAGGCGCACTTAAATCAACCAAGTCCCAATTATTAGCTGCATGAGAATTTTCTAAATAAAAATCAAAAATTTCTCGACGTTCTAGTTCAGTTTTTGCGTTTTCGTATTTACTAACTAAAATTAAAAATCCCACTAAACGATATTCGTGAATTTTACTAATTAAAAGTCTAGTAATATCAGTAAGCGGAGCCGCCTTATATTTAACGGCAATTTTTCGAGACTCAGGAACTTGAATCCCTAAAAAAATATCACCCTCGCCATATTCCCCGGGACCAGTTTTAAAAAAGCGCTGCAAAATAAGTGCCTTTTCTTTATTAGCTAATTGTTTTAAATCTTTTTCAATATTTTTAAAATTGGAAACCATAAATAAATTTTAATAATGATATTCTTTTTTATTTAAAATAGTTGCGGCTCGATAAAGCTGTTCTAATAAAACAACGCGAGCAAGCTCATGAGGAAAAGTTAATTTAGATAAAGATATTTTTTGATAAGTTTTAAAAATTTTTTCACTAAATCCCAGACTACCTCCAATCACTAAAATAATGGGGCCCTTAATTTGACTCAACTTCATAGAAAACTGCAAAGAATCAAATTCTTCTCCTTTTTCAGCTAACAAAAAAACCGTCGCCTCCGGCTTACGGCTTAAATAATTTTCTAAACGCTTAGCTTCTTCATTTTTAGCAGTTGCGTGGCCCGTTTTAGAAAAAGCTTCACTTTTTAATTCTTCAATTTTTATTCTGGCATAAGGTTTTAGTCTTTTTAAATATTCATCTCCTGCGACTCGCCAATATTCCTCTTTTAATTTACCAAAAGCCAAAATAGTTAAATCAAACATATTTCTTTATTGTTGATAAAAATTCCTAAGCAGTTGATTAAAAATTTCGACTTTTTGATTATAGGCTAAGGCAGACTCATAATCAAAAGTACCAGCCGCTTTAGCACGAGTTAATTCATCATATCTTAAAATCAACTCTTCTACTTTTTGCTGATTAATTGCTACTCCCTGATACAACTTACCGGAGCTTTTTCTTAAAATTTCAATACTACCTAATTTTGAAGCATCAAATAATTCCGCAAATGAATAGTCGCCAGATTTTGCTTGACCATTTATGCTATTAGGAATAACACCAATCGGAAAATAATTTGTTGTTTCTCCATAACAATATCCAGAATTAGCAAGTGAATACTCAACTGGGCAAGCAATTCCAATAGCACTATGATTAATATCGGGAAAATCTAAAATAGCTGTACCGTAACCAAGCTTTTTTAAAATCGAAAGTGCTAAAAAAGTTTTATCCGAACAAATTCCTTTATTTAAATATAAAGTTTCATATGGATAATAAGGATTAGTTAATCCAGAATCAACTTTTGCCTGATCATAAGGAATATACTGAACCAAGGCTAAAGCGCTTTCCGCCAACTCATCTTCAGACCAATTATTATTCTTAGCCAATTCTTTTAAACTATTAACTAAATCTGTAACGGCAGTATCGCTATTTTTAGTTTGAAAAAATAAATTATAAAAAGCTTCGCGTAAATTAGCGGGCGGATTATCAGCGGGATAACTATATACTTTTAGAGATTTTGTATAGCTGGAGTACAGGGAAGATGATAATTTAATACCTATTTCACGATTAATATTTTTATATTTAAAAGAAAAATATTTTTCAACATTATTTAAGGTTGAGGATGTTTTTGGAGCAACCACAACTTGAGCAATTGAATTTGCTCCAATTTGAATTTTATTTAAATCACTATTACTAATTCCTAAACCTAAACTTCTAATTACCTCAAATGCTTCCTTTGGTTGACCCAAGGAATGTAACTTAAGTGTTTGGGGATTAATATAATAGGCCTGACCCTTGTCCTGAACTTTTAAAATTATTTTTCCCGATAATCTAGCCGGTGCTTTTGACGAAAGAAAAGTATCTACATCCTTAGTAGATACTCCTAAGCCAAAATTACGCATTATCTGAAAAGCATCATCTGCTCGACCGAGGTAATAACGTTTAGCAGTTGTTGGCTCAACGTACCAAGCCTGACCCCTATCTTGAACCTGAAGTAGAATGCGCCCGTTCAAATTAGCCGCCTCAGCCTGATTAATTACAAAACTTGTCCCGATTACTACCAGGAAAAATAAAAAAGATAATAATTTAAAATTATTTTTCTTCATAATCAAGTAAAGTTACAAACACATCTTTATCTGGCGGAAAAGGAAGGTGGCTTACATCATTAATTCCCACAATCTTAATATAACCATCCCTATCAACAATTATTTTACTGATCGATGATTGAAAAATTTCTAAAGACAAAAAACCAATAATATCAGCATTTAAAATTCCGGTCAGTAAAGATTTAATAAAATTTCCGTGACAAAAAATTGCAATACGTTTTCCTTTGTTCTGGCGAAAGATATCGGCTAAAGCGCGTCTAGTTGCCGTTTGCATTTTATCTAATTCCCTATCAAGAACTTCATGACGTTTCAAGCGTTTTTCACGCTCTTTCTCTGTCATATTAAAATACTTAATTCTATACCAATCAACCCAATTAAATTCATTCAAGCGATGATTAATGACTAGTTGCTTCCCTGATTTTTTAATAAAATCCGCCGCTGTTTCTTTGGCACGAGCTAGCTCACTTGAAAAAGCAACATCTATTCTTGATTGCAATAATCTCTTGGTTAAATATTTTCTTTGTTCTAAACCAAATTTAGAAAGAGGCATCTCTTTATCCCCAAGTTTCTTTTCTAATTTATAATCAGGATGGCAATGACGAATTAAAAGTATTTCGGTATAAGGCCGATTCGTTTTTGGCTGAATCTTGATGTAGGGATTTTTATACATACTTTATTATGAGAGACTAATTTCAACAAAACTCCAATTAAATAAATTTTTCATAACCGCCTCAACATAATCAGCTCGCTTGTTTTGATAATCCAGATAATATGAATGTTCCCAAACATCAATTGCTAGTAACGGCTTTAAACCGCGAGCTAAAGGGTTATCAGCATTAGCGGTTTTAATAATTTCTAAACCATTTTCTCCATTAACTAGCCAGGCCCAGCCACTACCAAATTGGCCAAGTGCCGCTACCTTAAATTGTTCATAAAAATTATCTAAAGAACCAAATGAAGCATTAATCAGGCTCATTGTTTTCTCAGATATTATTCTATCTTCCGGCTTAGCACTCAGACTCCCCCAAAAAAAATCATGATTATAAACTTGAGCGGCATTATTAAATATCGTAGCTAATTCAGGCTGATTAGCGGCTTTAATAATAATTTCTTCTAAAAATGTATTTTCTAATTCAGTTCCAGTAATCAGTTTATTTAAATTATCAACATAGGTCTGATGATGTTTTCCATAATGGAAACTAAGAGTTTTCTCCGACATATGAGGCTCAAGAGCGTTTTGCGCAAAAGGCAATGGCTTCAAAGTAAACATATATTTTTAAATTAATTGTAATTTATCAACTTATAAATTATAACAAATATAATGATATTAAGCCATTTTTAAATTTTTCCTAAGTTCTTTATAGTTTGGGACTGTTTGTGCAACTAAAGTCCAGAATTTAGAGGAATGGTTAAACTCTTTCAAGTGACAGAGCTCATGTACAATAATATAATCCGCCTCCGCTGGCTGTAAAAATATTAAACGATAATTAAAGCTCAGGTTCCCTTTTTTAGAACAGCTTCCCCATCGAGTCCTCTGTTTTCTGACACTGATATTATAATATTTAAAACCATAAAACTGATTCAAATATTCTAAACGGCTTTTAATAAAAATTGCCGCTCGTTTTTTATTTAACCTATAACTTTCAAGCGAATCTTCTGCGCCCAGGGCTAAAGGAGATTGTTTTTGAGTCGCAAGTTTATTCAAAATCCAGTCTGCTTTACTCATCAAAAAATCTTCAACCGTTTTTTCATTAACAAAAATCGGTTTCGTAACCGATATCTCTCCATTACCATAAATCATCAAACGCAAACGACGTGATAAGCGATATGACTTAAGATTATAGATTATTTCCTGATTAGCTAATAATATTTTTTTCTGTTTTTTTAGCATGTTATATTGTTTATAAAATCATTATACTCGCTCCATATCGTATTTGACAACTAATAGAAAAGGTTGTAGTATCCTAAGAATAAATAGACACAGAACTTTTAAAATAAATTCACAAAAAATCTAGTAAATCATGAAAAAAATTATCTTTGTAAATCAGACTAAGCCTTACTTGGCTTTTCATGCCGCCGCGCTACTCATGCAACTTGATGGCTCAATCCAAATTGAGCCAACTAGCGCAAAACGCTTAAGCGGAATTGAGTTAGAACTTAGAGAAGAGGCTTACATCCTCGACATTTCGCCTTTAACAGCCGAAGAGCGTCGCAATTGGACAGCTTTTCAAGAAAAAAATGAAGGCAAAATTAAATTTTGGGCTCACCCAGAAACCGAAACGAACCAAAACTGTTGGCTAGAAATGGCTAAAAGCGGATTTCAGACTCCAGAATCTTGGAAAAAAACTTCTACTGCGGTTGCAAAAAATGATCCCGCAGTTTATGATGCCGAGGCGAACAGAATTATCCGTGCGTACAAAGCTTACCTCACCCTTGATTTTAATACAGACAGTCATCATAAACATGACTTTGTTGCTAAACTCATCAATGAAATTATTGCCGGAGAAACTGATCGAGAGATTAGCGCTCTTGCAAATTTTCAACGAAAATCAGAAGAAGCTCTCGTAATAGCTTTGTATCACTGGAATTCGATTGACTTAAAAAGCTCTTCCTTAAAAGGATATCCTTTCAAAGCGACTGCCCTACTAACTCTAAATGATGGGAAAGAAATTGATAATTTTCTTGACGTCAAACAACTAATAGATTTTTTCAAACAAAAAATCAAACGGTTTGTTGTTGAATACTACTGCCGCGGACGAATACATTACATCTACATTAAAAATGATGAAATGTTCAGAAAGTCCTACGCTGAAAATCTCGGCCAAGCGACGACTCGCATTAGAGCGGCCGAAAGACTACTCCATGTATCATAGGAAATAAAATTCTTGATATAAACTTACGAAAAACCCGACCAATAAAACGGCCGGGTTTTTTATTTTATTAAAGTTATCTTAGTTGTTAAGCAATCATTAATCAAACATCTGTTTTTTTCCAGTAGGGTTTCTTTTTAATTGACCACACGCAGCTGAAATATCGGAACCAAAACTAAGACGAACCGTAACTGATACACCATTTTTCTCTAAAGTATTTTTAAAATGGTCAATTGTTTCCCTGGTCGAAGCTTGAAAACGCCCAGTTTCATTGTATGGAATTAAATTAATCATATATAAAGGCTTGCGCATCAAAATAGATAATTCTTCAGCATCAGCCTGACTATCATTTACCCCCTTCATCATTAAATACTCAAACATCACCCGGCGGCCCGTCTTTTTAATATAGTCGTCAACGGATTTAAAAATATCAACTAATTCATATTTCTTAGCAATTGGCATCAACTTACGACGTAAATTGTCAGTTGCCGCATGCAAAGAAATTGCTAAATTCATTTGTAATTTTTCTCCCGCCAATCTTTTAATACCTTCTGTTATCCCAGCGGTAGAAACAGACATTCTTCTGGCACCGATATTTAACGTTTCAGGATTATTAATGAACTTCGCCGCTTTGATAAATTCATTATAATTTAAAAATGGTTCGCCCATTCCCATAAAAACAATGTTATCAACCTTCTCTTCGGCCGATTCTTCTCTTAAAAGTCTTTGCCAAAAAACTACCTGTTCGACTATTTCTTCTGATAACAAATTTCGCTGAAAACCTGATTGACCCGTTGCACAAAAAGCACAATCAAGAGGACAACCAATCTGACTGGAAACGCAAATGGTATTGCGATGAGCCCTGGTATCGGATTTAGAATCGCCTCCTTTTTCCTCATCTGTTTTTTTGTCCGCTTTTTGTCGAATCAAAACGGTTTCTACAGATTCTCCGTCCTCTAAATAAATTAAGGCTTTCTTGCTTAATTTACGAGTTCCAGTTTCAAAAATATCAGCTTTAATTTCTAAAGGACATTCTAAAGTTAATTCCTCTCTTAAAGTTTTCGGTAAACTAGAGGCTTCACTCCAATCAGAAATATAATCTTGAAAAAGAAATTTATTTACCTGAACATAACGATATTTAGGTTGGTCTTTTAAGACTTTTGATAGGTTGTTTAATTTCATCTTGATTAAAATATTAATAAATTCTTTTTATAATGGCTGTAATGTTATTTTTACGATTTCGCTACGATTAGGAGTTCTCATCGGTGGGCCCCAAGTACCAAGACCGCTGCTTACTATCAGCGAAAAGCCATCACGCACAAACAACCCATAACCATACCCCTTATAAGCTAATTTGGCTAGAGCCCCGAAAGGAAAGAGTTGACCGCGATGAGTATGACCGGAAAGCTGTAAATCAATACCGGCCTTTGAGGCAAGGTTAATATTTTTTGGTTCATGATACAACAAGATGCTTGGTTTAGCTTCACTATATCCAGAGTTCTCTAAAATCGCTTCATATAAATCAAAATCCTGATTAAACGAATAATTGATGCCAATAATCTGCAAATCGTCAACGACCACTAGTTTATTATCAAGAATTTGAACCTGACCATCCTTTAATAAATCTTTGACTCGGTTAAAACCTAAATATAAATCATGATTTCCAAAAGAATAATAAACACCTTTCTTGGTTTTTAATTTTGCAAATGGCTCGTGCATCCATGAAAAATCTGCCTCCATTCCATCAAACAAATCTCCAGTAATAAACACTGCCTCTGGTTCAAGATTATTTACCCTATCAACGACTCGAGATAAAAAATGTCTACGATATACTGGACCGAGATGTACATCGGAAATCTGAACAACTGATTTTCCATACCAAGAAACTGGTAAATCCTTTATCTTAACTTCATATTCTTTTACTTTTGGAGTAAAAGCATTAAATAAACCAAGAGCAGAAATAATGATTGTTCCTAAAATTAAAATTATTTGTAATAACTGTGTTCCGGGAGTAAATCCAAACCAAAAGCCAAATAATTTAATAGCCAATACAACTAAAATCATTAAACCAAGATTAAGTAAAACTCCTATCCAGAAACCGGCAACCATATAATACCAGCGCGTTGCTAAATTATCCCATTTATGAATTAAATAAGAAGCAAGAATAGCCGAAATGAATAAGGCTAAAATTATTACCGCAGAAATAATCTTGGCATTAACGGTAGCTAAACCAAAAAACTTTACAATTGCTAACCAAGCGATAAAATGACCGAATAACAACATTAACGCCGAAACGGCAAAAAATAATAATTGCATCATATATTTAAAATCGCCTATAAAAGGCGATTTTTAGTTTATTTTTTAGAGAAAAATGGAAAGCTAGATAACACCGACTTGCCCTCAAGCTCATCTTCTATTTCCATTAATCGATTATACTTAGCCGTTCTTTCTGAACGAGCGGGAGCACCAGTCTTTATCTGGCCGGTTCCCATAGCAGCTGCTAAGTCGGCAATAAAAGAATCTTCGGTCTCACCACTGCGATGAGATATAACTGAAGTCATATTATTTCTGCGAGCAAGCAAAATCGAATCAACTGTCTCCGATAAAGTTCCAATTTGGTTTAATTTAATCAAAATAGAATTCGAAGTATGTTCAGCAATACCTCTTTCTAGTCTTTTAACATTAGTTACATACAAATCATCGCCAACCAATTGTCTATCGGGATTATTTTTTAAGAAATCCTGAAAACCACTCCAATCATCTTCAGCAAAAATATCTTCAAAAGAATAAATTGGATGCTTAGTCATTAAATCTTTATAAAAATCAGCTAATTCAGAGCTATTCAAAGACTTCCCTTCTTTATGTAAATTATATTTTCCTTCAGCATAGAATTCAGTTGCCGCTGCATCAATACCAAAAATTATATCAGTTCCTAATTGATAGCCTGCCGCGCTCACTGCTTCTGCTAACAATTCAAAAGCTTCTTCATTACTTTTTACTGCTGGCGCAAAACCACCTTCATCACCAACAGAAATAGCGTATGCTTTTCCTTTTAGAACTTTCTTCAATGATTGATATATTTCCGCACACATTCTTACTGCCTGAGACATTGTTTGAGCACCAACCGGTAAAATCATATATTCCTGAATATCAGTCGCCCAATCAGCATGCTTACCGCCGTTTAGAACATTCATCATCGGCATTGGTAAATTATATACTCCGGAAAAATCTGGATTAAACTTGGTTAAATATTTATATAAAGGCTGACCCAATCCCGCCGCCGCCGCTCTAGAAACTGCAATGGAGACTGCTAACATTGCATTAGCGCCTAAATTAGCCTTATTTTCAGTATGGTCTAAAGCCAACATAATTTCATCTATTTGCTTCTGGTCTTCCGGGTTTAAACCAACTAAGGCGGGTGCTATTTTAGTTTCAACATTTTTAACCGCGGTTAATACTCCCTGGCCATTATAAAATTTCTTATCACCATCTCTCAACTCAACTGCTTCATAACTTCCAGTTGAAGCTCCACTTGGAACCATGGCGGTTCCCATCGCTCCATTATCTAGAGTTACTTTAGCAGCCACTGTTGGATTCCCTCTTGAGTCCAGAACTTCTCTGGCGGTAATTGATATAATCTTCATAAGTAATAATTAAAAATTAATATGAGTCTTATTAACATACTGTTCAGTTCTGTTAATAACTTTTTTTAACATCTTCACGGCTGCAAGAGCATGGTCGCCAACTGCTGTTTCATCAGATAACATAACAATATCAGCTCCATCTAAAACTGCATTTGCAATATCACTAATTTCCGCCCTGGTTGGACTTTGGCTTTTAATCATTGAGGTCATAACTTGAGTCGCAATAATAGCAGGAGTTCTATGCCAATGAGCATGTCTAATTAGATTCTTTTGTACGAGCGGTAATTCTTCAATCGGAGTTTCAATTCCCAAATCGCCACGCGCAATCATAATCATATCGGAGACAATAATAATCTTATCAATATTCTTTAAGGCAATAGCTCTTTCAATTTTAGAAATTATTTTAACATTTTTATTTTTACCAATTAGTTTTCTTAACTTTAAAACGTCAGTTGCAGTCTGCACAAAAGATAAACCAACATACTCCACTCCAACTTTTAAACCAAAATTTAAATCTTTAACATCTTTAGGAGTAAGCCCTCCCTTACGCATATTAGTATCAGGAACATTAATACCTTTATTAGAGGTAAGCAATCCGCCGTGAATAACTTTAGCAGTAATATTTTTTCCCTTAACCGCAGTAACAACTAGTTCTATTTCTCCATTACATAAAAATAAAGGTTGATTCTTTTTGATATCAAGATGTAATTCCTTGTTATCAATTGGGATAACGCCACCTTTTTTATGTGGTTCTGAAGAAAATATAAAATTATATATACCCCCCTCTTCCATAGTTATTCCCCCTTCCGGCATTTTTCCAACTCTAATCCTCGGACCTTGAAGGTCTAGTAAAATAGCAACATTTCTTTTATATTCTTTGTTAAAATTCAAAATAAAAGTTCTAATTCTCTTATACTGATCATAGCTAGCATGAGAGAAGTTAACTCTAATAATATCAACTCCGGCATTAAGCAATTCAGTTAATTTTTCTGGAGCCTCACTTTTTGGTCCGATGGTAGCGATAATTTTGGTGTTCATAGTAAATTATAAATTATTAATTACCCAGCTAGTATAATGTAAAAACTATATTTTATCAAGACTTTTAATAATATTTTGATAAAATTCGAGATTATTTAAACTAGCTAATTTATGCCCTAAAGGCTCCTGTAAACGAAATAAATGGTGCAAGTAAGCTCGGGAATGTTGTTTGAGCCCCGGGAGACAACTTTTTATATTAATTGGCTTAAAATCTAGGGCAAACTTAGCATTATTTATATTAATTGTTTCGTATTTTAATTTTTGCGTATTAAGAAATAGCTTTCCGTGGCGACCTTCGCGCGTTGGAATTACACAATCAAACATATCCCAACCCATCAAAGCACAACGTCTAATATCTTCCGGAGTTCCTATACCCAGGGCGAATCGCAAGGCATTAGCCGGAATAAAACTAGCCGTTTTTGCTAAAACCTCTTCCAAAAAATTTCCCTCTTTATCAACCGGCCTAGCACCAAAACCATATCCGTCAAAACCAATTTTAACTAACTCCTTAGCACAATGCTCACGCAAATCTATTTCAGCCCCACCTTGAATAACGGAAAATAAAAGTGGACGTTTTACACCTTTTAATTTACGTTTTTTTATCTGTTTTTCGTATTCAATTTTACATCTTTTTGCCCAAGCCAGAGTACGCACCACTGCTTTTTCTAAATCTGAACGTGAAAATTCATTAGGCGGACAATCATCTAAACAAACCATCATATCAACCCCTAAATCAAATTGAATCTGAATTGACTTCTCAGGAGTAAGCTCGTGCTTAGAGCCGTCTAGCGGCGATTTAAAAATAACTTTATCATCCGTGATTTTCCCCATCTGGCTATTTTTATGAATCAAGGAAAAAACCTGAAATCCGCCGGAATCAGAAAGTAAGGGACCGGACCAATTCATAAATTTATGTATTCCGCCCGCTTGATTAATTATTTTTAATCCCGGCTGCAAATAAAGATGAAAAGTATTAACAACCAATGCTTGCGTTCCAGTCATTTTTATTTCTTCGTTATTAGTTAACTTCACAAACCCTCTAGTCGCATCTGGCATATAAAAGGGGGTCTTTAAAAGACCATGAGGAGTTTTAAGCTCCCCTTGGCGTAAACCATTCTTTTTTATTTTTAATACTTTAAACATAAAATCTATTGAACTCTACCAGGGTTATTTAAATTCGCAATATCATCATCTTCTAATCTAGTTGTTTTGGGAGTTGTTTTTTTAATAATTAGCGATTGTGTCTCATTATCTGACGCGGTAATCGTTGCTCCGGGAGAAAGAATTAAAATTTTATCCTGGTCAGAGATTGATGGCGTAACCGAAATAGAAAAAGAAGCGTTAGCCTGATAAATAGAAACTGGCAAAAGACCTATATTCCAAATAACTGCATGTTTATTTTCGTCATAGTAAATACTTCCAGTACTAACAGACGACTGTGCATCCCATTTAACCTGAGCCGGTAAATTTAGAACTACTTCCGCGCCTCTTATTTCATGTAAATTATTTTTTACAGTCCAATAAACTTTAAAACTACTTTTCTGACCGACTATAGGTGGTAAAGGACCTGAGCCAACCGGAGAATTATTATCATCAAAATATCTTATTTCCTCAGCTAAAGAAAGGTCGCTATTTATTTTTGTAAGAATTACATTGCTTTTATTTTGACCTTCGGCAGATTCCTTATTATTAACGCCATACTGTGAGTAAGCAGAGATTTGCAAATCCTTACCGAAATCTCCATCCTGATAATTTTTAATTGGAATCGTAAAAATAATTTCTCCCTCGTCTCCAGGCCTAACCTCGGCTAGCGCCGGAATATCTTTCTTGGTCCAAACAATCATTTTTCCCGTTCTTACATCACCATCCTGCTCCATTTTTAAAGCCGTCCAATCAAGAAAAGGATTTGTTAAAACTGCCATAATAACTGCATCCTTGAAAGTATTCTCCCCTTTATTACTATAGTTTAAAGTATAACTTAAAGTATCTCCGAAACTAGCGGCTCCATTATTTTTTGAACCATTTAAAAATAAGGTTAAATTTAAATCACTCTTAATAATTTCCGGACTAATTACCTGTTCCCAAAATACGATTTTCTTACCATCAGCTAATTTTTTACTAAGTCTAATTATAATTTGTGCATCAACTGGTTGATTCTTCATCTGATATTTAAAATTGATTTTTTCTAACGCCGTATTTTTATCTAAATTGGAAATTAACCATAACCATTTGCCAGAAACATCTGGCGTAATCAACATTTTAGTAGATGATGGCGTCGCCACAAAAATACCAGCTGTATTTACCGCCTTATCATCACTAGAGCTCGCATTCTTTTCATTACTACCATTATCCAAGTTAATAGTCGCCCCTTCTGGTAAAGCAAATTCCAAATTAAAATCCCCGAAATAATTATTACTAACATCAAAAAATGAAAGACTGAGTTCATTGTCTTGATTCACAAAGGCCATCCCCGGAGAATCAACTCCAATTTGAAAACCATTACCACTCACAATCGTAGCGTCTGAACTTTCTTTTTTAAATTCACTAGAAAAATTCAGCGGTATATAATTTAAACGACCAGAAATTATTTTAACCGCATCAGTTTTATCAATAATAATTCCTCTCACTGTTACTGAATATCTCCCGCCAGATGGTAAATTAGGTAAATCAAAACCGTAATTACTATTTGTTGGTGCTATTGATGAGCTAGAAAAAATAAAATTCTCTGGATATGTTAATTCCAACTTAATACGCGACATAGCAAACTTAGTCGGATTGTAATACTCGACTTCATACGATATTTCTTCGCCAGCAACCATTCTTTCTGGAGCAGAAATAGAAAATTCCAAGCCACCCATATCATTACCACGAGCAAAAAAATAAAAATAAGCGAAATAAGAAACCAGTGATAGCAAGCTAACAATCAATAATCTCTTAAACATTTTAATAACAACTAACTGTCTTTTTTTAACAGTCATTTTCTTTACATCAACCATCCTCCCTTTTTTATCGCGATATATTTCCGTTAAGTGAGATTCCATTTCTTGCTCCCGAACTTCGCGATCAACAACTCTTTCAAAACTAGCAACTTCATGTTCAGTCGGCATAGGTCGTTCGGTAAAAGCTGAAAGCCCTGAGGCACTTTCTTGGTCAATCCGAATTGTTTTTTTTATTTTTCTTGTTTCCGACATATATATAATTGGTTATTTCTTAAGCAAAACGGAAAAATATTTATCAGCGTTAATCTGATTAGAAATTTCCCAGCCATCTGCCCAATTTAAATTTTCTGGATGTTTCCAAAAAGCATCAATTCCTACAGGGAGATAAAGATGACTATAAAAATCACTTGGTTTAGCACCCGGTTGTTTTTGAACCAACAATGAATACGGCCACAAATTACTTGATTCTGGATTAAGAAGTTTATTCAAACGATTAAGAAAATTTGAATTTTCACTATTATCATCAAAGAAATTAAAAGGTAATTCGTATTCTAAATTTATTTCAATAATCTCCCCTGGATCAACTACAACCCAACCAGCAAAAACAGTCTTTCCGCTTTCTGAATAAATCTTTAATCCAGTAGCTGAGTCAGTTTTAGCCTCTCTTTCGTTTTGTAAAAATTCACTATCTTCCCATGAACTATCTGGTTTTTCTGCTGTAGAAAAATCAGGAGTGATAAAACCAGAATTAGATATTAAACGACTACCAGCCGGAACATAAACTCTAAGCCAATTAATATTTCGAACTCCAGTTAAAGCTTCATTTGCTGTTCCGGTATGATTTTTTATAATTTTAACAGTATTAATAATTTTTCCATCAACACTCACTCGAGAAATATGTTCTATTTTTTCAGTCATTTTTCTATCTGATTTCTGACCGGCGATATTTGTATTTACTACCATTAAATAATCGCGATTTGTAGATTTAACTTCCCCGGCCCAATTTCTATCACTAGCTTCTTGTTGCAATACTGGATCAGTAAAATAAAACATAATCTGTTTTTCAGCCATACTCTCTTCAAACAAAGAAATAATCTTAATTAAATTATCCTGAGTAAGTTTAGATGGTAAAACTTCTAAAATTTTTGCCATCAAATCACCAATAATTTTTTTAGGTTTATTTTCGGAATTTTCTGCTAAGCCTTGTTCGAGAGGGATAGAAGATTTAATCTCTTCTTTAGAATCTTTAAAGACAACCGTCGCTTCGGGATTAGTCTTTACTAAATTTTTATGTTCAACAATTTTTTCAATGGTTTCCCAAAAATTTTGACTATCTATCACAATCCCATACTCGGCCGTTAAATCAATCGGCCCAGTAATCCCTAAAAGTCTTTCGACTACGGTTGGTGTTAAACTAATAACTCCATCAACCGTTGGGCCATCACTTTTTTCATAAAACCACATTAAATTTTTGGAAGTAGTTTTCCAATCTGGCCACCAATTTGCATCCCAGAAATGCCATAAAGGATTAACGGGCCATAAAGGTTCAGGCGCCTTTACTTTAACCTTCATCGCTCCTTCCGTATCATAAGAACCGCCACCAGGAACTTCTAAATTTTTAATTTTACCGCCACTCAAATCAACCAAAGCATAGCTACCTAAAAATCCCCCCGAAGCCCTGAGCTCAGCATTGTTCTGAAAAATAAGTAAATATCTTTTATCCCTAGTTAAACCAAGAATGTCTTTTGTTTTATCAACCACGGAAACAAAACTATCAAGATTAGAACTTAAAAGTCGAGCTTGAGCAGATAAGGCAATAAACTGCTCTTGATATTCCAAGGGTAAATTTTTAAAATTAATACTCGCAACTATTCTATCTAATTCTTTGGCGTCGGCTACCGCTAGATGGCCGTATTTAGAAAAATTTTCCAGAGCAACAATAAAATCAATATCTTTATCCTTTTGATTAAAAAGACTATCTGTTGCCAGCACTAAATTTCTTCCCAAAGAAGAACTAACTGCGCCGGCTGCTAAAAATTTTTTACTTTCAGCTGCTAATTTTATTTTAGGGTCACTAGACCAAGAAGCTAAAAATAATAACGAATCGCTAATAATACTTAGATCATCCTGGGCTTTTAAAAACCCTTGTCCAGCTTTAGAAAACTCAGCATCGGCCTCTTTAAAATCAAGGGTAGAGACAGAATCAGTCGCCGCCAATAAATTATTGAAGGCTGCCTTAGATTTATTCATCACCTTGGCCTCCAAACTACTTATATCTAATAATTCAAAATAGGATAGCAATTTAATCGGCATGATAATTAAAACTAAAACTATCACAAATGAAAAAATTGACTGATACCAAACTACCTTCGCTTCAGCTACCCCCAATCTTTCGGCCTTATTTAATTTAAATCGAGAACTAAGAATTCGATGTTGACGAGAAATCTCTCTTTGCCAAAAATTTTGCTTTTTTCTCCATTTTATTTTTAAAAGATTTTTTAAAAAAGAAAAATCTTTTTTTGAAAATGAAAAATCGGTTTTTTTAATAGAATCAATAACTGAATCACTAAAATCTTTAAATTTATCACCAACGCGATTTTGTTTTTTATAAAATAGCTTTCTAAAATCATAAAAAAGTGAAGTTTTCTTAGGCTTAAATGCTAAAGAAAATTTAGGTTTTTTGATTGCTTTTCTCGAAAAGTTTTCAGAAGACTGATTTAAGGGAGAGACTTGTTTTCTTAAGTCAACAACAAAACTAGAGTACCTTTCTCTTTCTAAATCTTCTTTTCTAATTTTCTGATTATTATTTATCATGTTTTATTTTTTTAACAAAATCTGTTTATATACATCAAGAGTTTTATTAGCACACTCCCACCAACTATATTTTTTTGATTGCTCTACTCCCTTTAATTTAAGCTCTTCTCTGAATGCCCTGCTATCTAAAACATTATTTATTTTAGAAAACATATCATCCTCGTCTTCAGGGTTAAAATAAACAGCGGCGGTTCCAAGAATTTCAGGTAAACTTGCCCTATCAGAACTAACAACTGGACAGCCTTTAGCCATAGCTTCTAGAGGTGGTAATCCAAACCCTTCATAAAGAGAAGGAAAAACATAAGCCTTAGCCTCCTGATACATAATTTCCAGTTGAGAATCGGGAACATATCCAGCAAATACAATAGGGCTATTAACATTTTCTTTTTGCCAAAGATTTAAAGATGAAGCATAATTATGAATACGATCATAAAAATAATCTTCTTTCCCAACCAAAACTAACTTCATTTCCGGCCTCAGTGAATGCAACCTGCCAAAAACAGAAATCAAAGTTTCTAAATTTTTATGTGGATAGGCATTTCCAACATAAAGTAAAAAATTTTCATTAATGTGATACTTATTCAACATCTCACGACTATCTAACTTCGCAACAAATAAAGAGTCGCGTCCATGAGCTAGATTAGCAACCCCTTCATAGGTAACAATAATTTTTTCGGCTGCAATTTTAAAATTATAGATTATATCTTTTTTAGTAAACTCGGATACGGTAATAATTTTTTCGGCACGCTTAACAGCCATTTTTGTTACTAGACGGTAAGCTAAATTTTTTAAATGATAGATAAAAATATGTTTTGTTGTTGCTCTTACTGTCGGAAAATGGGTAAGAATTAAATCATGAAGAGTCAATACAAATTTTACTGGTGTAAAAATTGGGACGTTAAAATGAGGAAAATGAATTAAGTCTAATTTTTCACGCCAGATATAAAATGGCATAAAAATCTGTTCTCGCCAAGAATACCAGCGAATATTAAGCATCACTTTCTTGATACGTAAATCCCCTACAATTAGCTCATCATAATTGTCAGGACTTAAAAAAATAACAAATTCAAAACCATCACCGTCTTCAACGTTATTTATTTTAATTATATTATCAACTACTTCTTGCGTATAACGTCCCAATCCTTTACCAACGGGACCGTAAAAACGCGCATCAATGCCAATTTTCATAACACAACAAGGCTCCTTAGCCATTAAACAAAAGGTAAATTCTCAGGAGGTTTAGAATTAATATCATTTAAAGATTCTCTTAACTCTTCTTTAGGTTTATTATTTGAATCTAAATTACTACTAAAAATTCCCGTCTTAAAAAAACTTTCCGTCGGTGCAACTAAATCTGAGGCTAGCGGTAAAGAGGATGGCGCATCCGCCTTTCTACCCGGAGCCTTCTGAACCATTGAAGCTTTAACATTCGCTTCAACGGGAAAATGCCAGATAGTTGCCAGTTCCTCAATATTATAAATCCCAGGACTAATACCACGACCATCGGAACGCAAAATATAAGCATTAAAAATTTTATTCTTTTTTACTATTAACCGCGGAGCTTGAGTAAAATAAACGGTTTTGGTCATTGTTTTTTTAACATCAGGCTTAAGATTATTCAAATCAAGGGAAGCAAACTGCTTCATATAACCAACTATACCATTAGCAACTTTAGCCTTATTTAAAACGTCCTTTTTTGCAACATACACAACTCTAATTTTCGCCTCAAAAGATAACTTAGACAGTTTCTCGTGGACACCTTCAATTTTTCTTTTTTCCAAAGGATTAAGGTCCATCATAGTTTTTGCCTTTTCCTCTTTAGGTTTAGCATCAATATCGCCCCAAATACTATAAAGTGCTTCACTAGCCTCGCCAAGAGCTTCAAGTCCCTGCATCCCCAACCCCTTTTTAATCTTAGCCTTTCTTCCTAAAATTTTATTGATTTCCGCCTCAGAGTCTTTAACCCAATCAAAACCCATAGGGATAACAATCATTTGAAACCACAATTGCTCACCCTGACGCAAAGAACCACATAAATCCATGAGCGCCGCCATCGGGTCTTTAAATTGAGTTTCGCTAGGGCCCATTTGATGTTCAAATTCTTTATAACTTTTAATCGGGTAGACCCAGGGCGCCGATTGCATAAATTCCGTACCCCAAACATCATATTCTTCATCGGGATATCTCTGGGGCACAACTTCCGTATAATCATCGACCTCAGAAATTTCCGCATCGGGATACTGAGAATAAACTGAGGACTCAATTAAATTTCGATATTCGGATGGCGTTCTAATTAAAAACTGTGTGTAACCCTCAATACTAGCAATCTCATAACTAAAAGATTTTTGAAATTTACCCTCAAACCATTTTTCAAAAAAATTAATGGAACCATGAGCACCGGCTAAATAAGTAAACATGTTTTCTACCGCCTTTGGTGATTGTTCGTTACCCTTAGGGATATCAATTGCTAAAAGAATATTTTTATGAGTATCGGCCCATTTATTTCTAATCCAAAAAAGATAAACTTGCAGGACTCCGTAAATAAAAAATACGCCGATTATCATCCAGCCAAAGTTAGCGATAAAAGACCAAAACATCTGTTCCGGCGCTAGCGCTAAGAATCTGTCTATCCCTGAAGTATTGATAACTATATCCATATCTTAAGAGTATTGTTACCTTAAGATTTTATCATATTTTTATAAAAAAAAGAAACCCGATAACCAGCATCGAGTTTCTTAAATTTTATAATTGTAGTGAGGCAATTTATCTCTGCCATTCCTTCAGCCCGTAAGTTCCGCGACTAATAAGCACATAGCGATCATCAAGAATAAGTTCATTGTGTACAGTAGCGGCATTAGCTTTTTTCTTGTCAAATTTAACATCATTAATTTTACCAGCGATATCAGTAAAGTGAAGAGGCTTTCCTTCATGCTTTAAAACTAAATAAATCTTATCATTAACCGTTTTAGGTTTAATCTCTTGCCAATTAGCAATTCCCCAGTCTCCGTATTTGTTTTGCTCTAAATTTTTAATTGATTGCATTAGAGAATATAGAATCTTATTACTATTAATCAATTCTCCCTTATCCGGGAACGCCTTACTCTTGAACACAGATTCAATATCGAGACCATCAGCCCTATTAAAAGCTTCTGAATGTTTATCGTAAGAATCTAATTTTTTTAAAATATCCAAAAGTTCTTCAGTAGTTTGAGTTTTGTTCAAATCTTCAACTTTCTTTACGACATCATCAGCCATTTCTTCTAAGTGGGGGACTTCGCTATTTTTTAACTTAAAAGAAGAAGTAAATTTATCATTATTGTTTACTAATTCTAAATCATCAGCCATCAACTTAGAAATCAAAAAGTTAAAATGATTTTTATAAGCTTGACGAGTTTTATCATCATCAGCTAATCCAGACTTTTCAGTATTTAATTCTAAAGAGATAACAGTTAAGATATCAAGTAAATAATCACGTCGAATTAAACCGCCATGTTCTTCTAAAATTTTACATACCGCTTGTTTCAAAGAAGAAACACAGCTCTCCAGGCTTTCAAGTTTTTTTATCTTTCTAATACTAGCCGCCTCAATCTGCCTAACTCTTTCACGAGTAAGTTTATGAAGACTACCAATCTTTTCCAGAGTTTCACTTTTATCACCCTTTAAACCAAAGCGCCTATTTAAAACGTCACGCTCTCTTTCCAGTAACTCCGCAAAAAGAGAGTTTACTATATTAAGAGCATCTAAACGCCCCAATTCTTCACTTTTGGCCTCTTTAATTATTTTTTCTAGTAAATTATCCATATAAAAAAATAAAGCTTGATTATTTATTATAGAAACGTAAGCTCATTCAAACTTTATTTAATTTATCACATTATTTTATATTAGTCAAGCCTTTAAAAACCGAAAAATGCTAGGATACTGTTTTAAATTAAATTGCTCTAATATAAGAGAAAAAAATAGTAAACTCAATACCCTGCCTAGGACAAGCAAACGGCTTCCTATTTTCTCTTTTTGAAAATGTTTGACAAAAAGCAGGTGTTGGTTCTTAAAGGACCAAGACCTAGCTTGCTTACTAATCCGGCGTCTATGAGTAATAAATTGGCCTAATCCTTGACCATAAAAGCCCACAGTTCTGTCATGATATGCTAAAGCCTCTGGCACTAAGGCAGATTTAAACCCAGTAGCCCGTAAACGATAAACTAAATCACAATCTTCCTTATACATAAAAAACCGGGAGTCAAAATAGCCATATTCATCCTTTATTTTCTCTAAAGCATTGAGCCTAAATAACCCAGCTGCGCCAGACGGACCTAAAATATCCATCTCATCATACTGCCCTTCATCGAGCTCTCCTTGGCCTAAATCATTAAATTTTAGCCCAGATTTTAAGATAATCCCACAAGAATCAAGCTGTTTTGTCTTAAGTTTATGTTCAAAATCCCAACGCATAATCTTCGGGCTAACTGAAGCCAAAGTTTTGTCCGCTTCTATTTTAATGAGGAGCTGATGAATAGCATCAACCTCTAATAAAACATCTGGGTTAACCATCAGAAAATATTCCGCTCCTAATTCTTGAGCTTTTTTAATCAAAATATTATAAGCCGAACCAAATCCAAGATTCTCTTTTTGAGGAAAAACAAGCATTTCTGGCTTATTCTCACGATTAAAATATTCAAGAGCTAAGCGATTAAGATTATAATCAGAACTACTATTATCAACGACTAGAATTTGTTTATCCACAGGCTTTAAAAACTCTAAAGAATACTTTAAATTAGACAAAAAATCACCTAAATATTTGGTGCTAGACTCATTATAAGTTACAAATCCAACTACTAATTTCATACTTGACAAAAGCTTAAAAAAAGTTTATAATCATTTTATTAGTGTTTTAGTCCTTTTTATTTTTAACAATCAAAAAAAATCGCATCATGAACGTAAAAAAAGTAACGTTAGACGCTCAGGCTGAGCATCAAGTATCCGGAATTCTTGATTCCATTAGAACAACCATTGCTACTAAGGCTCCAGAAGAATGCGAAGCGACAATCATCGCTTTGCTAAAATCTAAAAATTTAACCAAAATTGTTGTCACCCAAAGAACGTGGCAAAATGAGGTAAAATTCTATATAGCCTTCAGTTTCGACGGCAGCATAGTCGAACACGGAATTGTGTCCAAAATTATCAAAAAGCCTGTCCCGGTACCTGTTCCCGCCTAACAATCTTTTAAGTTCAACTGAACAAAATTCGCAGGGCCAACCTTTCTGGTCCTGCTTTTTTTATATCAACATTTTTCCATCTAGTTTCTCTTTAGCAAAATTTTGCGCTTTTAAAAGGCTGTCGAAAGTTCCCGCGTCTAACCACTCACCTTCAACCATAGCAACATCGAGCTCGCCCTTTTCTAAATACCAATTATTAACATCTGTAATTTCCAGTTCTCCTCTAGTACTTGGCTTGGTATTTTTTGCAACCTCAACAATGCGTTTATCATAGACATAAAGCCCAGTAACTGCATAATTACTTAAATACTCTTGAGGCTTCTCAATTATTTTTTCCGCTTTCATATCCTCTCCAAATTTTACAACTCCAAACCTCTCTGGATCAGGAACATGTTTAGCAAAGATTTTAGCACCGCCTTTAAAGTTCTTGATATCATCTGAGAAATCATCTTCAAAAATATTATCACCCAAAATCATCGCGACATCCTCATTATCAATAAAGTTTTCTCCAATAATAAAAGCCTGAGCTAAACCTTCGGGCTTGTCTTGAATTTCGTAAGTAAACTTTACCCCAAATTCTTTTCCTGAACCGAGTAGATTGAGATAATCCCCTGCTCTTTCCGGGGAAACAATAATTAGAATTTCTTTAATCCCCGCTTTAATCAAAGTATTAAGCGGATAATAAATCATTGGTCGATTATAAATTGGTAATAATTGTTTGCTAGTTATCTTAGTTAACGGTCTTAATCTCGTACCGCTACCACCAGATAAAATAATTCCTCGCATATTTTTATTTATTATGTAGATAGTCTTTAAGCGCCTCCTGATAAGAACGCAATTTTTTTACTTTATTATTTTTTAAAACTGAAAATTTAGGACGGCGAGCGGCTCGATACAGATTTTCACTTCTAATCGGCCTAATCAATACGTCCATCTTGGTTTGTTTAAAAAGCTCCAAGGCTCCATCATACCAAGTAACTGCCCCCTCGTTTACCAAATGATAAATACCAAGTGGAGCTCGGGAAGAAATTAAACGTGCAGTAGCAGCTGCTAAATCAAGTGTATATGTAAAGCAGCTAAGTTCTTCATTAACTACGGTTAACTCTTTTTTATCTTGCGCCAAAGATAACATTATGTCAAAAAAACTCGGCTTTGCCTGAGGGCTATCGCCTTTAGGACCAAAAAGTTTAGAAGTCCTAATTAAATAATATTTAAGACCTCTTTCAGCCTGACGTTCAATTTCTCTTTCTCCTAGAAATTTGCTTTCACCATATTTATTAATTGGGTTTGGTGTATCATCTTCAGAAAATTCGCGCTTTGTTTCTAAACCACTAAAAACATAATCAGTCGAAAAATGCATCAACACAAAATCTAATTTTAAAGCTAATTCAGCTAAATTAGCTGGTAAATCGCGATTAAGTGCTAGAGCATCGGAATAGCCATCTTTATCTTCGCACTTATCAACCGCATTATAGGCAACACAATTAACTAAAATATCTGGCCTTATTTTATTAACCACGGAAAAAAGCACTTCTTTATCAAGTGCGTTAAAGTCAGTTCTATCAAAAGAAAAAACCTCATGGTCCTGTTCAAATATTTTTACTATTTGCGATCCAAGATTTCCCTGCCCACCAAGAATAATTATCTTCATAAATATAATTTACTTCTGCCATTTTTTATCTTGTCTTACTAAGAGTTCAGCCGCTCTTTCTGGCTCAGCCATTAATTCTTTCACTATCTTTTCCATGCGAACTCCTTGTGACCCTTTAATCAATAAGACATCTCCTTCCTTAATCTTATTTTGCAAAAAACGTCCTGCGTCTTCCGGTTTATCAAAATAAAATATATTATCCGCATCTAGCCCCGCATCTTTAGCACCTCGCATAAAATCACGCGCTTTCTCGCCAACAGAAATTAAATAATCTATTTTACGTTCACTAATAGTTTTTCCAACCAAACGATGCCCTTCTTCAGTATAAGAACCAATCTCCAGCATATCGCCCATCACCGCATATTTATGAGCGCCCTTATCGATACTAATTTCACCCAAAATATTTACTGCCGAAATAGCCGCTTCTGGTGATGAATTATAAGTATCATCTATTATGAAGGAATGTTTAATCCCAGGCAAGAGATTCATCCTCCCTGCCGGTAAACTAAAGTCACTTAAAGCCGAAGCAATCTCTACTAAATTCATTTTAAAATATAAACCAACTGCGGCGGCGGCTAAAGCAGAATATAAAGCCGGCTCCGACATAATATTATGCATAAAAACCGGGACAATTGAGCCCTTATCATTTAACTTGAAATTAATCCCAGAGAGCTCATAAGAACCACGAGTAAAATTATAAACAATATCTTGAGCCTTCAAATCTGCTCCATCTTTTAACCCGTAGCTTAAAATTCTCGCCTTACTAAATTCCGCCATCTCCTTTACTGACTCACTATCATAATTTAAAATTGCTAATCCCTGGCTATCTAATTTCTCAACTAAAACTTGTTTTTCTTTCTTTATATTTTGTAAATTTCCAAAATACTCTAAGTGAGAATAACTCACTGAAGTTACAACCGCAATATCAATCTTAACAATGGAAGTTAAATATTCCATATCGCCCGGCCTATCAATCCCCATCTCTAAAACTAAAACTTGGGGGTATAATTCATCCTTAAAAAACAAAAGATTCAGTGTTTTTGCAAAAACCTGAATCCAGCCTAAAATATTCCTACCTGGAGACTCGAGACCAATAACGGTAAGCGGTAACCCTATTTCATTATTATAGTTCTTAAAACTCGTCCTCACGTTAAGCTTTTTTTGTAAAACATGATATATCGCTTCTTTAGCACTACTTTTTCCAATAGAGCCAGTTATTCCAACAACAACCGGCTTATACTTGTGCAGAATAAGTTTGGCGGCGATTTTCAGTTTTAACTGCAGTATCTTCTTCATAGCCCTCTTATATATTGAGAAATTGGTTTATTTCCTAGTTTTGGGAACGGCGTAATAATTTAGAATGAAATCAGCAATATCCTTAAATAAAGGAACAGCTGAACCTTCAGCATATTGGATACCCTTAGGACTGTCAACTTTAGTTAGCATTACAAAGGCCGGTTCCTCAATTGGCGCAATGCCAATAAAAGTATGAACATAATCACTAGTACTATATCCTCCCATAGTTGCAACCTGCGCCGTCCCCGTTTTACCTCCTATATAGTATCCCGGAATAGCCGCTCCTTTTGAATGGCCCTTTTCAACCACATTAACTAACATGCCCGAAATAGTTGAAGCTGTTTTTTCGGAAATCACGCGGCCTGCTTGTTTGGGTGTAATCTCATCGCGCTTACCATTAGGACGAAGAATACTCTTAATAATATAGGGCTTCATCATCATCCCCTTATTAGCAATCGCTTGATAAGGCATTATCATCTGCAGCGGAGTAACCGCTATACCTTGGCCGAAGGAAGCAGTCGCAGCATCAATTTCTCTTACTTTATTTTTTAATAAGTTATCAATATTCCCCGCACTTTCCGAACCAAGCTCAACACCCGTCCTCTCTCCAAAACCAAACTTTTTTACATAATCAGCAAAAACTTTAGGGCCAACTTGATTCATGGCAAAGATAGCTCCCGTATTAAGAGAATTATCCAACACAACGGTCATATCAACGACACCGTGCGGACCGAATGTAGAAAAATCAGCATTCTTAATTGGTTTAGGCCAACCATTAATCATAATCTGCCCCTCATCCTTATACGTCGTTGACGGAGAAACCTTCCCTTGATCAATTGCAATCGCCATGGTTACCGTTTTAAATACCGAGCCCGGTTCATATTGATAATAAGCCGCGGGATTATTGTAATAAGAAATATCATGTACTTCTTTAAAATCATTAGGGTTAAAAGCCGGCTCAGAACACATTGCAATAATCGCTCCTGTTTTTACTTCCATTACTATTACTGAACCACCAGCTGCGCTCAGTTTTTTAACTGATTGTTTTAATTTATCACAAACAGCAAATTGAATATTACGATCAACCGTTAAAACTAAATCACTCCCCGCTTCAGGTTTTATATATTCTCTATCGTTTACAATCATCATACTATCCCTACCTCCCTTTTCTGATTTCAGTGAACCATATTTTCCAAAAAGTTCTTCATTAAAAAATTCTTCCAAGCCATACTTACCCTGACCTTCACCGTCAACATAAGTAACAAAGCCTAAAAGATGAGCAGCGATTTCATTTTCAGGATAATATCTATATTTTTGTAAATCAAAACCAAATCCAGGAACTTCGAACTCTTTTTCTGGGTCACTCTTATAGACTAATCGACCTAACTTCAATTCTAATTCCTCAGGAACTACTAAAGCCGGCGAAGAGGTTGACGAATTATCAACAGAAGAAAGATAAGAAAAAAGTTTAATTAAATCCTCGCCAGACAATTTACTAACCAAGGGCTCATACGGATCGCCAGGTTTATCAAGTTTTTTTAAATATTTTGCAATAATTTCTTCTTTAGTTGTAGTAGAGACGGTAACTTTCGTTCCTGTTGCTGGATTATTACCCCCCATTTCTAGCTTTGGCTTGTCTAAAAAGTTAAACAATTTTTCAGCAAAAATTTCCGGATAAGTAATATCTTTGGGAACAATAAAAACTTCAGCAAAATCTTTGTTAGTAGCTAACGGATAAAATTTTTCTACTCCCTTTATTTCCTCACTTAAAAATATCTTTCCACGCTCAGGCTTTAATTTACTATAAACTTGATGCTGAGAAGAGGCCATCGCCGTATATAAATCAAACTGCCCAATTTGAACACTATAAAGTTTATACAACAAAGACCCCATTAATAAAAAAATAACCGCCACGACCACGCGCAGACGATTATTATTTACCGCGTCTCTGAGAGAGCGACCATTGTTTTTAGGGTCTCGCCACATAAAAGCTAGCCGAATTTTTTTAACACTGGATTATTTCTTAGCAACTACATGACTCCCAGCTGATAAATATTCAATATCATTTATAACAACCATATCAAGCTTCTGTGCCCTAGAATTAAGAGCATAGTATGATTGTAGAGAATCAACTTGTTGCTCATTATCTCTTTTTTCGGAAGCCAAGTTAGAAGATTGATTTTTCATTTCTTGCAAAACGAAACCTTTAACTGTTAAATCGCTAATGCCAATAAGATAAGCAAAACCGAGAGAAAATAAAGCTGCAAACAAACAAAAATTAAAAATTTTTAAATTCACAGAATGCTTCTTGGTTTTTGGTTTAAGCTGAGCGTTGTAGCAATTTACAATCTTAGTCATAAGACTTCAAAAATATAATTAATTTAAAAATTATTCAATCTATAACTTAGTGGCAACTCTAAGTTTCGCACTTCTTGCTCGAGGATTTTCGGCAGCCTCCTGAGCGCAAGGAATCAAGGGCTTCTTAGTTAAAATATTTACTTCCAAATTATTCCTTAAAAACCATTTTACAATTCTATCTTCACCACTATGGAAAGAAACAACTGCGAGTATTCCTCCTTTTTTCAATAACGCAATCGCACTTGGTAAAACTTCTTCTAAATTTTTAAGTTCCGTATTAGTTTCCATTCTTAAAGCTTGAAAAATTCTAGTTGCGGGGTGAATTTTAGTTCTAAAACGTAAAGGTATTTTATCTTCAATAATACTAACTAAATCAGAAGTCTTTTCGATTCTTTTAGTTCTACGTGCGTCAACAATAGCCTTAGCAATCTGATATGCCATCCTTTCTTCACCATATTCTCTAAAAATTCTAGTCAATTCCAGTAAGGGATAATTATTAATAATGCTAATGGTATCGTTTTCCGATTTAGGACCAAAAGCCATATTTAATGGTCTTTCGCCTTTAAAGGAAAATCCGCGGCTTTCGTCATCAAGTTGAAATGATGAAAGTCCTAAATCAAAAACTATTCCATCAAATTTCTGTTTTTCACTAAAATTTTCAACCGCTAGTTCCTTTAGATTTCTAAAGTTTCCTTGAGCTAGAATAACATTTTTCAACTTACTATCTTTAATTTTCTGACTTGCATTTTTAAGGGCATTTACATCAAGATCAATCCCCAACACCTTTCCTTTAGCTCCAACCATTTTAGCAATCGCCATAGTATATCCCGCACCACCTAAAGTACAATCAATAAATTTCCCGCCTATTTTTGGATTAAGTGCTTCTATTATTTCACTTAGCATCACCGGGATATGATTATATTCCATACTAAATTCCTAAGTCCCCTAATTCTTCAGCAATAGCGTTACTATTCTTTTCGGATTCTATCTTATATCTATTCCAAGCCGCTTCATCCCAAATTTCTAAATGATTATATAAACCGGCAACAATAATTTTTTTCTTAAGACTGGAAAATTTTCTTAAATATTCCGGTAAAGTAATTCTTCCCTGATTATCAAATTCAACATCCATCGCTCCCGCTAGCATATGCCGCGCGAAGGCTCGAGCTTTTGATTGACTAAGTGGTAGGGCGGCAAATTTTTTCGCAATAATTTCGAATTGTTCTTTTGAATACAAAAACAAACAGTTATCTAAACCCTTAGTTACAACTGCTCCTTTTTTTAAGATGATACGGAATTTAGCTGGAATAGCTAAACGCCCTTTATCATCTAAGCTGTGATTGTATTCACCGATGAACATATTCTCAAAACAAAAATTATTTTATGTTTCCCCTCTGTTCCCCACAATTCACCTTACAAGTTCAATTATACACCACGAGCCCCCTATGGTCAACACTTTTATTTAGCCTAAAACAAGAGAAAAAACAATAAAAAAAGCTACTTATCAACAAGTAGCTTTTTTAATTGGAAATTTTTTGACAAAATTGTAAAAAGTTTTCAACAGCTAGTGCACAGGGGTTTTCTTCTTACCAATGTTCGGTTCAGCGCTATATATTGGTTCAACAATTGAATAGCTAGAAAACTTTTTAGCGATTTTAATCCCTGCTTCTGGTTCAACTGGAATTTTTAAAGCATAACCTAAAGCATTTGCAGTCACAACGCCAATTCTTAAAGAAGTAAAACTTCCACCATAATCAGCAACCAATATTTTTTTTAATTGGATTAACTTTATTTTTTTTGATTTTAATAGCCTATCAATCGCTGGTAATAATTTCTCAGCCTGTGCCCTTCCAGCTTTAAATTTTTTTTGAGCGATTTTTTTAGTTCCCTCAGAAATTGCAATAATTATTTCATCCTGAGAGGCAGTGTTAATATAGAGAGTCATAATTATTTTTTATATTCCTTAATTATTTTTTTTAATTCTTGGAGATTGTTAACAGTAACCAACTTTTCGCGCATTTTACTCGCCCCTTCTAAACCCTGCACATACCAAACAAGATGTTTACGTAATTCTATCATCGCATTTTTACCTTTAATTTTACTAACTCTGGTCGCATGGCTAATAATTAACTTAAAAATTTGAGAAATCTTTAAATCTAGCTGCTTATTCTTTTTTATCTCTTTAAATAGCCATGGTCTACCCAATATTCCTCGAGCTAATCCTAAACCATCGGCCCCACTTTCTTTTAAGGCTTCCTGAGCACTTGCTAAATCAATAATTCCCCCATTAGCGATAACAACGCCGGGAAAATATTTACGCACTTCCTTAATTAATTTAAAATCAGGCTTACCAGCAAAGCCCTGACTCAAAGTTCTCCCATGAATCATCACGGCTGCAATATTTAAATCGGAAATATTTTTTAAAAACTCAATCGCTCCCATCTCGCCCGACTTAGCTCGTATTTTAATAGAAACCGGCAAATTAGTTTCTGCTAAGACCGCTTCGATTACTGCTCGTGATTGAGCGAGATTCTTCATTAAATCAGCACCAGCACCTTGTTTAATAATTTTACTCACTGGACAACCAAAGTTAATATCAATCCCGTCTGGTTTTATTTTAGCGGTAATGAGTTTAGCGGCCGCAGCAAAATGCTCTGGCTTAGAACCAAAAAGCTGAACTACATAATATTTTTCGGCTCTTTTTTTAAAATCCATCAACTCTATGGTCGGATTTTTAGAATTCTTCCCCTTTTTTTGAGTACCAATTCTATCGCTATAATATAACGCTGTTGCTGAAACCATCTCACTATATAAAACATCAGCACCATAACCCTTACAGATACGCCGAAAAGCAGAATCGGTAAATCCAGCCATCGGCGCTAAAGCTAAAATCGGCTTACCGCTTGCTTTTAATTTTTTCCAAAAATTATTATCTCTCATTTCAATACTCTCTTAATTTTTCTTTATTTTCTGACCTGCGGCTGTATCTTCGATTGAATATCCGGCCGCCTTTATATCATCTCTAAGTTTATCAGATTCTTTCCAATCTTTATTTAAACGAGCCTTAAGCCTAGCCGCTGCTAACTCTTGAATCTTAACAGGTAAGGCTGAGGAGCTTACCTCCCCCTTAATATAATTAACAGAATTTTTTAAATCAAAACCAAATATCTTATCAAAATCTAAAACTGTCGCTAGTTTATCGGCCGAACTTATTTTAGCTTTAAATATCGATGCTAAAACAGCCAGTGCTTTAGGGATATTTAAATCATCATTAACGGCTTTAACAAATTTCTCTTGTAAGTCTAAATCAATTTTTCCTTTTACAGAGCCCAAAGTCGCAACTTGCTCCCATAATTTATCTAGACCTTGTTCGGCTTGGCGCAAATTATCTTCACTATATTCCATCGGCTTACGATAATGGACTTGGCAATCCGCAAAACGATAAGCTAATGGATTTAAACCTTTATCAATTAAGGCCTTCTTCAAAGTTAAAAAGCCATCCTCACTCTTCGCCATTTTCTTACCACCAACAATATTTAAGAAAGCGCCATGAAGCCAATAATTAAAAAATGTCTTGCCCGTTGCCGCTTCCGATTGAGCAATTTCGTTAGTATGATGAATATTTATATGATCAGCTCCGCCGCAATGAATATCAAGATTTTTACCTAAATATTTTAAACTAATCGCCGAACATTCGATATGCCAGCCAGGAAAACCGACCCCCCAAGGAGAGCTCCATTCCATTTGTCTTTTGGCGCCAATAGGAGAAAATTTCCAAAGTGCAAAATCAGTCGGATTTTTTTTCTCAGGATTTTTTTCAACTCTTGCTCCTTCTTTTAATGTTTCCAGAGGAAGATGGCTGAGCTTGTTATAGTTTTTTATTTTTGCTGTATCGAAGTAAATTCCATCGCTAGTTTTATAGGTATAACCTTTTTTTTCTAGCTTACTTATTAATGCAATCTGTTCAGGAATATTATCAGTTACTTTATGATAACCACTTGGTTCTAAAATATTTAAAAGACGGATATCCTCTTTAAATGCTTCTGTATAAAGTTCAGCAATCTGCCAAGCACTTTTTCCCTCTCTTTGCGCTCCTTTTTCCATCTTATCTTCGCCCATATCCATATCACCAGTTAAATGACCGACATCGGTAATATTCATGATATGTTTTACTTTATACTTATTATATTCCAAAACTCTTTTCAAAAAGTCTTCGAATAAATAAGTACGCAAATTTCCGATATGAGCAAAATTATAAACTGTTGGTCCGCAAGTATACAACCCAACCTGATTTTTATTAATCGGTTGAAAAATTTCTTTTTTGCGGCTTAAAGTATTATACAAATAAAGGTCTAACATAATATACAGTATTAATATTATTGAAACAAAACTGGAATTAAAATTGAAGCATCATATTCTGGTAATCCGGATGGATTATCTTTTGATATCACCACATGACCACTCGTTGCCGTTGTCGTGAATTCTAAAACTGAAACAAATGGAACTAAATCAGTCGTCATCCAATCGCTCTGCGCCTTACCATAACTAGCTAAAATAATATCACCATTTTGTGCAATTAATTTAACTGGCAATGTTGCTTCAAAAAACCAACCACCTCGAGCTCGGCCTTCAACGGTTAACGGCGAGGAAACAAGCATTCCGGGAATAGGATTTTTCATAATTACTTCCGGACTAGTTGAGGCAGTCGGTAGTAAAATTTCCGGACTAGTTGAAGCGACTGAAGATACCGGAGGAATGATTTCTGGGCTAGTTGAAGTAGCCGGCAACTCTATTTTCGGGACTTCTATCTTGGGAACAGATAATTTATACGGTAGAATACGCAAAATAATAGCCGATATCACGATTACAATAACAATAATAAATAAAAAATATTCTTTTTTCATATAGTTTTATTTCATTATTTTAACATATCCCACTAAAATAATCACGAGCCAAGTAAAAAGCCCGCTCTTTTCAGAAACGGGCTCCGCTGTTTAACTTGGGTGCATCAACCATGGGGGTTAGACTAAAGCATCCTCTAAGTTCCTATTAACACACGAATAAAAAAAAGTAAATATCTGAAGAGACTATCCTAAAAAATAAAAAAAGGGTTGAATGGAATTCATTCAACCCTTCACAAATTTAAAGAGACATTCCTGTCCCTGGGGCGGTTCTGTATCGCCGCTCCTTGAATTAGTTTCCTTGCCTTTCTGTGTTTTGTCCTTATCTGGAAACCAATTAAGCACCTCCTTATTAACAAAGCATAATTAATCGCTGGATAACATTATAGAACAAATAAAAACATATGTCAATAGCAAACTGAACTATTTTGATAAATTAGGCCTATTTTTTAATATTATATGCTAAAATCAGCCAAATATGCTATACTGAACTTATATGTTAAATCTTGAAACCGAAAAGAAATTTCTCGAATTAGGCTATAAATATATAGGTGGGGTAGACGAAGCTGGTCGCGGACCGCTCGCTGGACCCGTTGTGGCAGCCTGTGTTGTTATTGGTCAAGATTTTCAAATAGAGCCTGGGGATTTAGAGTTGGTCGCCGATTCAAAAAAATTAACCGCTAAAAATAGGGAGAAAATATTTAAAGCTATTCGTGAAAAAGTTTTAGCCGTTGAAATCGGAATCGTAAATAATGAAGATATTGATAAAATAAATATTTTGCAGGCAAGTTTCTTGGCTATGCGTCGCTCTATAAAAAAATTAAAAGTGCAACCTGAATATATTTTAACTGACGGTAGTTTTAAAATTCCTAAAATTGATACCCCGCAAACCGCCATTATCCAGGGCGATGCTAAAGTTTGGGTCATTGCCGCCGCTTCTATAATCGCTAAAGTAAGCCGTGATTGGCTCATGAGCGAGCTTGATAAAAAATACCCAGAATATTTATTTGCAAAGCATAAAGGATATGGAACAAAAGTTCATCTCGAAAAAATAAAAGAATTTGGCCCCTGCCCCATCCATCGCCTATCTTTCGCTCCAATAAAAATTAAACCAATAAAAACCATACCATCAAAAAAGAGGCCTTAGCCTCTTTTTACTGACCAACTACTTCAAAATTGTTTACCAAAATATTAAGCTTACCAGCCTCCAGATGAACCGCCTCCACCAGAAGAGCCTCCGCCGAATCCGCCGAATCCGCCTCCAGATGAACCGCCGCCGAATCCGCCGCCACCCGGAAAAATCCAAAAGCCTCCGTCCTTTTTTCCTATTTTAGGTTGTGGTAAAACTCGAGAAACTAAATAATCAAAAAATAATCCTAACAGTGCGAGTATAAACGGTAATACAATAAAATATAAAGCCGTACTGAAAAAAATAGCCGCAATAATCAAACCAAACACAAGACCAAAAGCTCCGCCCTCCCACCAAGACTTACTTTTAGCAAGATAACGTCGTAAAGTAGCAAGCAAATAAAAAACAATTAGAACTATAGTAAAAATCGAATCCGCATTTAACCTTGAAAATAAACTTCCAGCACGACTACTTGTTTCCGCCTGATACTCACCACGAGTCGCAGCAATAATTTGATCAACTGCTTTATCGATTCCGCCATAATAATCACTACTCTGAAAAGCTGGCTTAAGCGTTTTGTTTATAATCTGAAAGGCAGTTGCGTCTGGAACAGCGCCTTCAAGGCCATAGCCAACTTCAAGACGCATCTTTTTATCATCAAGGGCAATAAGCAATAAAATTCCATTATCTTTTTTAGCATTACCGATTCCCCATTCTTCAAACAATTTGTTAGCAAAGTTTTCAATTGTATCGCCGTCTAAGCTCTTAATCGTTACGATCGATATTTCATTGCTACTCGCTTGCGAAAATTGAGTTAATTTATTTTCAAGAGCAATTTTTTGTTCTCCGCTTAAAATAAGCGCATAATCATTAACAAAGCCAGTCGGTTTACCGGGACTAAAATAAGCCCCGGCCGAACTCACGGTTACAATAAAAACTAAACTTAAAATGAGAAAAAAACGTTTTAGCATGTGAAAATGAGAAAATTATTATCGAGCTAAAACGATTATTTATTTAACTGTAAATCTACTTTAGGAGCATTCTCTGAACCATCAGCTGCTTGAAAATAAATCTTTTCAGCAAATCCTAATGAACCAGCGATTAAGCTCATTGGTAGACGTTTCACCATTACATTAAACAATCGAACTTGATCATTAAAGCGAGTTCTTTCAACACTCACACGATTTTCAGTTCCCTCAAGTTGAGCCATTAAAGTTTGAACAGTCTCAATTGATTTTAACTGCGGATAATTTTCCATCACAACCAATAATCTTCCAAGAGCACTTTCAACTTGGCCAGCAGCGGCAACTTTATCATTCCCGCTAGTAGCTCCAGCATAACGAGTCCTTGCCTCCGCTAAAGCCGTGAAAATATCTTGTTCCTGACCCATAGCCCCTTTAACTGATTCCACTAAATTTGGAATCAAGTCTAAACGACGTTGATATTGAACCTCAACTTGAGCCCATTGATTATCTACAGCCTCGTTAACGGTTATTAATTTATTATAAGACATCCAGAACCAAGCGCCGACAATAACCACAACAGCTATCGCGGCAATAATACCTTTTTTCATAATTTTTTCATTTTTAAATAAAATAAATACTAATTTTGTTCTCATTATTATAGCATAAAAAAGCAAAAAAATAAAGAGCCGCTAAAAAAGCAGCTCTTTTACTTTTAAATATAATAGTGATTATCTCTTCGCCTTTGCTCTATCGTTCTCAGTTAAAAATTTCTTACGCATTCTGATACTTTTTGGAGTAACCTCAAGATATTCGTCGTCATTAATAATACTTAAACCTCTCTCTAAACTAAGTTCCCAAGGTGGAGTTAAAGTAATTGCTTCATCAGAACCGGAAGCACGAACATTAGTTAGCTTCTTACCTTTAATCGGATTAACTGCTAAATCATTTCCCTTAGCAACATTCCCAATTACCATTCCTTCATAGACTTCAGTATTTGGATGAATATATAAAACACCTCTATCCTGTAAATTCCACAAAGAGAAGGCTAAGGCTTTTCCAGTTACCATTGAAACCATAGAACCAAGCGCTGATCTTTCAATATCGCCAGCCATTTCTCTGAATCCTAAAAAGTGAGAGCACAGAATACCTTCACCGCGAGTATCAACTACAAATTCTTCACGATAACCAAGAAGCCCTCTAGTTGGAATTGCAAAAATAATTCTGGTTTGACCGTTATGAGTTTTTAAATCAGTCATTTGGCCACGACGTTTCGACATCTTCTCAATAATAACCCCAGAAGATGCTTCAGGAATATCAATACTAGCTTCTTCAAAAGGCTCCATCTTCACACCGTCCTCTTCCTTAACAATTACTTGAGGTTGAGAAACTTGAAGTTCGAAGCCTTCACGGCGCATATTTTCTAATAAAACAGCGATATGTAATTCGCCACGACCATAAACTTTATAAGAGTTCATGTCGGAAAAATCAATTTTTAAACCAACGTTAACTTCTAATTCCTTTTCTAAACGTTCTTTAATTTGACGATTGGTAACAAATTTTCCTTCACGTCCAGCAAGTGGTGAATTATTAACTAAAAAGCTTAAACAAATAGTTGGCTCATCAATATTAATTGCTGGTAAAGGAGTTTGATTGGAATTAACACAAATAGTTTCTCCAATATAAATATCAGGTAAACCAGCGACTAAAACGATATCACCAACAGAAGCTTCTTGAACTTCTTGTCTAGCTAAACCTTTAAAGGTATATAACTTGGTAATTTTCCCCGTTCTATCTTTATTTTCCAAATCCTTAACTATTACTTGTTGGCCACTCTGAATTTTTCCTTGATAAATTCTAGCAATTGCACACCTACCTAAAAAATTATCATAAGCTAGATTAAAAGGTTGAGCGAGTAATGCTTCTTCTTCAACACTAGGATTAGAGGCTGGTAGAACATGAGTTAAAATTGTATCTAAAAGCGGATTAAGATTATCGGATAATTCATCAGCCTTAAGTCCGGCTAAGCCGCCCTTACTAATTGTATAAACAACTGGAAAATCAAGCTGTTCATCATTAGCACCTAAATCTAAAAATAATTCATAAACCATTTCCGCAACTTCAGCTGGTCTAGCGGCTGGCTTATCTACTTTATTAATAACAACAATCGGTTTCAAACCTAATTCTAAAGATTTCTTTAAAACAAATTTAGTCTGAGGCATAGGACCTTCTTGAGCATCAACAACTAAAAGAACCGAATCGATAGAACGTAAAACGCGCTCAACTTCAGAACTGAAATCGGCATGGCCTGGAGTATCAACAATATTTATTTTTGAGTCCCTATAAAAAAGACTAGCATTTTTTGCATAAATCGTAATTCCTCTTTCTTGCTCTATGGAATTACTATCCATAGTAGTATTATCAGTAACCATGCCGGTCTGACGTAGAAGTGAATCAGTTAAGGTTGTTTTACCATGATCAACGTGAGCGATAATGGCGATGTTTCTTATTTCCATAAAATTGCTTTTAAAAGCCTAAAAAGGCCGTAATTCGGCCAACAGAAAACGCGACCGTTAGTCGCGCTTTTGACGAACTATTTATTAATAATAATATATAAATAATCTCTTGTCAAGCAAAAAATAGCTAAAACTTACCGATTTTAGTACCGATTTTATAACAAAAGGCTAAAATTAAACCAATTACATCCCTAAGCCTATATTTGCTTTCCAAGCAAGGTCAAATAGAGCATAGAAGAATAAACTAGCGACGATTACTCCGGCGATAAAACCAGATAAAGACGAAGCTAATAATTTACCAAAACTCCATTTGTATGACTTTTTTTCGTTAGAAACAAAATCATTTTGTAAATTTTCCATATATATTTTAATATACTTCATTATACCCTTTTTTCAAGTTGAGCGCCAGTTTTCATATCCTTAATTTTATATTTTCCAATCTTACCCTCATCAGCCCCAAAGATAATCATTTTCTCAAATCCTTTCTTATTTGCAAACTCTAAAGCTTTAGCGATTTTTTGTTCTTCTAATCCAGAAAAAATATTGAATCCAGAAGAACGCAAACGCTTAGCAAGTTTACGAGTAGCTAGAATAAGGTCGCTTGATAATAGCGGTAAATAATATTTTTCCTGCAAACCATAACGACCCCTATCCAATAACTTCCAACTTTCTAAAAATAATTTAGCCGCTTCATCTCCAGGAGCAAAACCAACCGCCGGAAAATTCTTCTCTCCAAAAATTTCCGCTAAACCGTTATAACGACCACCACCAAACATAGCGCGGTTATTATCAGGATGCTTATCAAATACTTCAAAGACTAAACCGTCATAATAATCAAAACCACGAATTACCGAAGGATCAAATTCTATAAAATCTCCATAGCCTAAATCGGCTAAAGCTTTAATAGCATTATCTATTTCTAAGAATCCTAAATTATTTTTTAAATCTGGTATCTTTTCCGCGACTTCCTCTAAACTACGACAGGACATAAACTGTTCTAAAATAATAATTGCTTCTTTTTTTAAACCTGCTTCTTGTAAACGTTCAGAAATTGCAGTTTGTGGCAATTTTTTCCATTTATCCAAGGTTCTAACAACTAAAGACTTTCCGTTTGATTTTAATTTATTAGCGCTAACCAGTTCTAAAACACCATCAATCAAACGACGACTATTTAAACAGAGTGCAAATGAATCAGTGGGCGGATCAAACTCCAGAACTAAATCGAGTGCTAAAGATAAAATTTCTAAATCAGCCGCCTCATTCGCACTCCCAAAGATATCACAATTAAGCTGCCAAAATTCACGATTACGGCCGCGTTGCGGTTTCTCATTACGCATGAAATTCGCAATCGAAAAATATTTCAATGGCTTTGGGCTAGCGCCATATATTTTAGAAACCATCCTTACAACTGAAGGAGTCATCTCGGGGCGAATAGAAAGTTCTCGACCGCCAAGGTCAGTAAAAGTAACTAACTCCTTTCCACCAACATCTTCCCCGGATTTAGCCCGATAGATATCAGCATTTTCAACAATCGGAGTTAAATATTCTTCAAAACCATAACGTAAACAAACGCGACGCCAACAATCAAAAATATATTTGCGAGTCGCAAATTCATCTGGTAGCCAATCGCTAGTTCCCTTTGGCTCTTGTTTTGATAACACTTTAGACATAATTTTAGAATCTTACCTGATATTTATCGATTACTATCTGGCTTAATATTACTATTTTATTCCGTTTTTCGCAAATTTTTTAATTTTAGGCACTCGGACAGGAAATTTATTTTTTTTCAATAAAAAACTTAAATATTATTTAAGCTACTCCCGCTATAATCTACTATGTAATTAAACAAATAACAATCTGAAAAATATGAAAATTCTTATTATCGATGATGAAATAAGCATCGTCGAATTTTTAAAAAAAAGTCTCAACGCTCATTTTTTTCTAGTTGAATCAGCAACTGACGGCGAACGAGGAGCCTTTCTAGCTCGTACTGGAGGCTACGATTTAATTCTGCTTGATTATGCTCTTCCTAAAATGTCTGGAGTAGAAGTTTTAGAAGAAATACGAAAAGAAAAAAATCATATCCCGGTAATTATGCTCACTGTTAAATCAGAAATTGAAGATAAACAAAAAGCTTTTAACTTAGGAGTCGATGATTATATAACTAAGCCGTTTTTATTTGACGAACTTTTACTAAGAATAAAAGCTCTCTTAAAGCGCCCGCAAAAAATCAAAGAAATCATTACTCGCCTTGGAGACTTAACTTTTAACGTTACCGCTAAATGTTTTAGACGCGGGGGAGTAGAATTATATTTAACTAGACGCGAATATTGTTTACTTGAATATTTATTGCGTCGTCAAAACGAGGTTGTCTCTCGAGGAGAAATTTTAGAAAATGTTTGGGACTATAATGCTGACCCATTTTCTAATTCTATTGAAACTCACATTAATAGTTTAAGACGGAAACTTAATCAAAATAACAAAAAGGATTTAATTCATACTTTTTCGGGCCGTGGCTATAAGCTCGCGCTCAGGAAGACGCGCTAAATGTTTTTAAGCTAAGCTGTTTTAAGATGAGGCGGTATTGAAGAGGAGGTGCTCGACTTAAAAAATTTTTTTCCTTTTATTTTCTCTGGTAAATATTCTTGATTAGAATCGTCCTGCAAAGGAGTATATTTATAATTTTTACCATAATCTAAATCCTTCATCATTTTCGTCGGTGCATTTCTTAAATACAAAGGAACTGGAAGATTTCCACTTTTTTCTATTTCTAGCTGAGCGTTAGTATAAGCATCATAAACAGCAATGCTTTTAGGTGATTTTGCTAAATAGATCGCACAATGAGCTAAATTAACGCCACACTCAGGAACCCCAATACGCTGACAGGCGTCATACGTCGCGGTCGCTAACATTAGGGCACTATTATTAGCTAGTCCAATATCCTCAGAGGCAAATCTAATTAAACGACGCGCAATATATAAAGGGTCTTCGCCCGCGCTTATCATTCTTGTAAGATAATAAACCGTCGCATCGGGATTATTCCCGCGCATTGATTTATGCAAAGCAGAAATTAAATTATAATGTTCTTCGCCATTCTTATCATATAGTAAGCCTGGCTTATTAATTATATCTTTAATGAGTTGAGTAGTAATTTCACCTTTATGTTCATGCGCACTCTCTAAAATACTCAAGGCCTTACGCGCGTCTCCGTTTGCAACTTGAGCAATCAAGCCGCTCAATTCTTTAGTTAATTTTATATTTAAACGTTTAGCCGCACCTTTTACAATTTTCTCTAAATCTTCTTTTAGTAAAGCCTCTAAGACAATCAGTTTCACGCGAGAAAGCAAAGCGCCATTAACAGCAAAACTAGGATTTTCAGTTGTTGCCCCAATTAAGGTAATCGTCCCATTTTCTACTTGAGGTAAAAGGGCGTCTTGTTGAGCCTTATTCCAACGATGAATTTCATCAATAAATAAAATTGTTTTCTGACCCAGTCTTTTTCCTTCTTTAGCCCTTTCAACGACAACTTTTAAATCCTTAACCCCACTGGAGGTCGCACTAAATTCAACAAACTCTGCTTTAGTCTCTTTGGCTATTATAAAAGCGAGGGTCGTCTTACCGCTTCCAGGCGGCCCCCAAAAAATTAAGGATGGAACTCGATCTTCTTTTATCGCTTGCAGAAGCCAAGTATCTTTTCCAATCGCTTTTTCTTGACCAATAAATTCCACCAGATTTTTAGGGCGGAAATAAGCAGCCAAGGGAGTATTATCTATCATAATTTAAATATATCATTTGACGTCATAAAAGCAATAGAGTATAATTTTAATACCTACACCCCAGGTGTTGAGATTAACTATAAAAATATGATAAATGATACCAAAGAAATTTTAATTAATTTCAAAAAAGCGAGAAGCCTAACTGATAAATTACTCACTATGACTGAGGAGGGAGAGTACTGTGTTGATATTATGCAACAAAACCTAGCCGCCATTGGCCTACTTAAGTCAGCTCATCAAATGCTCCTCAGTCGCCATCTAAATACTTGCTTTAAAAATGCAATGGCGTCGAAAAATGAAAAATTAAAAACTAAGATGCTAGATGAAATTCTTAAAGTAAATAAATTAGCTTCTAAATAATTAGACCTAAAAATAAAAATAACTAGATTGAAATATATGGCAAATAAACTCGTCGTTCCCATTGCGGGTTTGCATTGTAAAGCCTGTGAAATATTAACCGAAGATAGCCTTAAAGAAATTAAGAATGTTAAAAAAGCCGAAGTAAATCATCGAACCGGCTTAGCAGAAATAACCTATGAGGGTGATGAACCTAAATTAGAAGAAATTGCCGCTAATTTAAAAGCTGCTGGTTATGGTTTAGGAAAAACCGATTCAGATTCTGGAGGAAAAAAAGACTTAAGTTATTTTATTTCGGTTACGGCCGCTATTTTAATATTTTATTGGCTCCTAAATCAAACTAATATTCTTGATTTTGGCGGATTAATTAAAGGAGAATTTTCTTGGCCGCTAGCAATTTTGGTCGGACTAGTCGCTGGCGTCTCTACTTGTTTAGCTTTAGTGGGCGGATTAGTTTTCAGCTTAGCCGCTACTTATGCTAAAAATCATCCCGAAGCAAATAGTAAACAAAAGTTTATTCCTCACTTATTATTTAATCTAGGACGAGTAGTTGGTTTTTTTATTCTTGGAGGAATTTTAGGTCTAGTCGGTTCCGCTTTTAAAATGTCCTCTATTTTAAATTCAGTGATTACCCTAATTATCGGCGGCGTTATTTTAGTACTAGGATTAAAACTCTTAGATATTTCTCCTTCTTTAAATAAGTTAGATTTTTCTCTTCCTAAAAAATTTGGAAACGTTGTAAAAATTGATAGCCCCTTACTTCTTGGCGCTTTAACCTTTTTTCTTCCCTGTGGTTTTACTCAGGCGATGCAAATTTATGCTCTAGGAACTGGAACTTTTATGGGCGGCGGATTAATTATGGCGCTCTTCGCCCTAGGAACTGCTCCAGGCTTATTAGGAATAGGCGGGGCAAGCGCTTTGCTTGGTAAAAAGAAATCAAAAAATTTCTTTATCGCCGCTGGAGTAATTGTTGTTGCCTTTGGTTTATTTAATTTAGTTAACGGCTATCGCTTATTTAAAATTTCAGCGCCGACTTTTTTTAATGGAAACTCAAGTATAATTGAAAAAGATAGTGCTAAAAACACGACTGGTACAAATTCAAATATAGAAACAGAAGATGGCTCAAGAATAATCCGCATGAAAGAAACTAACCGCGGTTATGTTCCTAACTCATTTATCATTCTTAAAGACCAGCCGGTTAAATGGATAATTGATGCTGAAGCACCATACTCTTGCGCAAGCGCCATTGTTGTTCCTAGTTTAAAAATTCAAACTCAACTAAAACCAGGAGAAAATATTATTGAATTTACTCCAAATAAAACAGGAGAAATTAGTTTCTCCTGCTCAATGGGAATGTATACTGGTAAATTTTTAGTCGTTGAAAGTGAGGATGAATTGCGTTAATTACCTCTTCCGATTTAATCTAAAAAGATTTTTACCGATTTCAAAAATCATTACTCCTAATAAACCGTAACTAAGAACGGGAATCCAGTCGAAAGCGGATAATGGGACCGTACTTAACAGGCGATTTAAAAACGGCACATAAACCGAAGCGAAGATAAGCCCACCTCCTAATAAAGTTGCGTAAACCAAAAACTTATTAGAAAAAGGATTCGTTTTAAAAATAGAACGCTTCAAACTTCGAACTGCATAAATATAGAACATCGTACTAAAGCCCAAAGTTGTAAACATTATCGTTCGCGCTAACTCAATATTACCAACTATTTTAAAATAATAGTAAAAAATAGCCAGAGCAATCACATCCATAATAATTGCGTAAAAAGCAATTATTTTTTGTAACTGAACCGTTAAAAATGGTTGGTCTTTGCCCCTGGGCTTATCTTTCATAACATCATCATCAGAAACATCAAATGCTAAACTAGCGGCTGGTAAAGGATCTTCAATTAATTTAATCCATAAAACCTGAACTGGTAAAATCGGTAAGGGCCAACCCATAAATACCGATGTCCCAATAATAATCATTTCTTGAAAACAATCAGTAAATAAATATAAAATAACTTTTTGAATATTATTAAAAGTTATTCTTCCCTGTTTAACTGCCTCAACAATCGTTAAGAAGTTATTATCAAGTAAAACTAAATCGGCTGTTTCTTTAGCAACATCAGTTCCATTTCCAACTGCGACTCCAATATCCGCTTTCTTTAAAGCTGGAGAATCGTTAATCCCGTCGCCAGTCATAGCCACTACTCGCCCCATTTCTTGAAAAGCATTAACAATCCTTAACTTGTGATGAGGACTAACACGTGCGTAAAGTCTAATATCATTAATACGATATTTAAGCTCCTGATCACTAAGTTCGTCCAATTCCTCGCCATCAATCACATTATGATTATTTATTTCTAACCCTAGTTCTTTAACAATAGAAATCGCCGTCTGCGCATGGTCGCCAGTAATAATAACCACCCTAATTCCCGCCTCACGACAGGATTGAATCGCTTGCTTAACATCGGTTCGTATCTGATCGCGAAGTGAAAAAAAGCCGGATAACGTCAGACCCTCTAAATCAGACGGTTTTAAATTTTTACTTTTAGAGCCAGGCCTTGTTTTATAAGCTAAAGCAATTACCCTCTCTCCAGTTTTAGTAAATTTGTTGATTTGATTAATAAATTCCTCTCTATCTTTTTTAAGAATTTTTTTCTCATACCCATCAACTTCCATCATTGTTGATAATTCTAATATTTTTTCTGGAGCACCCTTAACATAAATTATTTCTCCACCAGCTTCCGCTTCATTTAAAGTCGCCATCATTTTTAAATCGGAAGAAAAGGCAATCTCATCTAATCGTGGTTCTAATATTTCTAATTCCTTACGAAATAAACCAATGGCCGCGCCTGAAAGCAGTAAAGCTTTATCCGTCGGATTTCCCGATACTTTTAAAGCTCCCGATTTATCACCAGGATTTTCTATTAAGCCGTCATTACATATAACGCTAATTTTAAGGGCTAAGGAATGATTCCCGCCGCTAACAACTTTTCCAGAAGTAATAAGTTTATCAACTAACATTTCTCCCTGAGTTAAGGTTCCAGTTTTATCTGCACAGATTACCGAAACCGAACCTAAGGTCTCAGCGGCGACTGCTCGTCTAACTAAACCTTGCTTCTTAGCTAAGCGTTGCATTCCAATTGCTAAAATAATTGTCATCGCCGGAATTAAGCCTTCAGGAACTGCTGAAACAACTATCACAACCGAAACCATAAACATTTCAAAAATATCACGACCCAACAAAACTCCTATAAAAAAGATGACCACATTAGCGGCAACTAAAAAAATACCAAGGCGAATACCAAATTTATTAATTTGTTTTTGCAGAGGAGTTAATTCATCACTAGTTTCTTTAATTAACTTAGCAACCTGTCCAATCTCCGTGTCCTGACCAACAGCAATAATCACTGCCCGCCCAAAACCATCAGCAACTACAGTCCCCTGATGAGCGATATTAATTCTTTCAGCAAGTGGAACTGATTTTTTTATTTCAATAATATTTTTCTCAACCGGTAAAGATTCACCAGTTAAAGGTGCTTCGTTTATTTTTAAATTTTTAGCAATAAATATACGAGCATCAGCCGGAACAACATCTCCCGCAGCTAATTCAATCACATCACCAATAACTAAATCTTCCCGTTCACAAATTGTTAACTCTCCATTACGCCAAGTCCTTACTTTATAAGTAACGGTATTATTTAGTTTTTCTAAAGCATTGTTCGCTTTCCACTCCTGCAAGAACCCAATCGTGTTGGTAACTAAAACAACAACTAAAATAATCCAAGAATCAGAACTATGCCCGGCGAAGAAACTGATTATCAAAGCAGCAATTAAAATAAAAACCAGAGGGTTTTTGAACTGATTAAAAAATAAACGCAAACCATTAAGGGCTCTCTCCTTGGGTAATTTATTTAAACCGTTTTCCGCTAAACGTTTAGCAGCCTCTGCGGAATTTAAACCGGAAACAGAAGATTGCAACTTTTTAAATGTTGCATCAGCGGCTAATTGATAGAAAATAATTTTATCCATAATAATAAACTTAAGCATTAGTTTCACTTAAAGTTTAACATATGCGAGGCTTTTTTAGAAATAAAAAAACGACCCCTAAATTTAAGGGGTCGTCTAATATTATTTCAGTATTATTTATTCATCATTCTTCCGGTACCAGCACCAATACCTAAACCATGGCCCATTCCCATCCCTTTACCTTCACCATTTTCTAAGCCTAAATCAGTAAAGATAGTTCTTGCTTGATCCATTAGTTTATGAGCTTCAACAAATTTAGCAAAATTAGCTTCGGTAACTTTAGTAGCCATTGGGCTTGTTGCACCTTCAGCCTTTACCCAGGCAGCATAATCATTAGCATTCAAAGCAGCGGTTACTGCAGTTCGTCTTGCTTCTCTATCAGCTTGGTAGGCGGCTCTATCAGCTTCATTTAGATTTTTGCCGGATCCTAATCTTTGACCCTGAACTCCACTATTAGTATTTAAATTTTTAACAGTCGCATCATTAACAGCAGCATCAACCGCAACCATTCCTCCAGCCATCAAGGCAATTGCTCCTATTACGGCCGCACCTTTTAACAAAGTATCTTTTTTCATATTATTTATTTTTAGATTATTAATTAGCTTTGACTATTAAGATCTTAACTTGTTCGTCTGCTATTTAATACGCACTCTAAAAATTTTTCTTCATTATCGGCGGATGATCACCGGGGCCCATATGTTTAAAAAATCCCCTACCTGGAGTCATGGGCATTATCCTGTTTACCTCAAATTCGACCTCAGATTTTTTTTCTCCCAAAAGACGAATCGGCTGGCCAATTTCAAGCGGAAATTTTAACTCTCTCTCAGAAATATAAATTACCCATTCTTTATCATCCTTATCAACTAAATTAAATTCTTCTTTTGTAGCTATGCCTGAAACTATACCAACTAATCTTCCCTCTCCAGGATTAGACCAAAAATTTATATGAGGATTCATCATTTCACCATACATCGGCGTACGTTTTTCTAAAACTTCATCTAGCCTCTCTCCCCAACCAGCGATAGTAAACAAGCCGCCTAAAATTAAACTAGTTACAATAGCAACTGTAATAATAATCCAAATAGGATAACGATACCCTGTTTTAGTATGTTTTAAATTATAATAAACAACGAAAACAAAAATTCCTAAACAAACTATCCAAAGATATGGCATGGTTAAAATAAGCATTTCTGCAAAACTTTTATTAATTTCTCCTCTCATTCCAAAATCATTGTAACGGAAGAAATAAATCATTACCGATAAGGCGGCGCCCGCTGCTAACAAAGCTAGACCACCAATTGCCCAGATAAAATAATTTTTCAACAAAAAATACCAACGCCCCTTGGGCTTAATTTTTTGCTCTTGTATTGTTTGCAAGATTTTCTCACCGAGATTTTTAGTTTCCATATTTTTAACTAAAATTTTTGTGAACTAAAACTTTTTTTAATTCCGCTTTTGCCTTATTCATTCTTGAGGCAACCGTACCGAGCGGCTTCTTAATAATATCAGATATTTCCTGATAATCTTTTTCTTCAATATATTTTAAAATTATAATTTCTTGGAATTTTAAATCTAACTTATTTATCGCCTCAGAAATTTCACACTTCAATTCTTCACGTGATAATTCTTCAAGAATATTAGTATCGCCCGCGAGCTCTTTCACGTAACTATCTTTAATATCTACATCCATTAACTGCGGACGAGATTTACGCTTACGATAATTATCGATTACTTCGTTATGAGCAATACGATATACCCAAGAAGAAAATTTTAAACTATCATCAAATTCATTAAGATTAAGATAAACTTTAATAAAAATATTTTGTAGCATATCTTCAGACTCCTCTACACTAACGCTAGAAATACGACGTATATAACGCAAAAGCTTATCTTTATACCTATCAACAACAAGAGAAAAAGCATTCTGATTTTCCAGAATGATAATTACTAATTCTTCGTCGGTTTTTTCTTCTAAGTCTAAGTTAGTTATCATAAACAAAACACAAGGCCGTTATTTTTTAATACGATAATAAACGATTTTTCTTCATTTATCTAAAATAATAGTGGGAATGCTGTTAATATAGCAGAAAATTTGACTTTTAGCCATAAAAATTGTAAATTTAGCTTAAGCCTGGACAAAAATGGCTCAAAAATAAAAGAACTTTAAAAATTCACCACTTAAATCCATAATCATGATTAAAATTTTTTTCAATCCAAATCAATGGGATTTAATCTTCTCCATTGCCGCTGTTTTAAAAAGTAGATCTAATGAGTTGATAATTATGAATCCGGTAACTCCCGATGAAATCAATGAATATCAACTTGAAGAATTTATGAACCAGCAAAAAGAGAAAATCTTAGATGCCCGAGCCGAAGAAGGTTTGTTAGATGACCCGATACTACTATTTCAAGAAGAAAAAATTTATCTTTTTGGAATCTACCCCGAAAATAAAGAGGACTGTGTAAATTTGGTTAAGTTTTTTGAAACACACAAAAACAGAATCAAATTATGGTTTGATAACCACGAATGGAACAAAGGAATCCTGCACTACATTAGCGAATACCCAAAAAAAATTAAGGTATTTCCTAATCGAGAATATTTGGATATCCTACAAGAACTCGGGTGCGAAGTTTCAAATGAATGGATAGAAGCGGCTCGTGCTGTCGATAAAGTTGATTTTACTAACAAGCTTGCGAACCGATACTTAACTATCCTATCAGCCGGAACTACCCAGGATGAAAATAATCTGAACTGGACGAATTATTATCTCCAAGATTTTCAACTCTCTGTCAAAGAGTTAATCTACGGTGAAAATTATCCCGAACTCGATAACATTCTTTATGAAGTCGACGAAGCATTCGAGTATGAAGATAGGGTGAAAAAATGCTTTATTGATAATCACGCTTCTTTCTTGAATGCTAAATCTGCTGGCCGTCCGATTGGTTATCTTGATTTAGGAGAAATCAATCCTTTTATAAGCTTGGATGATATTTTGGACTATGGAAAGAAAAAATTTCCATGGTTAGCAGTAATCTCTTACGTTGTAAATGGCAATAAAATGATTAATGCCGATTCCAAAAAAATTCCTATCGTTAAGATTCTTGAGAAATATAAAGAATCCTACAAGGAGCTCGCAGGTAATACCGAATTACTTCTAAAAATTTTAGAAAAAGAGGTATTAAATTTTTCAGCAAAAACAAATACTACTTAACTTTTAGAAAAGGTCCGCCTAAAAACCGGGCTTTTTTTCTTGCTAAAAGGCTCTTTTTTTACTATGATAGGAGAAGAATTATATGCAAGTACCAATCAGAAAAGGTGATGCACGGATGTTTACTAAAGTAGACCCGGCGATGACCGAAGAAAAATACTACGAATTACAAAAAAAAGTTAAGTTCATGAAAGAAGTGAAACGTCCTCGGGAAGCAGAAGAGGTAAAACGTTTAGCACTTATGGGCGACTTTTCGGAAAATACCGGCTATCAAATTGCTAAAGGACGTTTACGCGGATTAAATCAGCGTATTTTAGAAATGGAAGATTTACTTGGAAAAGCGGAAATTATTCGACCAATTAAAAATAGCAATACCGTACAACTAGGAAGTAAGGTAACTATTGAAAATCAAGAAAACGGAAAAATAAAAACTTATCAAATTTTAGGTTCAACGGAAACTAATCCTGGAAATGGGACTATTTCACATTCTTCGCCGCTAGGCTCCGCTCTATTATCGCGTCAAAAAAATGAAACTATAAAAATAAACCTCGCTAACAAGGAGGTTTATTATAAAATTTTGGAAATAGAATAGATTAGCGCAAACTCTTCATCCAATCAAAAATAATTTTCTTCATCTTCGTTTCGTGGCCTGAAAAACTATGAAGCGATTTTTTTATCATCAAAACCTCAGCCGCTTGGTTAGCTAAAACTTTTTTAAACCAAGTAAAAATTTCTATCATCGGTCTATCTGTAAATTGATCTTCGCCGGCTAAAATAACTAATAATGGTTTTTGAATTTTTAACATTACGCTCGGTTTCTTAGTGGGAACCGCATAACTGAAAATTTCTTCTTTGCTTTCTGGAGTAAACAAACTCAAAAATCGTTGGGCATCAACTAAATTTGGCCAAAGATTTTTAGGTAATAATTCATGTGGCTTACCGGCTTTTACTAAATTACGCGCCGCTAGCGTTGCCTTTGCTAAAACTTTCGGGTCAGTAAATTTTTTCGTATCAGCATAATCACTCATCGGCGCAAGTAGAACAGCACCCTCAACAGCTGCTGGAGATTTTTTAGATAAGTAATAAGAAATTTTATTACAACCAGTCGAATGCCCAACTAAAATAATTTTTTTATATCCTTGCTCTAGAGCAACCTTAATTGTACCATCAATATCATCAACACAATCTTCAAAAACTTCATGAACTTGACCTATAACTACCGTTTCATATTCTTCAGGATTTTTAGGATTAATTTTGCGAAATTTATTTATCAAACCATGGCCGCGATTATCAAAAACCATCGCTGCTGCACCATCAACCGCCATCTTTTCTACTAACTTAATACGTGAGAAAAGATTTCCGCTTAGGCCATGAAAAAAAATATAAATAGTTTTTGCACGCTTGGGCCCAAAAATAAATCCGTGCAGCGCAATGTTTTTAGGGGTAACAATTTTAATAACCTTGGCTTCCATATAATTAATAATATTAGGGGATGCTTAATATATTAAAATTTTAACAGAAAATAGCTATAAAAACAAAAAAGAGGTCCGATTAGACCTCTTGGTTCAATGATTACAACTCCATTAAATTTCTACTTAACGGCTAACTTCGTTTCCAAAGTTACTTTTTCTTTAAGTTTCAGAACTAGCTTTTTAGTCCCCAGAGTCCAAAGGCGCAGCTTAGCATTCTTCCCTTGCTGAGAAAAAACTTTAAATTTCAAATGAAATTTAGTTGTATCTTTATATAGGCGAGTAACAAAAGCATAACTCTCTACCCGGAAAACCGAATGTCGATTACCTTCATTATCTTCTAAAGACACATTTTCATCCAGCTGCGAAAGGGCTAATAAGCTCTTAGCAATAACTTCGTTTGTGTGAGCATCTTCCGGCTCCACAAACCAATACGTGATTATCTCACCCATGATTAATCCTCCTTCTGTTAAAGTTCAACAATATATAAATTTAAAATTCTGCATTTTTTGGTGTTCTTGGGAAAGGAATTACGTCGCGGATATTAGCCATCCCGGAAAAATACATAATTGCCCTTTCAAATCCTAACCCAAAACCGGCGTGTTTCATAGCGCCATATTTTCTAGTATCTAGATACCAATTATAATCTTCAGGATTCATGTTTAATTCCTTAATTCTGTTTTCTAAAACCTCAAGGCGTTCTTCTCTCTGGCTACCACCAATAATTTCTCCGATTCCTGGAACAAGTAAATCCATTGCGGCCACAGTTTTTCCATCATCGTTCTGACGCATATAAAAAGCCTTGATATCCTTAGGATAATCAGTTAAGAAAACTGGTTTACCAAAAATTTTCTCGGTAATATAACGTTCGTGTTCGGTCTGCAAATCAATTCCCCAAGCAACTGGATAAGCAAATTTTTCACCACTCTTAATTAATAAATCAATTGCTTCTGTATAAGGAAGACGAACAAAATCTGAATTTAAAATATTATTTAATTTTTCCATTAAACCAGTATCAATAAACTTGTTAAAGAATTCCATTTCTTCTGGTAATTCTTTCAAGATATAACTAATTAAATATTTAATCATCTTCTCAGCTAAATCCATATCGTCATTTAAATCAGCAAAAGCCATTTCTGGTTCCATCATCCAGAATTCACAAGCATGACGAGTAGTATTAGAATTTTCTGCTCTAAAAGTAGGGCCAAAAGTATAAACACGATTTAAACCCATAACTAGCGCCTCGGCTTCAAGCTGGCCGCTAACTGTTAGGCCAACTTTTTTTCCGAAGAAATCTTGAGTATAATCAACTTCGCCGTTCTCTAATTTTGGTGCTCCTTTTTTTATATCAAAAGTCGTGATGTTAAACATCTCTCCTGCGCCCTCACAATCACTTCCGGAAATTATTGGAGTATGAATATAAGAAAAGCCTTCTTCTTGAAAAAATTTATGAATTGCAAAACTTAAAGCCGAACGTAAACGAAAAACAGCTGAGAAAGTATTACTGCGTCCGCGTAAATGAGCGATTGTTCTTAAGAACTCAAAACTATGACTCTTTTTTTGGAGAGGATAATCAGCGGCGGCTAAATTAATAATTTCAATTTTACTCGCTTTAAGCTCAAAAGCCTGACCGGCGGCTGGAGATTCGGATAAAATACCATTTACTTCTAAGGCGGAGCCGATTGTTAGTTTTTCAATTTCCGCAAAATTTTCCAAAGTATTATCAAAAACGACTTGTAAACCTTTAAAAAAGGTCCCATCATTAACTTCGATGAAGCCAAAATCCTTAGAACTTCTAACTGTTCTTACCCAAGCGCCAACTTTAACTTCCTTTCCTAGGTATTTCGCAGTTTCTCGATGTAGGGACTTAATGTCTGTATAAGCCATATATTTGATTACTTATTAAACTAATGAAGTCATATTAATATAAAAACAATATTTTTTCAATATCAGCTTCAAAACCAAAATCATCGCCTTCTATCTATTTAGAAACTAGATTAATCGGCTTATTTTTCTTGTAAGCTAAAATATTTTCGATAGTCGTATCAAGAATTCTCATTAAAGCTTCTTGTGAGTTGAAAGCATTATGCGGAGTAATAATAACTTTAGGATTTTGCAATAAAAGATGATTGCGCAAAACCGTTGTTAAATCAATTTTGCTATTAAACGTTTTTGATAAAAGTTCTTTTTCTTCTTTAATAAAACCCTCCTCTTCCAGTACGTCCAAGCCCGCGCCAGCCAAAATTCCCTTATTAAGTGCTTTTAATAAAGCCGAAGACTCTACTAAACCACCACGAGAAGTATTGATTAAGTAAGCACCCTTCTTTATTAATTTAATATTATCATGATTTATTAAATGGTGTGTCCCCTTATTATAAGGAACGTGCAGACTGATAATATCAGAATTAGCTAGCAAATAATTTAAGGGAACATACTTAAGTCCAAGCGATTTTTCTAAAATTTTATTCGGCTTTAAATCATGAACTAATATCTTCATTCCTAAACTTGAAACTAAACCAGCAAATTTTGCGCCGATATGACCTAAACCAACTAAGCCAATAGTTTTATCTTTTAAATCAAACCCACGCAAACCATCTAAAGAAAAGTTTCCAACTCGAGCTCTCCCAATCGAAGGAATTAATTTACGCGATAAAGCTAGTAGCAAGGCTAGGGTGTGTTCTGCAACCGTGTCCTCTCCGTAAAACGGAACATTACTCACTTTTATATTTCTTTTTTCACAAGCCTCTAAATCAATATGATCAAAGCCGGTCGACATCGTCGCAATCATTTTTAATTTCGGTAGTTTTACTAACGCCTCTTTATCAATCGGGGAATAAATAAAGGCTGATAAAATATCAACCTCATTTAAACTCTTAGAGTTTTTCTTAACCGGAGTATTATGAAACTTTAATGATAAAGATTTATCGCTACCCAAATGATTAAGAATATATTTTTCCTCCCATTTTTCTAATTCGAAAAATGCGACTTTAAGTTTATTTGGCATATATATTAAATAAGGATATTTAGACCTAAATTATACCATTATTATGCCCTATTCACTACGCAAAGCATCAACTGGGTCTAAGCGGCTAGCTTTATAGGCTGGATAAAAGCCAAAAAATACACCGACCAGAACCGAAAAGGTAAAACCAAGAATCGGTCCCGTTGCCGAACTAGTCATCGAAATTAAATTAAAATAAGTAATAATTGGAATGGCCCCTTGGCCAATTATCATCCCAATTATACCGCCGGCCATAGATAAAATAATTGATTCTAATAAAAACTGACTTAAAATATCCGCTCGCTTTCCACCGATTGCTTTCGCAATACCAATTTCCTTAGTTCTCTCAGCAACAGTAACGAACATAACATTCATAATTCCAATCCCGGAAACTAAAAGAGTAATTGCAGCAATCGCTGTTAATAAGGCGGTTAATGTTTGAGCTGATTCTTGAGCGGCCGAAATCATACTTCCCGCATCCATAATTCTAAAATCATCTTCTTGGCTAACTTTTAATTTATGTTCAGCTCTTAAAATTGCCGTGATACTAGTTGTAGCGGCATTCGTATTACTTACATTATCAACCGTTGTCATAATTATAACCTGCCCCCTATCACCTAAAACACTTTTTTCAGCGGTGCTACTAGGGATAATAACCGACTCATCAATTGAAATCATGCCGACTCTTGAGCCTAATTTTTTTAAAACACCAACTACCTCGAGTTTTTTACCGTTAATGGTAATTGAGTTACCAATCGGACTTTCGCCGCCAACAAATAAATCAGCGACTACTGTGCTCCCAACTAATGCTACCGCACTCTTACTGGAAATATCATCTTCTTCAATCCCACGACCACTTTGAACAACAAGATTAGAAATACTTACAAAATTTTGGTCAGCGCCAACAACGCTATAATTTTTACTTACAGAACCATAGGACACACTTGAATTACCCTGAATCGCTCCAGCCGAAGAAGCAATATGTTCTGCGGCGATTAATTTTGCAGCATCAGCCGTAGTTAATTTAGAACTACTCGTAAAACTACGACCACGATTTGGCATCACAATAATAGAATTGGCACTTAAATTACTAAACTGAGAACTAACTGAATCTTGAGCCCCTTTACCAACCGCAAAAACAGCAATCACGGTAGCAACACCAATAATAATACCAAGCATTGATAAGAATGTTCTAGTTTTTTTAGCGGTTAATGACTCAAATGCCATTTTTACTATCTCTAGATTCATAGATTTCTATCCTAATAAGTACTTTTAAGTTTATAGTTATTATCTAAAACCTGGCCATCGCGTAGATAAATAATTCTATCGGCATATTTAGCAACCTCGGCAGTATGAGTAACCATAATCACAGTTTTCCCCTGATTTTTAAATTTTGTAAAAATATCCATTACCTCGATTCCCGATTTAGAATCCAGTGCACCCGTTGGTTCATCCGCTAAAATAATTTCTGGATTATTTATTAAAGCACGACAAATCGCGACGCGCTGTTGTTGGCCGCCGGATAATTCAGTTGGTTTATGATTCACTCGTTCTTCCATACCCACTGATTCAAGCAAGGTCCTCGCTTTTTCTTCTCTTTCTAAAGCCGGGGTCTTTGCATAAATCGCCGGCAAGATAACATTTTTTAAAGCCGAGAAACGAGCAAAAAGATTAAACTGCTGAAAAATAAAACCCATCTTTTTATTTCTAATATAGGCTAGCGTAAAATCATCTCTTACTTCACCAATATCTTCATCATCTAAAAAATATTTTCCGGCGCTAAGTGGATGTAAACAACCAATCACATTAAGCAAAGTCGTTTTCCCGCCGCCAGACTCCCCCATAATCGCAACAAATTCACCCTTCTTAATTTCTAAGTTAATTCCCTTCAATACTGGAATTTCCTCACCATTAGAAAGATAGTAGGACTTATAAACATCTTCCATTCTAATAGCAAAATTATTCATACTAATAAAGAATTACGTCTCCTTGTTTTAGGCCATTAATAATTTCAGCTTTTTTGCCATCAGTAAATCCAGTTACAACGGTTACAAAACTTCCATCTAACATTTCGACTGAAGGATTCCCGCCGACATTTCTTACGGCGGCAACAGGAACAGCGAGAACGCCATTCGCTTCAGCGGTAATAAAATCAATTGTTGCGGTCATCCCTTCTCTAACTTGGTTACCTCCTAAATCAGATAATAAAACTCTAACCAGGTAAGTTACTATCCCATTAGAACTAGTTTCTGAGGTTAGTGAAATAAAACTTATTTCACCGACTAAATTAACTCCATCCATTGCATCAAAAGTAACCCGTGCTTTATCCCCAACTTTTAATTTACTAATATCAGCCTCTTCAATATTAGCCTCTATGTATAAAGTATTATTATTAATAATTGAAGTCATCGCTTTAGCGGTACTATCGCCCATAATAATATCTCCTTTCTTATAATTCAAAGCCGCAATCACGCCATCAATCGGGGAAACTAAAGTTGCTTGGTTATAATTATATTTGGCTTTATCAACGTTAATTGAAGCGGAGGTGAGTTGAGACCGTGCAGAAGCTAACTCAGACTCCTTAACTGGAGCAATCAAATCCTGGTAATCATTCTTAGCCTGAGTCAAAGAAATCTCGCGGGACTTAACTGAAATTTCTGAGTTGCTAATATTTTGTTGTGACTGACTTTTAACTGTTGCTAAATCTTGAACCGCCTTATCATAAACAGTTTGAAATTTCTTTAAACTACTTTTCGAATCAGTAATAGCTTGAACCGAATTATCAAGGCTAGCAATAGAAGAATTTACTGACGACCTATCAGAGCTAATTGTTGATTTAAAACTATCAAGCTTACTTTGAGAAAGACCAACAAAAGTAATGCTGGCATCGAGCATTGTTTGCATATCATAAAAATGATCCTGAAAAGCGGCGAGGGTAGTTTTAGCATCAATCACTACACTATCAACACTGCTAGCATTATTACTATTTAAAGTAACAGTTTCTCTATCAAATTTTTCTCGTAGCGATTTAGCGCGTAAATAACTATTTCTCGCCTCAGACAAAGCTGCAGTATTTTTAGCACCGAGACCTAATTCAAATTCATCATTAATAGCTTGTTCATCTATTCCTAAAATACTATCAGAATCTCGTAACATTTTTTGCAAAGAAATATTAATAGATTTTATAGAGCTAACTAAGTCCGAATAAGTGCTACGTACTAATTCGCTATCGCTAGTATCTTTATTTAACTGTAAATTATCATTGGCCGTTTCTAAATTAATTTGAGCGTTTAAAATATTTTGAGCAGAATTTATTTTTGTTTGTTCTAAACTTATCTTTGCTTGATCAAGAGAAACTTGAGCCTGATCAATAGTTGTTTTTCCTTTAGCAATATCGCTCGCTGTTGCCGGTTCGCGTTTAGTATTAAAACTTGCTAAAGCTGACTGATAACTAGCGTAAGCATTTCTTAATTCGAAATCTAATGTCTCAGTTTTTACGGAAGCAATTTTATCGCCCTTCTTAACTTTATCTCCTTCTTTTACTAAAACATTATCCACCTCTAAATTTCCGCTCACCGGAAAAGATAATTCAACGCCATCTTTAGCAACTACTTTTCCGCTCGCAGAAACAGCAATTCTTAAATCTTCTTTATTAACGGTATATTTTTTTGGTTGAGCAGTAACAACTTTAGCGGCGTTATTCTTACTATAAACATAATAGCCAATACCAGCAGCCGCTAAAACAATAACGGTAATAATTAAAAACTTCTTTTTTAAAAAAAATCTCCAAAAACTTCTTTTTGCTTTTCTACTTTCCTCCAAAATTGACTGGGCCATAAATTTAATTAATTAATCAAAACAAATTCGGCAACTTTTTTATCCGTTACACTCTGATTTAACCAAATTGTTATCATCTTATCATTTATTACATCACTCAAATTAGCCTCAATCATTTCCCTACTCTTTCCATCTGTGCTTGATTTAAGCATTTTAATTCCAACCGGAATAATAACTTTTTCTTCGCCGGTACTCATTTCTTTTAAAGTAGCTAGCATAGCGGTCCGACTATTTTCATCCGGAGCACCACCAGGGCCACCAGCCATGCCCGCACCACCAGGACCACGGAAACCGCCGCCACCAGGTCCTCCTGCGCCCGGAGTACCTCCAGCTAAAGAAATAGCCGGTCTATCGTTTGTATTATCTCCAACGTTAGGATTAGTAGAACTAGCACGTCCACCCATTGGTCTATCTATTTTTAAAACATCAACTTCATTACCAACAATAGTTTTTACAATTCCTCGAACATCAGCCTCTCTATCTGGCTGGCCATAATCTGGTCTATTGTTTCTTCCGGGGACATTAGCCTCAGCCTTATTCACGTCTGAAGAGCTGCTAGTCGATTGATTTGTGTTCGATTGGCTATTACCGCAACCAGTTAATAAAAACAGGGATAATAGCAAAAAAGCCGAAAAAGTAAGGTGTTTTTTCATAATTTTATTTATTTTAAATTTGAACAAACTGTTCCTAATAATTAATACGTAAAAAATTAAATTTTCTTCTAATTTCGCTTTAAATAAAAAACCCATCTACTCAGATGGGGTTTTTATATTTTTAGCTGAAAACTAAAACATTACTCCTCTTTCATCTTTTTTAGCTCTTCTTTCATTTCAACCATTTTTAATTCACGACCGACCATGCTACTTAAAAGTTTTTCCTGTTCGGCGTTTTTTTCTTTTAATTCCTCTTCCGCGTGTTTGCGAGTAGTAATATCATCAAAGATAGTAATAAAGAAGCCAGTTTCCGGGCAGTAAGCGGCAATATGAAACCATTTATTTAGAGCTTCGGAATAATTTTCAAATTCTAAAGATTTTCCCAATAAGGCAACTTCACCATATTTTTCTATCCAATGAACTGGGTCATTCTCAGTACCGGGTAGGACTTCAGTAACAAGTCTTCCAATAATATTATCCCTCTTTAAGCCTGTCATTTTTTCAAAGATAGCATTAACTTCAACAAACTTATAATCAACCGGCTTTCCGCTTTCATCACAAATAATTTGATGAAGGGCAAACCCGTTAATCATATTCAAAAATATTTTTTTATAATCTATATCCTTATCCATACAATAATAATCAATAAATTATTTACCACGCTTTTTATCAATCAGCTTCTCTTTATATTTTTTAATTACCAGCTCGAGATGGTCTTTTACCTTATCAATCGCCTTGTATAAATCAGGCTCAGTTTTTTCAACACGCAAAATTTCATTAGGAACTTGTAGGTTTGCTTCGGCTCGAAAAATATCACCCTTATGTTGGCCACCAACAGACTTATCAATTTCAAAATCAAAATTAATTACCTGAACGCTTTTACCTAAATATTTTTCAATCGAACTCATCTTAACTTCAATATAGCTTTTAATCGCGGCAGTCATTTCTAAATGAGACGCTTTAATGTTGATATTCATATATTTTAAAATAATTTAATTATATCTTTATAAGTAATAAAGACGATTAAGGCCATCAGCAACATAAATCCAATATTATGAATAATTGCCTCGACATCGCGTCTTATTGGCTTCCCTTTTATTTTTTCAATCAAGAGAAATAAAATTCGCCCGCCATCAAGTGCTGGAAAAGGCAGAATATTAATGACTGCTAAATTCAAAGATAATAAAGCGGTAAACTGTAATAGATAGGCGAGGCCTAAGCGAGCCGCTTGACCGGTGATATTCGCAATTCCAACTGGACCAGCAAAATTTTCACCGACTGATTCACCCTGAAAAAGACTTCCGATTAAACCACCAAACGCAAACACAATTTCTTTTAACATCCAGCCCGTTGTTTTTGCGCCTTCAATTAAAGCATTAAAAAATGGGTAACTAACTGTTCCGGCGGCCATAATACTAACTCCAATAGTTGCGCGGTCAGCTGCTAACTCAGGATTAGAAACAGGAATAACTTTTACTATTCTTTCGCCACTTTCTCCTCTAACCATAACCTCAACTTCTTGGCCGGCTTTAGTACCAACAATACCTTGAACGTCCTGTTCTAAAGAGACGGTTTGATTATCAATTTTTAAAATTGAATCACCAGATTTTAAACCCGCTTTTTCCGCTGGTGAACCTGGCATAATCTCAACAATTGCGACTCTTGATTCACTAACATGTGCATTCTTTCCTAATTCAGTAGTTGATTGCGGCATCCCCAACATATAACCAACCGAAAATAAAAACCAAGCTAAAACAACATTCATAATTACACCGGCCGATAGAATCAACATTCTCTTCCAAATTGATTTTGCCGCAAAACTATCCTTATCATTTTCTCCGTCACCATTCTCACCTTTAATTTTTACAAAACCACCAATCGGCAACCAATTTAAAGAATAAATTGTTGAACCAACTTTAGGAATATTTTTTTCGTCCTTACTTTCTTCTAGACTCTCATAAGTTTGAGTACCGATAACCTTGCGCCATTTCCCGTGTTTATTTTGATAAAAACCAATCGCGCGTGGAGGAAACCCAAAACCAAATTCATCCGCTCTTACCCCTAACTTTCTGGCAGTAATAAAATGACCGAGTTCATGTCCGAAAACAAGAACTGATAAAACTAAAACAAATATAATAATTGTTACAAACATGAAATTTAAATTAAAATCGACTAAAAATAAAACTCCGACTAATAAACTTTTCTAGAACTATATCTCCATGATATTTTTTTCTTTTCTATCGCGGATATCTTTTAACTCTTCATTTTTACGAGCGGAAAACTCATCAAGCTCTTTAATAAATCTAAATTTATCATCTTCACTAATTTCCTTTTCTTCAAAGGCGGTTTCAATAACATTCTTAGTTCCTTCACGCGCCTGACGTAAAATGATTCTAGTTTTTTCCATCTTCTCATTTAACTTCTTAACCAACTCTTTACGATTTTCTTCAGTTAAAGCAGGAACGGTTAAACGAATCTTATCACCCTCATTTACAACTCCAAGTCCTAAATCTGCTTCAACGATTGCCTTTTCAATACTCTTCATAACCCCCTTGTCCCAAGCAACTAACAAGATATTTCTAGAATCAGAAACCGCAATATTAGCGACCGTGTTAAGCGGGTTCATTACCCCATAAGCTTCAACCTGAACGGTATCTAAAATTGCTGGATTTGCTTGACCAGTTCTCAAAGAAGCGATTTCTTTCTTAAAGAAATCAAGAGCGTGCATAAAATCATTTTGTTTGCTTTCTACGTATTGGTTCATATATTTTTTATTATTTTTTTATTATTTTAATTTGATGGTTCCTAAATAAATATTTTTTGGATCATTAAAGTCAATTATCAGTTCGCGGCCAGAACGCGTAGTCGGTAATTTTTTAGTTGTCCAAGTTGTGCCGCCATCAACTGAACTAAAGAAAGTTGTATTAGTTACATAATATAATTCGTTAGAATTTTTTGGATTAACTGCGAGCGCGTTCACCGAGGTTTCTTTATCAGGTTGGATTAATTTTATTTGTTCCCAAGTTATTCCATTATCTGGTGAACGTAAAATTGTTTGATTCGTTGCAATAAACATTTTTCCATCAGCGGAACAAACAACGAAATCCTTAAAACTAGTTCCTAAATTAAAATCTTTTAAAACAGTATTTAAATCATTCCAATTATCAATCGCGAAATTTCTTTCGATATCCGCTGGATTAGCGGGGTTAGTCGCGCTATCGGAAGTAAAGCTATAAATATTATTTTTTACAGTCGCTACAAAGACTAAACGACTTTCAAGAGGAGAAATAATTAATTTAGAAACTCCCTCCTCTAAACGTTTAATTGTTCGCCAAGAATTTCCACCATCAATACTTTTAATAATCTCACCTCTTGAAGTTCCAATATAAATATTATTGGAATTATAATGGTCAACCACAACTGAGCTAATGTTAATCCCGGTATTATTATCGAAATAAACCTGGCCCCAAGTACGAGAACAGTCATTAGAACGATATAATCTATTAGCAACCGCCGCATAAATTATGCATTTATTTTTTGGGTCAACTTTTACGTCGTTAACTGTTGCTTCTGGTAAGCCCTTAACTTTTATCCAGCCGTCATTTACTACATTATAAGTATAATACAAACCACGGTCAAAGCTCGCTAAATAAACTGCTAAGCTATCTTGAGGGTCAAAAGTCATCACATTAACATTTAAGCCACGGATATTTTGAGCTTGACCAGGACTAGCCATATTAACTACTTCCCGCCAAGAATCACCACTATTAATCGACAAGAAAACACTAGTATCAGAGCCAGTTGTAGTTTTTTGAGAATTAGTAGAAATCGAACAAGCAGATAAAGTTAGAGGTAAGATAGCAAGGCTGAAAATTAAAGCGATTTTTTTAGACTTCATATTTTTATTATAAATTAATTGCGAATTGTTCTAAGACCAAGCGCGGGTTAACATTAGCGCTTAAATATTCATGAGCTAAAGCCGATAATTTAAAGCGGTTTAGGAGAAAGGCGGAAAAATTATCATTACCAGGACCAGAACTACTCATAATTTCAATTTCTTTAAGGGCGATATCAAGTTCAGCTGCTAAAGCCGAGTGTTGGATTTTTTCTGGCTGATTGAAATGGAGTAAAAATAAATCACGCATTAATCCTTCAGCCATCATGAGAATTTCTTCAGCGCCCGCAACCGCGGCGACGCTATAAGTCTTATCAGTAAACAAACTATCTAAACTACTCAAACGGCCATTAATATCTAAACTAAAAAATTTAAGAAATAAACCGGCTTTTTCTAAGTAAGCCGCATACATCTCAGGATTTTCTAAAAATCTTACTGCCTTTAACGGTCGTCCTAAAGCAATATTTGCTAAGTCTTTTGCCAAAGAACGGCTTGTCTTATGTTCCGCCAATAAATAATCGTAAATTATTTCCGCTTTAACAGGATTAAAATATAATTTTTGACCACGAGATAAAATTGTTGGTAAAAGTTTTTCTTCGGCTTGAGTAAGTAAAATTACAATCACCTTATCTCTCGGTTCTTCTAAGGTTTTAAGAATTGCGTTTTGTGCTTCGGTCGTTAAACTATCAGCTTCTTTAATAATACCAATCTTATAGGAATCAAGAAAAGAACTTAAACTTAAATCTTTAATAAAATTACGAATTTGTTCAATTGAAATCGATTTTTTCCCTTCTTCTGGCTTTAAAATATGTAAGTCACTATTAAAACCAGGATGAGATTCTAAAGCTTCGCCCATTAAATTACGGGCGAAAGCGAGAGCAACGGTTGATTTTCCTAAATCATCTGAGCCAATAAAAATATAGGTTTGCGCAACGCGCCCGCCAGAAATTGCCAAGCTTAAAAATTCTACCGCTTTTTCATTTCCTATCTTTGGCCAATTAAATTCAGGATTATCCATAAATAAAGGCTAAACTATCTTCAAAAATTTTATTTTTCCTTTTTGAATAATTGAACCTGCTTTTATTATTACGTCAGCATCCTTAATAACTTCTTTATCAACCTTAACTCCGCCCTGTTCAATTACTCGCTTCGCATCGGTTTTTGATGTTGCCAGTCCGGCTTCTATTAAAATTGCCACAATATTATAGGACTCCGGTTTTAGCTCTTCAATTTCATCAGGCATCTCCTTTTTAGAAAAAACTTTAATAAAATTCTCTTCTTGTTCAAGTGCATCTTTTTCGCTGTGATAAAAGGTAACAATTTCTTTAGCAAGTAGAATTTTATAATCACGAGGATTTGCGCCATTTTTGAGAGCGAGCTCATATTCCTTAATCTTATCTTCAGCCATTCTCGTTAACAAGGTAAAATATTTAATAATCGATTCATCTTGAAGCGACATAATTTTTCCAAACATTTCTGAAGGTGTATCTAATAAATTAACCGTATTCCCCCAGCTAGAGCTCATCTTCCTTCCATCAAGACCTTCAATTAAAGGATTGGTAATTATATTTTGTGGTTCTTGTTTATAAGCTCTTTGTAATTCTCGACCAGCAAGTAAATTAAAACGCTGGTCAGTCCCGCCAATTTCAACATCCGCTTTTATCATTACCGAATCGTAACCCTGCATCATTGGATATAAAACTTCTCGAAGAGATACGCGCAAACCGCCATCAAGACGACGACGAATATTATCGCGGGAAATAAACTCATTAATAGAAAAGACGTCAGCCTGACGACAAATTTCACGGTATTCTAACTTAGCGAGCCATTCGCTATTATAATAAACCTCACATTTCTCAATATTAATCACTTTTCCCGCCTGTTCTATATAACGTTTAATATTTTCTTTAACAACCGATTCGTCTAACATCGGTCTTTCCGCATTTTTATCAGAAGTATCACCAATAGTTCCAGTAAAATCGCCAATAATAAAGACGATTTGATGACCTAGAGCCTCAAAATCACGTAATTTTAGGAGTGGAATTGAGCGGCCAAGATGAATATTAGGGCTAGTTGGGTCAATTCCGAGCTTAATTCTTAGTTTTTTACCGCTTAAAAGCTTAGTTTCAAGTTCTTTATAGTCAATTACCTCGTCAACACCCCGAGTTAGTAATTCTTTTATCTTTAACCTAGTTTTTTGATCAATTTCCATATAATTTCTATTTATTAATAGTATACCATGTCTAAATTAGGATAGCACAAAAACAATTGATTTTTCAAGTTGAAACTGATATATTAGCCCTATATGAATAGCCGCCTCAAAAAAGTTATCCTTTTTATAGGAGATTTCACATCTCTGTTTTTAGCCTTATCGATGGTCCTTTCGGTTAGATATCCAAAAATAGAGTTCAATAGCCAACTTTTAAGCCATATCGGCCCCTTTTCTTTTATTTTTGTAATCTGGCTAATAACTATCTATGTTAGCGGCTTATACGATTTAAATCTTCGCGTTAAGGGCCGTCGTTTTTTTCGAGGAGTAATGAGCACGACCGTGATGGCAAGTTTGCTCTCAATTATCTACTTCTATATTAATATAACCTCAAGTGTAACCCCGAGAACCAATCTCGCGCTCTTTATCGCTTTTTTTGTCGTTATTTTTTATGCCTGGCGCTATCTTCACCAAACAATTAGCCATGCCGTTCCTAAAACTGGACTAGCGATTATTGGTTCCAACCAAAAAGGCTTAACTATTGCTGAAGAAATAAAGAAAAATCCCGGAGCTGGTTATCAAACTGAATTAATAATTAATAGTGAGGCGGAATTTTCAGATTTAAAAACTCAGGTAGAAAACGGAAAAATAAAAGTGATTGTTGTTTGCGACGACTTCTCTTCTTCGGGCTCAGCTAATAATCTTTTGAGCTTATTACAAAATAGAATTAGCGTTTTCAGTTATCCAGATTTCTATGAACTCTTGAAAGGCAAGATTCCGGTTGAAGCAATCAGCGCAACTTGGTTTTTAGAAAATTTACGCGAGAATCAAAAAAATTCTTTTAATTTCTTTAAAAGGGTTTGTGATGTTGTTGGCGCTTTAGCTACTTTAGCTATTTCAATAATTTTTTGGCCCTTGGTTGCGATAATAATTAAATTAGAAAGTAAAGGGCCAGTCTTTATTAAACAGGCTCGTCTCGGCCATCAAGGGAAAACATTCACTATCATCAAATTCAGAACAATGAAAGAGGAAGGAAATGATAGGGGGATTACTTTAGAGAACGATAAGCGCATTACAAGGTTCGGAAATTTTTTAAGAAAAACCAGAATTGATGAAATTCCACAAATGATAAATATTATTAAAGGTGAGATGAGTTTTATCGGACCTCGTCCGGAAAGACCAGAATTTGCAAAAGAATTAGAGAACGCGATTCCTTTTTATAATACGAGGTTAATTGTAAAGCCAGGGATTTCCGGTTGGGACCAAGTTTCCGGAGAATATCATTCTCCAACTCAAGAAGATACTTTAAAGAAATTACAAAACGATTTATTTTATATTAAGAACCGTTCCCTATTTTTAGACGCGACTATTATTCTAAAAACTATCGCGACTATTTTAAGTCGTGGGGGGAGATAAAAACCGGGATGCCGGCCAAGTTAATAAAAAATATCTAATATGAAAAAAGCACTAATCACTGGAATAACGGGACAGGATGGTTCATATTTAGCAGAGCTACTTTTAAGTAAGGGCTATGAAGTTCACGGACTAAGAAGAGCCGCTTCTCTTTTTAATACTGAACGCATAGATCATTTAATAAACAACAAAAATTTAAATTTTCATCTTCATTACGGTGATTTAATAGATTCGAGTAACTTGAACAGACTACTTGAACAAATTCAACCGGATGAAATATATAATTTAGGCGCACAGTCTCATGTTCATATTTCTTTTCAACTTCCAGAATATACGGCCGAAGTTGACGGACTGGGAACTTTAAGATTATTAGACGCCATTAAAAGCACGGGAATTAAAACTAAATTTTATCAAGCTTCTACTTCCGAATTATTTGGTAAGGTCCAAGAAACCCCACAAACAGAAAATACGCCTTTCTATCCCAGATCTCCATATGGCATTGCCAAATTATTTTCTTTTTGGACAGTAAAAAATTATCGCGAAGCCTATAGTCTGTTTGCCTGTAACGGAATACTCTTTAATCACGAATCGGAAAGACGAGGCCAAATTTTTGTAACCAGAAAAATTACCAAAGGCATTGTTAATATTAAAAATGGCAAGCAAGAGAAAATTACGCTAGGAAATCTAGACGCTAAACGTGATTGGGGCTATGCACCTGATTATGTTGAGGCGATGTGGCTCATGCTCCAACAAGATAAGCCTGATGATTATGTTATTGCAACTGGAAAAACTCACAGTATTAGAGAATTTTGCGAAGAAGCATTTAGGCTTGCTGGATATGAAATAATTTGGGAAGGTAAAGATTTAGAAGAAAAAGGAATCGATAAAAAAACTGGAAAGATTGTAATCGAAATCGACCCAAAATATTTTAGACCGACCGAAGTTGATTTACTAATCGGCGATAGCTCTAAAGCTCACAACAAACTAAACTGGAAACCAAAAGTTGGCTTCAAAGAACTAATTAAAATAATGATGGAACACGATTTAAAAGAAGATCTAAATTAAAATATGTTATACGAAGAAATAAAAGAGTGTCGAATTTGTGGTAACAAAAATCTGGTTTCTATTTTAAATTTAGGCGACCAAGCTTTAACTGGTATTTTCCCTAAAATAAATGAAACCGTCGAATCGGGGCCCTTGGAAATGGTAAAGTGTTTTAGTAAAAATAGTGAAAATCCAGATGAAGCCTGCGGACTAGTTCAGTTGCGACATAATTATGAAATGGAAAAATTATACGGCGATAATTATGGATACAGGTCAGGCTTAAATCAATCAATGATTAATCATTTAGGTGAAGTAGTTAAAAAAATAGAAAATAGAATAGACTTAGTAAACGGAGATCTAGTTATTGATATTGCTAGCAACGACGGAACTCTTTTATCGAGCTATAAAAATCATGAACTTGATTTACTAGGAATAGACCCGACTTCAAAAAAATTCAACAAATATTATCCAGCATACATAGAAAGCGCGCCGAATTTCTTTTCTAAAAATATCGTTAAAGAAATACGTGGCGATAAAAAAGCGAAAGTTATTACTTCCATCGCCATGTTTTATGATTTACCGCATCCGCTTTTTATTATGCAGGAAATTGAGAGCGTTATGGATAATGAAGGAATCTGGATTACCGAACAAAGCTACATGCCGGATATGATAAGCAATACTTCATACGACACAATCTGTCATGAACATTCAGAATTTTATGCCCTCAAACAATTTAAATGGATGGCTGATAGAGCAAATTTAAAAATAATCGATATCGAACTTAATAAAACTAATGGGGCAAGTTTAGCCTTAACTTTTGCCAAGAAAAATTCTCATTTTGAAGAAGCAACCGAAAAAATTGAAAGTATTTTAAAGTCAGAGCGTGATGATGGATTTGACGGTTTAGAAATATACGAAATATTTAAAAAAGATACCGAAAAACATCGCAACGAATTATTAGAATTTGTTAAACATTCTCAACAAGAAAATAAAAAAATATTTGGTTACGGTGCTTCGACTAAGGGTAATGTAATTTTACAATACTGCGGCCTAACCGCTAAAGATATTCCTTACATTGCTGACGTTAACGAAGATAAATTTGGTCATTGTACTCCTGGAACTGCTATTTCTATTATTTCCGAAGATGAAGCAAAAAAAATGAATCCCGATTATTTTTTAGTATTACCTTGGCATTTTAAAGATGGAATTATCAAGCGAGAACAAAATTTTTTAGCAGGAGGAGGAAAATTAATTTTTCCTTTACCTAAAATAGAAATTATCTAATATAATATATGGGATATGAAGGCTAAAAATAAAACTGCTTTAATTATTGGTTCTCAAGGACAGGACGGGAAATTGTTAACACAATTGCTCACTGGTTTAAACTATAAAGTTATTGGTGTAGATAAAAACGGAATAGACATTCAAGACAGACAAGCTGTCTTTACATTAATCAAAAAGAATAAGCCAGAAGAAATTTATTATTTAGCAGCCTTTCACTTTTCTTCTCAGGATAAACAAGATAATGCTTACAATGATTTATATCAAAGTTATCAAATTAATGTTTTAGCTTTACTAAATTTTCTTGAAGGCATTCGTCTTTTTTCTCCAAAAACGAAAATATTTTATGCGAGTTCTTCGTTAATTTTCGGAAACTCAAAAACAAAAATTCAAAATGAAAATACTCCCTATAATCCCAATAGCGCTTACGGGATAACAAAAATGAATGGTGCCTTACTTTGTAAATTATACCGAGAAAAATATAATATCTTTGCTTCAGTAGGAATTTTATATAATCACGAGTCCAAATACCGCGCCGATAATTTCATTTCGATGAAAATTATTAAAGGAGCAATTAATATTAAAAGCGGCAAGCAAGATAAGTTGATAGTTGGCGATTTGAGCGCGAAAGTTGATTGGGGATATGCGCCTGATTACGTTAAGGCAATGCAGTTGATACTAAATAATAAACAGGCTGACGATTTTATAATCGCTACCGGAAAATTACATACTGTTTTAGATTTTATCAAAATAACGTTTAAAACTTTAGGACTTAATTATAAAAAATACATTAAAGAAAATAAAAAAATTATAAACGAGAGAAAGGCCGTACTTCTAGGCGATGCGAAAAAATTAAAGGCGATAACAGGATGGAAAGCTAGCGTAAATTTTTCTCAGATGATAAAAAAAATTATAAATAATCTTGATTAGAAAGCTATGGATAGACCTCTAATTAGCATTTGTATACCAACTTTTAACCGTGCGCGTTTTTTAAAAGAATGTTTAGCGAGTCTAACTGCGCAATTTTCAAATTTAGAAATAAAAAATAGCGTTAACATTACTATACTAGATAACCAAAGCGCCGATAATACAGAAGAGATTGCTCAAACATTTACCAGTAGATTTAGTAATGTAAAATATATTTGTGATAGTGAAAAACGAGGATTGATACCAGGAATCATAAAAGTTGCCTCGCTGGCCGATGGTGAGTATATTTGGGTATTTTCTGATGATGATATTCAAGCTAATAATTCTTTAGAAGTCGTAATAGACTTTATAAAAAAACATAAAACTGATTTAGTGCTATGTAATTTAATTGGCTTTAGCGATAACAGTCCTATACAATATAAAAATCTATTGAAAGTTAAAGAGAATGTAGTCGCAACTAATAAAAAAGATTTTTTTCAAATTTTAAATCAAAAGTTTCCAGGGAGCATCGACTATTATACAACTCTTTGTTCTAATTGGATTATAAAAAAAGAGATTTTTGATAAAAATTTTTATATCTTTGAGAAATTTAATGATAAATTAGATATGTTTCCCTTTCCGTCTCTTTTCTTTTATACTAATATGGAATTTAGTGCCGGAGTCATAGCCGAAGAAATAGTTTTAAATCGAGGCGAGAATGAATCATGGGGACGAAAAAATAAAATAAAACATTTTTTCTATCGCGATAACCTTTGGAAAGATTATTACCAGAAAATCATTATTCATAACCGCGCCTTTCTTCCTAAAAATTTTAGTTTTCAGGTAAAGATTAAAAATATTGTTCGGTATAAGGAGCTAGTGAAAATTATCTTACTTTATTTTAAAAAATAAAACGTAATAAAATGACATTTTCGGCAATAATCATTAACTACAAAACCCCAGAGCTTACTATCGCCTGCTTAAAGAGCCTTTTTACCTTGCCAAGACCGGAGGAACGGGAGATAATCGTTATAGATAATCATTCGGAAGATGGAAGCGTTGAGATGCTAAGGGGCGAGTTTGGTGATAAAATTCAGATTATCGTTAACAAGAAAAATCTAGGATTTGCGGGGGCTAATAATCAAGGAGCCGCTCTTGCAACCGGAGATTATTTATTATTCCTAAATAGCGATACGATAGCTACCGAGGATTTTCTATCAGAATGCTTGAGTTTATTTAAACAGAATGAGAAGATAGGAATAATATCTCCACGTCTAAAACTAGAAAATAACGAATATCAAAAAAATGCCTTTGGTCGATTCCCTACTTTCTGGAGACTCATAACTCAGGTAACTAAAAAAGAACAAAAAATCCCTACTGAAGCAGAGATATTAAAAACCGATTGGGTAAGTGGTTGCGCGTTAATGATAAGAAGAGAATTATTTAAAAAAGTTGGTGGCTGGGATGACCATTTCTTTCTCTACTTTGAAGACGTTGATATTTGTAAGCGAGTTAAGGAGGAGAGATATGAGACCGTCGTCAATTTAAAAACAAACATAACCCATCTTGGCGGGAAAAGTCTTAGTTTAAATAGTGAAAGAAAAAAATATTATTACGAAGCCCAGGATTATTATTTTGGGAAGTGGTACGGACTAATCACGAAGGTAATAATAAAAGTATTAAGATATTCAATAAAAACTTTAAAAGGTTTAAAAATATGAAAATAATTGGAATATGCCAAATATATAATGAGATGGAAAAAGGAAATATTGAACGCTTTTTTAAATATATAAAACCGTTGGTAGATAAAATTATTATTTATGATGATTGCAGTACTGATGGTAGCTATGAATATTCTCTAAATAACGCAGATAAAGTAATAAGGGGCGGTAATAATAATTTCTCAGAGGAAGTTAAACATAAATCCTTACTATTAAGTGCTGCTCTAGAAGAAAAAGCTGATTTTATAGTATGTATAGATGCTGACGAATTGTTGAGTTGCACAAAAGATCAACTAATAGCATTATGCGAGGAATGTGCCAAAAATAAATACGATGGTGTAAGCATGAAAGAAATAAATTTGTGGAGAAGCTCTACATGGAAACGAACAGACAGCCTTTACGACGAAGGTTGGTTTACAAAAATTTGGAAAGTAAAAAAAGATTTATCTTATAAAAACAAACCAGGCCTCCATCAATCTCTTGCCCCTAATGGCATAGATGAAGTGCTAAAAACAGAAAAAGTGTCAATTATCCACTATGGTTTCTACGATGAAAAAAATATAGCTTATAAATATTTAACTTACAAAAAACATGGGCAACGAGGCTATGTTATGCTAGACAGAATTATAAGCGAAGATAGACTTGAAACAGAAAAGGTTGATAAAGAATATATACCAAACGAGCTATACATAAATGACGAAAAAAAACCAAATAAACTAGCACTAGCTGATTCCATTCATTATATTTATAATTACAGAGAAAAAATTACCAGGCCTAAATATTCGATAGCTTGTTTAATTTATAAAAGCGTTGACTGGCTAAAATTTGTGTATGAGCAAGTACTAAAATACACAGACCTATCTGACAAGGAATTTTATTTTGTAGCAAACGATGCTAACGATGAAGTTATAAAATATTTAACAGAAAATCATCTTCCGCATTATATTTTTAATAATACAGAGGAACATAAAAAAGAATGGTACATCAATAACGTTTACAGAGCATGGAATTATGCCGCCGAACAAGCTAAGGGAGATTTTATTATATTTATTAACTCAGACATGGCCTTTAGTAATAATTGGTCTGAAAATCTAATAGATAAATACGATGGCAAAAATTGTATAGCTTCCAGATTGGTAGAATCTGGAAAATTAACTCCAGGAAAATATGGAATTAAAAAAAATTTTGGCACAGAAATTGATAATTATAAAGAACAAGATTTCCAGTTATATCAAAATAAAATTAAAAGAGATGCTATAAATGAAGGCGGATTATTTATGCCATTACTAATAAAAAAGAAGGATTTCATCGGTGTGGGAGGATATCCAGAGGGGAATGCTAAGATTGGCAGCAATATACACAGCCCAAAAATAGCAAGATTAGGGGAGCCACAAATATCTGGGGATAAAATACTAATGGATAAATTAGCCTTAAGAGGAATAAAACATAAAACTTCTTTTCAGTCTGTTGTATATCATTTTCAGTGCGGAGAAATGGATAGTAAAAATGAAAATAAAAAAGAAGATAGCACCAGCATCGCCGTTATAAATGATTTAACGGGAGGAATAATGGGCGAAAAAGTTTTCTGGAATTTTATACTGGAAAATATACTTGGCTCATATCCGCTCGACTTTAAAGCGCTGCACTCTAGACAGAAGAAATTTAAAAAGGATTGTCAAAATATCCTTAAAGAAAAGAATACTAAAATAATTATACAAAATGCGAGTTTTATAGAAAAAATTTCAGATGAAATATACACAATTGCTTTTTTGCAAGATGATTTAAGAGCCATGGGGAAAAAAAGCATACAACAAGAAATTAACCTCAAGAATTCAGATAAAATTGTTACTAACTCCATCAATACAGCTGCATCCTATAGCGAATACGATTGCGAAATTATTCCTGTTGGAGTAGATAGTAACTTGTTTTATCCTCAAAAAAATAAAGAATATTTAAAAGAAAAAAATTTATTAAAGACAAATAAAAAGATTGGCATTTTTGTTGGAGATTTTTCGGAAGTTAAGGGGTGGAGCGAAATAAAAAAAATAATAGAATGCCATAAAGAAATATTCTGGATTTTAGTAACAAAAAAACAAGAAAAATATGAGAGAAATGACGTTATTGTTTTTAATCAAATAAACCAGCTACTACTGTCCGAACTTTTAAATTGTGCTGACTTCTTTATATTAGGATCGCCAATCGAAACTCAATGCCTAGCCGCAATAGAAGCTGGCCTGTGCAATATACCAATCGTAATGCATAAAACTGGAATATTCGGTGATATATCTGAAGATGAATTAAATAAAATTGGCTACTTCGGAGATGATTTAGAAATTGGCATCAAAGAAATTTCAGAAAAAATATTTTATCCCAGGGAAACATTAATAAAATATGGAGTAACCGTTGAGGCGTCTATGGATAAATGGAAGCGCCTGCTTCAAAAGGTAAGCCTGGAAATAGATTCAAAAAAATTTGACACTAAGAAAGTTGAGTCTGATAAGAAAATTAACAACAAAATTATATTTATAATACATGATATCATTATAAATAGGATAATTGCTGAAAATGTTAGTATCTATACAAAAAGACTAATTATTATTATCTTAAAGAAACTAGGCTTATTCGAAATAACTAAAAAAGTCTACAAACTAATCAGACATGCTCAATCTAAATAAAAAAATTTTAATTATCTCATCTTGGGCTCCTCCGCAAGTTGGTGGCGCGCAAAACTTATATAATCTATTTATTAATATTAATAGTGATGAGTATTGTATACTAACAAATAAAAATAACTTAAACGACAAAAACCGCGGCGGAAAAAATTTAGGGTGTAAATATTATTTTTTAAAAAATAATAAAAATAAATTACAAAAAATATACCAGGCAATTAAACTTGGATTAAAAATAATAAAAAACGACAATATAGACAATATTATTGCTATTTCTGATGGTGGATTTTCTTTCTTTATAACATTTATACTTGCGAAAATAACCCAAAAATCATATTGTATTTTTTTATTTGATCTATGGAGAGGAAATATTTTTGCTATTAAAAATAAAGCTATAAACTTCTTTGAGCCAATATTTTTTAAAGGTGCAAAAAAAATAATAATTACTAATGAGGCAACAAAAGATTATTATCAAAAACTGTACAGGAGATTGGATAAGTTTGAAATAATTTACAATTCCGTTTTTTCAGATAACTATGCAAAAATAGAAGAAAAAAAAATTAACAATAAAAATATTAAAATAGTTTTTACTGGAAACATCTATTGGCCACAAAAAAATAGTATAATTAATTTAATGAACCTAATAAAATCACCGAGTAATACAAACATTAATTTAGATATATATTGTCCTAAAGTACCAGATGAAATAATTACAGCATCTGAAAATAGCAAAAAAATACGTTTTCTGTATTCTGAACCAGATACAATGCCAAAAATTCAAAGTGAGGCAGATATTTTATTTCTTCCTCTTTCTTGGAATACTGAGGCTCCTGATATAATAAAAACTGCTAGCCCTGGTAAATTAACCGATTATTTAATCTCCGGCAGACCAATCTTAATACATGCACCTGAATATTCCTTTATAGCTAAATATGGAAAAGAATATAATTTTGCCGAAGTGGTTGATGCGGAGGATCAAGAGCTATTACTATCGGCTATTAAAAAATTGACTAGTAATGAAGAATATTCCACAAAATTGGTCGTTAACGCTAAAAAAACTTTCTACAAAAACCATAACGCTTTAGATAATTCAATAAAACTACAAAATATAATCAATAATTTATAAAGCTATGAAAAAAGTAATGACTATCATGGGCACTAGACCAGACATAATCAGGCTTTCAGAAATAATAAAAAAGGTTGATAAATTTTATAAACACATACTAGTGCACACTGGCCAGAATTTTGATACAAATCTAAGGGATAAATTCTTTAAAGACTTAAGTTTGCGACTCCCCGATTATCAACTCAACTTAAAAGAAAAATTTGTTGGGTTCGAATTTATCGGTTATATGATGCAAGAAATTAGTAAAATAATACTGAAAGAAAAACCACAAATAATCTTAATATTAGGAGATGTGAATTCAGCCCTATCTGCTTATGTGGCTAAGCAACTTCACGTCCCTGTTCTTCATTTAGAGGCTGGTAACAGATGCTATAACGACATGGTCCCTGAGGAGGTTAACCGTAGAATGATTGATTCATGCAGCGAATACTTACTTCCCTACACCCAAAGAAGCCGAGAACAACTCCTATTAGAAGGTTATAAACCAAATAAAATAATCGTTATAGGAAACCCTATCGGTGAAGTTATTTCTCAATATATTGGTAATATTGACGAGAAAAAGATTCTGGGGCAATATAAAGTAAGAAGCAAAGGGTACATTTTAGTAACCCTGCATCGAACAGAAAACATAACAAACAAAGAATCTTTACAAAAGATAACTACTGCTCTTAACCAGCTATCTAAAAAAACAAAAATAATTTTAAGTGTACATCCAAAACTAGAATCAATGCTAAAAGCTTTCAACATTAAGCTAGAAAAAAATGTTATAAACAATAAACCTTTTGGCTTTAAAGATTTTCTCGCCTTAATGAAGAATGCGAAAACAGTTTTAAGTGATAGCGGAACTGTACCTGAAGAATGTAGTATATTAAAAGTTCCGGTTGTACTAATGAGAGCCTCAACCGAAAGACCTGAGCTTCTAGAAAATAATTCTATGATACTGAGCGGAATCGAAACAAGCGATATACTTCAAGCAAATAAATTAGCGGAAAAATTAAGCATGGGCGATTCTCCAACGGAATATCAAGAAATTGTATCTGAAAAAATAGTTAAAATTTTAGCAAGAAAAATATGATAAATTACAAAAAACTTGAGTTTAATGAGGAACAGCCAGGTGTAATTATTGAAGAAATAAAAAGATTCGGAGATGATCGCGGAGATTTTATTAGCATCCCTTTTTCCGAAATATTTAAAAGAAGCTACATTATAACTAACACTCAGCCTGGAGTAGTGAGAGCTTTTCATGGTCACAAAAAAGAAGGCAAATTATTTTATGTCCCTAAAGGTGCTTTTAAATTTATTATAATGGGCATGGAAGATAATTTATGGAAAGAATACACCCTCCTTGCCTCGGTACCAAAAATATTGTTCGTACCGGCAGGCTTCTATAATGGCTTTGTATCCTTAAGCGAAGATTCCTTGATTATAACATATTCCACCTCAACAATTGATGAATCAAGGGAGGACGATATAAGATTGCCTTTTGACACACTCGGAGAAAATATTTGGAAAATTAATAATAGATAATAATATGCCAGGATCATCAATAACAGGCAAACTCCAAATAATAGAATGGTTTAATGAATTAAAAGGTATCAAATCTGTTCTTGATATTGGCCCTGGTTGGGCCACTTACGCTAAGTTATTATCTAATAAGAACTTAAACTTTGATGCAGTGGAGGTTTGCGAACGTTATGTAAAGTTATTTAATCTTAATAAATATTATAAATCTGTTTACAATACTGACATATGTGATTTTGTATTTTTAAAAAAATATGACGTAGTAATACTAGGAGATATTTTAGAACATCTCTCCGATAAAGACACTGAGACTGTTTTAAAAAAAATATTAAATAATTGCCGCTATTGTTTGGTCTCGTTACCTCTGGATGCGGAGGCCGGCGTAGAAGATGATTGTGATAATAGCTCAAACTATTGGCAAAATAGTTACGAAAAACATCTAACTTTTTGGTCTAACAAAAAATTTATTAATTTTGTAAATTTATGTGATGGAGAAATTATTGGTCTGAAAAAATTTTCCAATATCGCTGTTTATTTACTCACAAAAGACAGCAAAAACTATTTAACAGAAAAGGTTAGCTTATTAGACAAATTAAAACATCGCAAATTAAGCTTTGATGTGCAATTTAATCTTTTTTATCAACCGCTTAAATTTATTAAAAGAAAAATAGAAAAAATTATTTAATTTAATTTAATATGAACAAAAAAATCATTATCACTGGGGGACTCGGGTATATTGGTAGAGTTTTGCAAGAAGAATGCAAAAAAGAAGGTATCGAAACAATAGTAATTGATAATAACTTATATGGATTAGCTGAAAAAGATGCTAAATTTATCAATTGTGATTTACTAGATAAAGAAAGATTAGACCACATTTTATCTACCCAGAGAGAAGAAGCTGATACTATTGTTAATTTAGCTGCTATTGTAGGCGACCCTGCTTGTTTAGTTAATACCAGACAAGCGTTGGAAGTAAACTGCGTCGGAACTAGAAATTTGATTGAAGTAGCAAATAAGCATAAATATAAAATCATTCATGCTAGCACTTGTTCCTTATACGGATCAGAGAACTGCTCACCAGATAAACCGTTAACTGAGGAATCACCAGTCTTCCCGATTGATTTCTATGGACAGACTAAATATCAACAAGAAAGATTTGTTAGAGAATTAGCAAATGATTATTGTGTATTTAGATTAGGAACTGCCTACGGCTTATCGCCAAGAATGAGATATGATTTAGTGATAAATTTATTTTCAGCAAAAGCAGCCAATGGAGAGACTCTCTCTGTTTTCGGAGGAAACCAATATCGCCCCTTCTCCCACACCAGAGATATTTCTCGGGCCTTTATATTCGCATACAAAAATAACCTCAGCGGGATATTCAATTTAGCTGGAGATAATGAAACAATAAAAGGCATTGCCGAGGCATTTGAAACAAAATATGGAACAAAAGTTGAAAAAACTAATCTAATCGAAGACCCTCGAAACTACATTGCCTCAAGTAAAAAATTAATAGATGCGGGATTCAAATTTGAATATAATATAGAAAAAGGCATCGCTGAAATAATAGATTTTTCGAGAGGCATCGATTATAAAGAAAAAAAATATGATGATAAGAAATTAATGGAAATAAATCAAATTGATGAAAGCAGAATACTTATAACCGGCGGATCAGGAAGACTAGGCAGGGCCTGTAAAAAAATATTTAAAAAGGCTCAGTATCCGAACAGAGAAGAAATGAGCCTGGCTAGTAATGACAGTATCGATAGCTACTTCAATAATCATAAAATAGACACGGTTATACATTTAGCAGCGATGACTGGAATTCCAAACTGCGAAAACGACAAAGAGCAGGCCTATGATATCAATGTAAACGGTATTAGGCGTTTATTAGACGCTTCAAAAAAATATGGCATAAAACACTTTATTTATCTTGATACCGCCTGCGTATTTCCAGGGACTGATGACGAAACTATGGAAAACGAAGACAGCCTTCCTTATCCAAAGCATTATTATGGGCTCACAAAATATATTGCCGAAGAAATTGCTAAAACATACAACAACCCAGAGATGATGGTCACAATAACAAGAACAAATTTCACTAGCATGCCCTGGGAATATCCAAAAGCTTTTACTGATCGTTATGGAACCTATTTATTCGCTCAGGGAGTAGCTAAGGGGTTAAGAGATATTGTAAAAGAAAAGCCACAACAGCCAATAATTCATATTTGTGGAGATAAAAAAATATCAATGTATGACTACGCTGTAGCTGGAGGAAGTAAAGTTGAACCAATGACCTTAGAAGATTACAAAGGAACCCCACTAACAAAAAATATGTCTATAACCAGTAAATATTGGAAACTATATAGACTTGAAGATAGCGACTTTAGAGATGAATAAAGAGACCATTTATCATTCCGCGACCCTTTCTAAAATTGCCAACGAAAAACTGCCTCAGAATCCAACCTAAATTAGCCCAATAAAACCAAACCCACAAAAAAGGGTTTGGTTTTTTATCTATTGATTTAAATATTATTTTTCTATTACGGCTTTCCTTCTGTCCAGTCAGGAATTGCCCCTCTCTGCTAACAGCGCTCGGATAATGAAATAGCCGAGCTTTTGGCTGAATTATAAAATGATAATCTCTTAATTTAGCTCTTAAACAAAAATCTACATCCTCCAGAGCAGCTCGACCTCCTGAAAAAGTTGAAAAACGAAGTTCTTTTGTTTTATTTAATCTATATGAACAAACTCCTCCGTGAGCATAGTAACCGATACTAGGAGCCGATATGTCTTCATCCCAAATCTGAAATCCAACGTCATTAACGTCCCAACTATATTTAGAGCTTATACCAAAAAACTTATAAAAATATTTTTCAAATTTTATTTTTTTACGCCTATTTTTAATTATCCCGCCGACACCGATTAAGCTATTATCGCCATTGTCTTTCCAAATTTTTATTATATTACTACAAAAATCAGATTCCAAAATAACGTCATCATCAAAAATAAAAAATATTTCATTACTTATAAATTCTAAGGCCTTATTTCTTGATTCAGATGACCCTCGTGTTTCAATATCATGATTTTTTTTATAATATACTATTTTTATTGCTTTAATTAATAATTTTTCGGTCCAATTTTTTACAAAAATTTCCGGTAAACTTCCATCATCCACTACAATAACTTCATCCGGCAAAAGCTCTTGCGTTAAAATAGAGCCTAAGCATTTACTTAAATCATCTTCTCTGTTATACGTTGGTATTACAATACTAAATTTCATACACTTCTTTATATTTCTTAACCATACTATTAGCAGAAAAAGATGATTGCTCCATGTGAGTCACTAAATTATTATTTAATTTATTTATTAAACTTTCTTCATTATTAAGAATGAAACAATTTTCCGCTCCTATTATTTCTCTATTGCCCCCGACATCACTTGCTAAAATTGAAATATCCGAAAAACCGGCTTCTATTAAAGAAATTGATAGCCCTTCGTATACGGATGGCAAAACAAACAAATCTAATCCCCTTAACAATCTACTAGCGTTATTCATTTCTCCCGGTAAAAATATATCGCTCTTGGCCTTCATTTTCTCAATTAATATTTTATATCTCTCTCTTTCTGGCCCCTCACCAATAATTATTAACTTTGCGTTAGCTTTTACTTTTTTTATTGCTGGCCAAGAATTAATAATAAAATTATAATTTTTTTGAGTAGCCAACCTTCCGATAGAACCGATTACATAATATCCAGATAGGTTAACTCCAATTAATTCACCAAGATCTTCCCTAGCCTGGCTTCTATTCAAAAAATAATCCTGATTTATATCGAGTCCGTTATATATAACTATTCCGTCTTTAATTATCTTCTGTTTCGTTGCCTCTACTAAATTATATTTGCTCACAAAAACTACTTTATCGACAAACTGTAAAAAAAACTTAAAATAAATTTTAAAAATAAATTTAATAATTTCTAGGGTTTTATAATTTGGGTCGAGCACTGAAAGGCCATGAACCGTAAAAATAACTTTTGGTTTTTGTTTAGCAAATTTAACAGCTAAAACGCCTGGTAAAGTATTCGTACTATTCAGGTGAAGAACATCGAATTGCCCTTTATCTATTAATTTTTTTAATTCTAAAATAAAGCTAATTACTGATAAAGGATTCTTACTTCTTTTTAAATTATTAAGACGAAAAAAATTAATATTTTCTTTTTTTAATTCTTCCGGTAAAAAGGTTCCCTCTCCGGCAGCAACCGCAACTTGATTATCATACTTTTTTAAACCCTTAGCCAAAGTTAAAATGAAGGATTGTGCTCCACCTATTTCCGCCTTAGTTATAACGAGAAGAGTTTTCATATAACTATGTATTTTCTCTCTTTAAAAACAACATCCAAATGGGCGTAACAAAATAAGCAATAAGTGTTGCTATAGCCGCGCCAATAAGACCTATCTTCGGAATCAAAATTATATTCAAAATAATATTTATTATCATAGCGAAAAAACTAATTATAAATATCATCTTACTTCTATTTTCAGCTACTAGTTGTTGACCTGCGGCAGAAGCAAGAAACAATCCGACACTAGACCAAACATAAATTTGCAAAACCGGAATAGCGGCTAAATATTCAGCTCCAAATATAATGCTAATAATAGGCTTAGCGAGAAAAGCAATTGGGATAGCTATTATTAATCCTAACCCTCCTAATAAAAAATAAAAAAAATTAAGACGTCGATAATATAATTCTTTATTAGTATTACGAGCATTAATAATCGCCGGGAAAAGTGACCCACAAATTATGCCTGGCAAAAAATAAAATATTTCTGTAATTTTTACTCCGGCCGCATAAATACCGACTGCCTCTTCACCCATAATTTTTCCAACCATAACCTGGTCTATGCGCAGATAAATAAAAGCGGCGGCTGAAGACAACATTAATGGCCAAGAATTCCGCCATAAATTTTTTGCAAGATCCGTATTAAAACGCCAAGCAGAAATTTTTAAACCTTGTGCCCTGTAAGAACGAAGCAGAAAAATAACTTGCCATAATGAATCAGCTGTATAAATGAAGAGAAGCCAGATAACCCCAGCTCCCGATAAAATTAAAATGATTTTTAAGATAGAAGAAATTATTGCCGCTAAAATTTGTGATTTAATATTTTCCTTAGCCTTAACATTTGAATAAAAGAAAATACTAATCACAAAAGGTGCTTGAAGAAAAAGAGATAAACTAAACATTATAATCAATGCTCTTATGAAAACATCTGCCCCACTAAACATAAAAGCGCAAACAACAGCAACAATAAACGCTAAACCACCGCCAAATAATTTCAATCTAAAAGCCGTCCCCATTAATTCATCTCTCTTTTCTGGGTGGCTGACTAATTCTCTATTTAAAATTCCATCTACGCCCAGCGTGCTAATAAATCCGAATAAGCCAACAAAAGCAACTACATAGCTCACAATCCCATAGTTTTTTGGCCCTAAATATCTAGCTATCCAGGCGCCAATGAAAAAAGAAACCAGCAGTGAAAACATTTGACCGAAAAACATCCAACCGGTATTAGCGAAATAACGCTTAAAGCCTTCGTGGCTTAAAACCCGGTGCCATTTTTCCGGAACAAACCGTTCTAATTTTAGAAATATTTTATCAAGCATCTTTATTAATTATTAAGCCATGGCAAATGTTTTTTTCTTTTTCGACAAATGGTTAGTCCTGGATGTTTAGGTATTGTCATTAATTCATATTCATTTGATTTTTCTCCTAATTCTATAATGGCCTTATAACAATCCGAGCAATACCCCGGCTTGGTATAAAAATCATTTTTCGGAAACCCGTCGTGCAAAAAAATTAAACCTTGATCAGACACTAATGGAAAATAATTATGAAAATCATTTAAAACAGCCTGACGCGAATGATCAGCGTCTATAAAAAGAAAATCTATTTTTTTATTTTCTTTTTTTAAAACTTCTAACAACGCATCCGAAGTTAAACAAAAAAATCGTGCCTTACTATTTTTAGGGAAATATTTTTTTGATTCAAGACTTATGTCAGCACCTATAAGTTCATTTGCGTAAGGAAGTATTCTTTTAAGAACATCCGAATGATAAAGCCCTAATTCAACATAAACTTCAGGTCTTATTATTTTAGCTAAACATTCAATTACATCTCCCTGATTAAAATCTTCAGAAATATTATTTCGTAAAAATATAAATTTTAATTTTTTAATAATTTTTTTAATCAACATTGCCATATACTTCTTCAATTATTTTTTTATCTTTCCCACTTTGTCTTAATAAGCTAAGGTTTTTGGCTTCAGCGGCGCACAGAAACATCTCCCCCAAAACATCACTACCGCTATTTCTAACATACTCGAGTAAGGCCGCAAAATCTTTTACAAAACAATGTCCGCCTGCACCGCGTCCGACTTTTCCGTCTATACCCGAAGCATGCGCTGGCTGTAAATGAGAAGCGCCAATCCTTGGGTCAGCCGACATCCCCGCACTAATTTTTTCCCAATCACTTCCCTCCTTAACTGCTAAATCATACAAGATATTAGCATAAACAATTTTCAAAAATAAAAAACTATTACTCGCATACTTAACTAACTCCGCCTCTTTCGCCCTACAAATCATATTTAATGGAGAATCCGGAAGAACATCTAAAATTTCTTGGGCCTTAGTACGATACTCATCATTTTCAATCGGATAACCAACTATATTTCTCGTTGGATGCGCGGCATCATAAGCAGCGGTTTTCTCAGTTAAGAATTCTGGAGAATGAAAAACAAATCTATCGGGATATAAATTTTGTAGAGTCTCACAAGTTCCGGGGAGAATTGTTGATTTTACAATTGCCGACTTACCAACACCAACCAAGCCGATAACTTCTTTTAAGATATCGAAATTAAAACCGCTTGGGGTTGTTGGGGTTGGAACGGCAATAAAAACTAAATCGCACTCGGCAATTTTTTCTTTACTCATTTCATAAGCTGGTTCTTTAGCATAACGGACAACCTGAAAACCGCGAGCTTCAAAATCATCGGCATAATTCTTTCCGATAAAACCCTGGCCGATAAAACCGATAAGGAGATTTTTTTTCATATCCATACGTATATAAATACAGTGATTATTACTCTAATTTTAATATAAATCTTGTCTAAGACTCGATAGTATTATATCATATAGAGAGTAAACGATAAAATCAACTAAAAACTATGAAAAAAATCATCACCCTCTATGGCCAACCTGGCTGTGGTAAATCTACTCAGGCGCAAATATTAGCTGAAAAATATGGATTTTTCCAATTTGGAATGGGTGAGAGATTAAGAGAAGAAATCGAATCTGGCTCTAGTTTAGGTAAGGAAATTAAGCCCTTTGTTGATGAAGGAACCTTAATTCCCGATAATTTAATGATTCAGGTTATTAGAAATATTAGTGATAAGGCAACCGAATCGGGTATTATTTTTGATGGCTTCCCGCGTATTGTTGCTCAGGCGGAAATGTTGGAGAAATTAGCGGGCGAAATGGGGTTAGAAATTGGAAAATTATACTATTTACGTCTTAAACCAGAAGAAGCTCTTCGTAGAATCAACGCTAGAGCGAAGCTAGGTAAGCGCAAGGACGATGTTAGCCCAGAAGCGATTAAGAATCGCTTTGCGACCTTTGAACGCGAATCTAAGCCTCTCTTGGAACATTACCGAAATAGGGGTAAACTTATAGAGATAGACGGCGAAATGAGTATTAATGAAACTCAAGCTGAAATAATTAAAAATTTATGAATGAGAATAAAAGTCTAATTAAGCCTTTACTTGCTTTGGCCGGACCAATAATCCTGGCCAATTTTTTTCAAGCGGCTTATCAATTAACCGATGCCTTTTGGGTTGGACGTCTAGGTGAGAGTGCTATTGCTTCAGTCGCGGTCTGTATGCCAATAATTTTCTTCATGACTTCCCTTGGTATTGGCTTTGCAATTGCCGGAGCGACTTTAACCGCGCAATATTTCGGGGCCAAGGATGAAAAAATGGTTAGTCATAGCTCAGCCCAAACTTTGCTGATGGTTTTTGTGGTTTCCGCAATCACCAGCGCGCTTGGATATTTTTTTGCCGCTCATATTTTGAAATTTCTCGGAGTTGAGATGACTATTTTCGATAGCGCACTTGCCTACTTACGCATTTCTTTTTTAGGCATGATATTTAATTTTGTCTTTTTCATGTTTCAGTCTATTATGCGCAGTATTGGAAAAGCGAAGTTGCCAGTTTACATTGTAATCGGAACAGTAATATTAAATTTTGCACTTGATCCTTTATTTATGTTTGGGGTTGGACCGATTCCGGCACTTGGAGTTGCCGGTACAGCCTGGGCAACCTTATTTACGCAAAGCATTGCTTCAATTATTGGGATGATTGCTTTATTTTCTGGAAATCATGGGATTAAATTACACTGGCCAGATTTTTTACCGGATTTTGTTTTTTTAAAAAAGGCATTTTGGTTAGGTCTCCCCTCATCCTTAGAACAATCAGCCCGTAGTTTAGTCTTAACAGTTATGACTGGCTTAATTACGAGTTTTGGAACACTAGCTATTGCCGCTTACGGCGTTGGCTCAAATATTTTCCAATTAGCTTTAATGCTATGCTTTGGATTTGCTGGGGCTAATGCGGCTTTAGTTGGACAAAGTCTTGGTGCTGGCGATATAAAACGCGCCGATAGAGTTGCTAAATTAAGTCTTAAATTAATTTTTACAACCTTAAGCATCTTAGGCGTAATTGTGTTTATTTTTGGAAAATACTTTGTTGCCTTCTTTGTTCCCCATGATATGAATGTTATTAATGAAGGCGCACGCTTCTTACGTTTTATCGCCCCAACTTTTGGCCTACTCGGTATTCAAGTCATTATCGGTAGCACTCTACAAGCTTCAGGCTCGACTAAACAATCAATGGTCTTAACAATAATTTCTCAATGGGTTATTCAGCTTCCTATGGCTTATTTATTATCGAAGGTCTTTCATTTTGGACTTGATGGAATTTGGATTACTTTACCAGCAACTAGTGTAATTATGTCTGTTATATATTTGGTCGTTTTCTTGAGAGGTAAATGGAAAGAGAAAAAATTAATTAGTAAGGAGGAGCAGATGCAAACGCAAATCACTGAAGAAGTAAAAATTGATGAGATTGTTGGATTAGAGAGTTAAATAATTGTAGGCGTTTTAAAAAAGGCCCCAATTTTAGGTTGGGGTCTTTTTTTATATTGACTGAGTTAAATCTTCTCAAAAAATGTTCGAGCTAAAACTTCTTGTTGCTGCTTTCTTGATAGCCTTACAAAGTGAACGGCATACCCAGAAACGCGAATCGTTAACTGCGGATATTTTTCCGGATGATTCATCGCGTCTTCTAAAGTTTCACGATTAAAAACATTTACATTTAAGTGATGGGCACCTTTAGTAAAATATCCTGAAAGCAAGGCGACTAAATTTTTAGTTTGTTCTTCTAAATCATGGCCCAAAGTTGTTGGTGTAATACTAAAAGTATTTGAGATTCCATCACGGGCATTACTGTAATCTAATTTTGCAACTGAATTTAAAGAAGCGATTGCCCCGCTAGTATCGCGTCCATGCATTGGATTTGCACCAGGAGCAAATGGCGCTCCAGCTTCACGGCCATCAGGCGTTGCTCCAGTTTTTAAACCATAAACAACATTAGAAGTAATTGTTAAGATCGAAAGAGTTGGCGTTGCGCCGCGATAAATATGATGCTTCGATAATTCGGCATTAAAATCATTAACTAATTTAACTGCGATATCATCAACTCGTTTATCATTATTTCCATACCTTGGATAGTCGCCATTAATTTCGAAAGCAGTCGTAATCCCCTGTTCGTTTCTAATCGGAACAACCTTTGCATATTTGATAGCTGATAAAGAATCAGCCACGACTGATAATCCTGCTAAACCGAAAGCAATTAATCTATCAACATTACTATCAATTAAAGCCATCTGTGCTTTCTCATAATAATATTTATCATGCATGTAATGAATGGCATTCATGGTCTTTATATATTCCTTAGCTAGAAAGGCAATACTCTTTTTAAATTCAATAACTACTTTTTTATAATCAAGCGTCTTCCCGCTTAACGGTAAAATACCATCAACAATCTTAGCACCACTCATCTCATCATTCCCTTCGTTAAGGGCAATCAGTAAAGCCTTCGCTAAATTACAACGCGCACCGAAATATTGCATCTGTTGACCAATATTCAGTTTAGAAACGCAACAAGAAATTCCATAATCATCACAACCGCTAGTCGCGCGCATTAAATCATCATTCTCATATTGAATTGATGATGTCTTCACTGAAACTTCAGCACAAAACTTTTTAAAGTTAGCTGGTAATTTTTCCGACCATAAAACTGTTAAATTAGGCTCTGGTGAGGGACCAATATTAAATAGAGTTTGCAAAAATCTATAAGAAGTTTTAGTAACTTTGCTTTTTCCGTTTTCAAACATTCCCCCGATTGATTCGGTAAGCCAAGTTGGGTCGCCAGCAAAAAGTTGATTATATTCATCAGGACGTAGATGTCGAACTAATCTTAATTTAATAATAAATTGATCGACTAATTCTTGTGCACCTTCTTCATTAATAACCCCAGCGACCAAATCACGTTCTAAATAAATATCAAAGAAAGAACTAACATTTCCTAAACTCATTGCCGCGCCGTCCTGTTCTTTTAAAGCTGAAAGATAAGCGAAGTAAGTCCATTGAATTGCTTCACGGGCATTTTTTGCGGGTTGGCTAATATCGAAACCATAACTCTTAGCCATCACTTTCATATCTTCGAGCGCACGAATCTGTTCGCTAATTTCTTCACGCAAACGAATTGTTTCCTCAGTCATTTCTTCCGGGTCCAATTTATTTTTATCGTCTTTTTTTAAATTTATTAAATAATCAATTCCGTAAAGCGCGGCGCGACGATAGTCGCCGATTATCCTTCCGCGCGCATAAGCATCAGGTAGTCCAGTTAGAACGCCTGTCTTACGTAATAAGCGCATTTTATCAGTATAGGCATCAAAGACACCATCGTTATGAGTCTTACGGTATTTTGAAAAAACTTCACTAATTTTTTCATCAAGTTTAACTTTATTTTCCTCGCAAGCTTTCTCAATTGCCCTTAATCCACCATATGGTTTTACGGCGCGTTTTAATGGCTCATCGGTTTGTAATCCGAAAATAACTTCTAAAGATTTATCGATATAACCTGGTTTATGGCTAGTGATGGAAGAAACTATTTTATTATCTATTTTTAAAACGCCGCCATTTTTCATTTCGCGCTTTAATAATTTTTCACATCCCCCCCAAAGTTTTTTTGTTTTTTTAGAAGGACCGGATAAAAAAGAAGCGTCACCTTTATAAGGAGTAATATTTTTAAATACAAAAGAGCGAACGTCTATTTTATTTAAAGCTGAGGTTTGAATTTTATTTTTCATATTTTTTATTATTCAATTACGATACGCGCATCAAGAACTTTTGCGCCTTTTCCTTCTTCTAAAACTAAAAGTGGATTAATATCTAATTCTTTTATTTCTGGAAAATCTCGAAGTAGCTGAGCTAGCCGCAAAACACATTCTATGATTGCTAATTTATCAGCTGGCTTAGCACCGCGAGCACCGTCTAAAATCTTTTTAGATTTCAAACTATTTAGCATGTTATAAACATCGGAAGTAAGTAATGGATTTAGACCGAAAGCAACATCTTTTAGAATCTCAACATAGATTCCACCCAACCCTAACATTATAGCATTTCCTAGGCTCGCGTCCTTCATACTTCCTAAAATAAGTTCAATTCCCTTATCCGTTATCATCTCAACTAATAAAACGCCTTCTAATTTTGCTTCGGGTTTATTAATCCCAACCTGTTTCATCATTTCTTCAAATTTCTCTCCCGCTTCTTCCGGAAAAACATTAAGCATAATTCCCCCCGCATCGCTTTTATGTAAAATATCAGGAGAAACAATTTTTAAAACTAATTTTTTTCCAATCTCTTGAGCGATTTTTTCTGCCTCTTCTTTACTACGAGCAACCCGACTAGCAAGGACAGGTAATTTATAAGCTTCTAAAATTGCTAACGCGGAAGCTTCTGGAAAAGAATGAATTCCCTTTGCTTTAGAAGTTGAAAAAATTTCCGCAACTTTATTTTTATCAACATCAAAAAAATTAACTACTTCTTCTGAGACTTGTTGAGCTAATTCGTAAAATTTAGAAAATTTACTTAAAGCCCGGACGGCTGATTCTGGATAAGAATAAGTCGCTATTTGATTATTTTTTAGAATCTGTAAACCGCCAGCGACTAAAGCTTCCCCCATAAAGGCAACCGCTATCGGCTTATTATATTTTAAACGAGAAGCAACAATTTCTTGAGCAGTCGCTTCAACTTCCGTCGTTGATTGCGGTGTTAAAATAACTACCGCTGCTTCTACTTGTTCATCATTTAAAACTGCCTCCAAGGCAATTTGATATCTATCCGCCCGACCATCGCCTAACACATCAACTGGATTATTAACGTTAGCGGCTGGGGGCAAGGTATTCGTTAAAGCAGTTTTGGTATTTTCGGACAACTGCGCAATTTCTAAATTATTATCAATGGCCGCATCAATCGCTAATACACCAGGCCCGCCCGCATTCGTTACAATCGCAATCTTATGAGCCGGGGCAAGCTTATTACCGCTAAATATTTTTATATAATCAAATAATTCCTCAACGCTATCAGCTCTAATAACTCCCGCTTGGCGAAAAAGAGCAGCATAAGCGGCATCATTACCAGCCAAGGCGCCCGTATGTGAAGCGCTTGCGCCAGCGCCAGCCGAAGTTCTTCCTGACTTTAAAATAATAATTGGTTTAGCATTTTCACCACGACTTATTTTTTTTATATTTTTCATTAATACTTCGGGTTCCGTTAATTGCTCAGCATACAAAGCGATTACTTTTGTTTCGACGTCGTTTGCTAAATATTCTAAAATATTTGCCTCATCAATTACCGCCTTGTTACCAACACTCATAAATTTTGAAAAACCAACGTTCATTTCTCGAGCGGAATCTAAAACCGCTGTACAAAGAGCGCCGCTTTGAGAAATAAAAGCGACAGAGCCAGAAGCAGGCATCAAAGGCGCAAACGAAGCATTAAGTTTGATTGCCGGATTAATAATCCCTAAACAATTTGGACCAATCAACGCAATTTCGTATTTTTTACTAATTTCTTTTAACTGGTTTTCTAAATCAATATTTCCGACTTCTTTAAATCCAGCCGAAATTACAATTGCTCCCTTAACTCCTAAAGAACCAGCCTCTTCTAAAATAGCCGTGGTGATGGCGGCGGGAACAATAATAATCACCAAATCTATTTTTTCAGAAATTGAACTTAAAGACGGATAACATTTTAAACCATCTATTTCTTCAGCCTTAGGATTAACTGGATAAATCTTACCAACAAAATCAGAAGCTAAATTTTTTACAACGTCGTTGCCGACACTACCTGCCTTAGTAGATGCGCCAACAATCGCAACTGATTGCGGCTTGAAAACAGAATCGAGGTTAAGCATAGAACTTTTTATATATTATTTTTTATAAGTAACTTTATAAGCGAATTGATAGGCGAACCAAATAAATAATCCTCCCAAAATATTCCCAATCGTAACCGGCAATAAATTATTAACAAAAATTTGATTTAAAGTAATTTGTGAACTGTTATGGAGTTCTAAAAAACTAGCATCAAAAATTTGAATTAACCAAGCACTTGATAATAAATACATGTTAGCAACTGAATGCTCAAAACCTAGAGCAACAAAAGCGGTAATTGGAAAAATAATCGCTAAAATTTTATCACCAGTACTTTTTGAAGAATAACTAAGCCAAATTGCTAAACAAACAAAGATATTACATAGAAATCCTAAAGTTAGAGCCGAGATAAAAGAATAATTTAGTTTTCCAGAAGCAATTTTGAACATTACTTCGCCAATCGCACCATCAGCAAAAGTATATTGTTTAGATAATAAAATTAATAAAGCTAAAAAAATTGCGCCGATAAAATTCCCTAGATAAACCATCGTCCAATTCTTAAATAAGCTTAACCAAGAAATATGACCTTCGGCTTTAGCTAAGGCTACAATCGTATTTCCAGTAAATAATTCCGCTCCGCCTACAACTACTAAAATAAGACCGATACTAAAAACAAGTCCCATTATTAATTTAACCAAACCATAAGCTAGTCCCGTTGCTCCCGTCCCAACTAAAACAACTAATAATCCACCGAAGCCGATATACATGCCCGCTAAAATTGATAGCACTAAAAGACGACGAAAAGGAATCTTCGATTTTTTTAAAGCGGCTTCGCTCGCGGTTAAAGCCATTTCTGAAGGCGCGAAATAAATTTGTTCCGACATAAATTTGATTTATAATAAGTCGAGATTATTGTCTAACGATAACGTTTTTTAAATATTTATCGAAGATATTTTTGATTTTTTTTATTTGCGCAGTAGTCGGCGGTTTTACGTTTTGCAGGCGATAATTAAGATTCAGTTCTTTATATTTATGAGCGCCTAAAGTATGATAAGGTAAAATTTCAAGACGTTTTAAATATTTAAATTTTTTTAAATACTTCCCCATTTTTTCTAAGTACTCAACTTGGTCTGTCCAGCCAGGGACTAAGACATAACGAATCCAAAAAGGTTTTTTTGAGTTATTGCGATATTCTATTGAGTTAAGGACATTAACATTGCTTCTCCCAGTTAAACCGAGATGATGTGCATCATTAAAATGCTTTAAATCAATTAGCGCGAGGTCGCTTAAATCTAAAAGTTTTTTATAAGCTGTAGTATTAAAACTCGCGTTAGTATCTAAAGCGATATGAAAGCCTCGGCGCTTAACTTGTTTTAGGAGTTTCTGTAATTCGGACAACTGCATTCCCGGTTCCCCACCAGAAATTGTTAAACCGCCGCCGTTTTCAAAATCACCATTTGTAAAATATGACTTTTGGGCTTCAAGTAAATCTAGAATCTCCGAAAATTTCATATCCTTTCCGCCTTTTAGAGAAATCGTATCTGGGTTATGACAGTAAGCACAATTAAAATTACAGCCCTGCAGAAAAACTACTAGGCGGATACCTGGCCCTTCGTGTGTTCCGAATGTTTCAATCGAGTGAACCTTCAACATAAAAACTTATTTTACCCATTTTAACCCAGCAAAAAGAGGCTAATTGGGCCTCTTTTCTTAGATGCAAATATTTTATCAGTAATTTCCTTTAATTACAAGAGTCTAATTTTTTGCTTTTTCGAATTTAATAGCACTTAAAGCTAGCTCTCCTGCGTTAAAATATGCTAATCTATAAATATATAAATTATTTTTAAATATGAACCGACTCTTACTAAAAAATGACTTTAATTTTTGGCGAAAATTAATTAATGCCTGGTCCCTTCTCTTTTTTGTAATGATTATAATAGATTTTTTAGGCGCCAATGCTTATGAAGAGATTTTAAATGCCATCGCAACTATCTACATCAGCGTTCTAGCAATCTATGTTAGCAATAAAGAATTTGAACGTTGGTATGATAAACACGAAGAAAATCATCCCGGAGAAATATTTGTAATTATTTGGTCAATTTTAATTTTTAGTTTATTTATTCTAGATTTCTGGTTCGGAGCAATCTACCATTTACCAGGCGCGGTCGTTTCTTCGTATATTGCCGTTTTAACAATTCTAGTAATCACAAGAAAATCGAAAGAATTGTTTAAGTTAAAACATAAAAAATCTAAAAAATAGTTCAAAAGTTTCTCACAATAAATTAAATAACAAATTAAATAGCAAAAAGACTTCATTTCTGAAGCCTTTTTTGTTTTTGTCTCATAATTATTTAATCGTAATTATTTACGCATAATTATGGTTCAGTGAAGAATTCAATCGGTCGATAGCCGTACTGGTTCACAGCGCGTGTGGCCCAGTGATTATCGGCGAGAGTTAAAATTAATGTCGAGCGAATTTTGCTCGGGTTGGAAAAAGAATCGAATTTGTTAACGCTGATTACCATACGATCGCTACCATTAACTGGTTGAAAAATTGAATACGCTGGTGGCGTCGACATCAGAATCCCCTCCTTGGTGTAGGGTCTATCCTGATAAACTTCAAACAATCGCAATGCTGGTTCGCCTTGATCATCTTTTTTACGTGCGAAACGCAAGAATGGTAACCAGTGAATCCACTCGGTAATTTTTTCGCCATTGGCGAACACAAATCCAACCTGGTCTTTGAGAGGTTGTAATTTAGAAAGATAAAGTGCGCGCGAAGGCCCACCGGGCAAATCATAACGCAGATTTTTTTCCATATCAACTTCTGACATAAAATGGCTATCGATAAAATTATCCTTGTAACCACTTTTACCCATAAACGTTGTAAAATAACGCATGTGACCGGACTGACAAGTATCGTGGAAAAAAATATTTTCGCCACCAGAAAGAATTGTTTCCAAATCAATCTTTTCTTGCTCAAGTGGAAGTTCGTAGGTATAGCAGCCGGCACTACAGGCCAAGAATAACTGGCGAGTAATATAATTCACGATGACCGAAAAAATCGGTACCCCGCGACGGACACAAGTGATAGCCGAACTACCTCCCGTGATAGAGATTGGGGCCCCAAATTTTTCTTCCCACATTTTGCGGAATTCCGGATTGTTGACAGTTTCTAAAACTGATTGTGTTTTATCAACTGTCAATTCCAGAGCGGCTTTTATTTGCGAAGACCTATCGGTCGGATCGCTGATAAAAACTGTGCGAAAAAGGTGATGATCCTCCGGATGCGAAAAACGAATTTTTTCCCGACCACCGGCTTCTTCAGTTATAATCGCACTCAAGTGATCATACTCCTGAAGAGTTTCGATGATAGTGATCTCCGCCATGGCATCCATGCCCAGCGTATCGTTTTTCCCGTACTTAAGTATCGGTCTAAGTGCTTCTTCAACGGTTGACTGCCAAAAGGCATACGTTGATTTCAAAATTGCGGCTAAAACTGCATTGCAGTGGCTCTTTTCAACTCCTTGCATGGTTTTTTTCCTTTCTATAATTGGTGAATACTAAAAAAATTAATTGTTAAAAATACGAGGTTTTCCTCGTATTTTAGTATGAATCTATAAAATTGTCAATAACGAGTTAAGAGGATTGCGATGGGCTTATTTAATAAAAAGATTTCTATTTACACTTTAAAATTCTAACAATTCCCTGATTTGCATCGGCTTCGACTAAATCACCGTCATGTAAAACACGAGTTGCAAATCTGGTTCCGATAATACAAGGCTTATTTAACTCGCGCGAAACAATCGCCGCGTGGCAAGTAATTCCACCCTCATCGGTAATAACCGCTTTCGCTTTCCGCATCAAAGGAACATATTCCGGACGCGTCATTCCAGTTACTAAAATTTCGTTATTTTTGAAAAGATGAAAATGCACAGGTGATTTTACAATTCTTACAATACCTCGAGCGATACCCTTATTTCCAATCTGACCTTTTATTTCTTGAGTATTTTTTTCCTCTTCTTCAATAATATATTTATTGATGGTTTTATATTCTTGAACTAGATTATTATAAGCAATTTGTTTTTTCCCTTTATACGGAACGTAGACGGCATAACCCTTCTCTCTTTTTATTAATGTTTTTTTAATAGTTGAAATATAGGCCGAACCTTTAGTAAGTTCTTCTAGCGGAATAACATTTTCAATTAATTTTTCATCAACACCAGCAGTTTTAAAAATCTTTTCCGCAATTCTCCAGGTCGTAGTAATCCCTTTAGCAAAATGATTCTTCCGTTCGTCACGAACGTGCATCACAATCTGACAAAAATCAACAATTTTTTTCTGTACTGGAGACAATTTAGCGCGCCAAATTTTAAAAGATTTTTCTTTTACTAATTTCTCGGCATCCATCTGTTTAATTTCTATTTTTGCGAGAGCGGGATTTTTCAAAAACTTATTATATGTCTTTTTAATTTCTCTTTCTGTCTCTTTTAAAGAAAAGATTCTTTTATAAGTCGTAAAAAAATACTGACAGTGTTCAATTAAATTTTTATCGTTACCATTTTTAATTAAGTAGGCTAAAATATCTCGCTTTTGTTGTTTATCAAAAGATTCGGCAACCATATCAGTTGCTTCATGCCAAATAACTTCTAATTCAGAGCGAGAAAGTTTTGGATAAACTTTTTGCGCGACTAAATAACATAAGTCTAAATCAAAATAAACAGAAAAATGCGACCAGGCATTCGTCGTCCAAAATAAATCAAAAGTATCGCCTAAAATAGGTAATAATTTTTTCTCTTCTTGATTAGCAATAAAGTCGTAAGTATATTTATTATAGCGACTATTTATTGCTGGGAAATTATTATAGAAATTTTTTTGAGTTTTAATTATGGAAGCTGTATTGTTTAAATAAGCGCTAAAAACTTCAGCTCCATATTCTTTCCATGCGTTCTCAGGTAGAAAACTTTCTGTCTTTCCCTTAAAGCGAAGGTTAAGTAGTGAGTAGGCCGGTTGTTTTTTAAAAACCGACTGATAATATTTTTCCGTATTATATCCGGAACCAAAAATAAATAGAGAATAATTATGTAGAGTCGTTAAATAACCACTCTCTTTAATTTCAAGCAGAAATTTTTTAGCGAGTATAGTTGATTTATTATTTTGAGTTATTTTTTTGCCGACCATATATTAGAAGTAAGCCGATGGTTAACTTTTTCAGCTCCCAAGACTTGCATCACTTCATATAAATCAGGTGACTGATTTTTTCCAACCAGCAGTACGCGAACAATCTTCGCCATATCACCAAAGTTTCCTTTATATTTTTCTGGTTCTTGTTTAAAAGTTTTAGCATCGGGCGCATAACCAAGCTCAACGCTAATTTCGCGCATATTTTGTAGCCAGGCCTCTTTATCAGCAGTTGGATTATATTTTTCTGCAACCATAGCGGCTACTTCTTTTACACTTTTTAAATCACAACCCGCGAGCTCATCCATATTGATTCCCTGCTTTGTAAATAAACTATCAAAGAAAAAACCAATCTGAGAACGGACATCGGACCATTTACTTATATCTTTACGCGCTTTTACATTTTCTCTTTCGATATTTAAAATCTGAATTGTATAATTCATATCGTACTCCATTAGACCAGCAAGTTCGTCGTCATATTTTTTTGCCCATCTAAGTGCGAGCGCAGCCATATTCTCCGCCGACAAACGACCGATATATTCTTTCCCAAAACTATCCATTTTAACTAAATCCAAAAGAGCACCTGAACCTTTCTTTAGTTCTTCGATTGATAATTTATAATTTTCTAATTTTTCGTTTGGATTTTCATTAAGCCATTTTTCAAAACCAGAGTTAGCTAAATTTAATAAATACATTATTACTACTTCCGCCGGATATCCAGCTGCTTCATAAAAAGCAACGTTTGCTTCTGGGTCATGGCGCTTACTTAATTTACGGCGAGAAGTTCCATCGAGTTTTTGAATCGGCGCGATGTGACCATATTTTGGAAGCTCCCAATTCATTTTTCTAAATAATTGAACATGCAGGGCGAGCGAAGCGAGCCATTCATCTCCACGAATAACATGAGTTGTTCCCATGAAATGATCATCGATAAGATGTGCGAAATGATAAGTCGGTAGGCCGTCTGATTTTAGAATTACAATATCTTGATTATTTTCCGGTAAACGTAATTTACCTTTAAATAAATCTTCAATTAAAATAAATTTTTGTAAGTCTCCTGTTGATTTTAATCTAATAACGGGAGTTAAGCCTTTTTCTAAAGCGGCGAAAGCGTCTTCGGTTGTTTTATGACGCCAAGTTGCCCACTTATCATAATATCCAGGAGCAATTTTTTCCGCTGTTTGTTGTTCGGTTATTTTTCCAAGTTCATCAATTGTTTCAAAAGCTGGATAAGCATCGCCATCTTCTATCAATTTTTTTACAAATGCCTGATAAATTAATTTACGTTCACTTTGTTTGTATGGACCATAATCGCCAATTTCACGATTTGAGCCGATTTGGCCTTCGTCAGGTTTTATATTAAACGCTTTCAAAGAATTTACAATTAATTCAGTTGCCCCTTCGACTTCTCTCTTTTTATCAGTATCTTCAATTCTTAAATAAAAAACTCCACCAGATTGATGGCCTAGTCGCTCCGGTATTAAAGCCGCATAAATTCCACCAATATGCATAAAACCGGTTGGACTTGGTGCAATTCGAGTAACGATTGCGTCTTTTGATAATTTTCGGGGAGGATATGTTTCAACTATTTCTTCAATAGATAAAGTCGCCTCAGGCAAAAGAGCCGCCGCTAGTTTTTTTAAGTTTTCTTTATTTTCGGTTGTCATATAGCCTCATATTAGCAGATTTTTTTATTAAGACAAGGGCGATTGCGCCTCCAATTAAAGCGGTTACAAGCTGTGGCCAACTAAACATAACCGAGGCAGTTTTTACTAAACTACCGTGAAACAATAATTCAATTGCCCAAATAGATGTACTAAACAAAAATAGGAATTTTATAATAGCGGCGCTTGGGAAAACCCACCATTTACTATCGTTTTTAAAAGAGACTACAAATAAAACTAACAAAATATTGCTTAAGATTATAAATGGAACCAGCGGTGCTAAGGCCATCGGCAAAGTTCCAAATAACAAAGCGAAAGAACTAGGTAATAGGGCTATCAAAATCGCCCCTTCTAAACCTAGTATTGCTGCCGCAATAAACAAAGTCGCGTTAACTAAAGAACCAGTAATTATTTGGTTATTAGATATCGGCGCAAAAACAGCGATTGCCAGTAGAGCAGTAAACTGGATTGCGGTTATTAATCTCGTCCTACTTAATATACTAGTTATTTTGTTGTCTATTACCTCTACTTTTTCTATTTCCATATAATTAATTATAAATTTATAACTATCTATATTATAGCAAAAATGACCTTAAATTCCCATAAATTAAAAATAAAAAAAACCTGAAGTAAATCAGGTCTTTTTATGTATAAATTGTAACTTAAATCATCTTGCGATAGAATTCCATAACTTTGGAAATATCGACATTTTGAGCAAAGTCAACCGGTTGTGGCGAGCTTAATACTCGTCCTGAACCAACCTCGTAACTCAAATAGCTAACTGGATTTAAAGCCTTACGATTAACTTCAATCTGTTCAGAGAAAAAGCGCTTCTTAAGAGTCTTGTCCTTAAAACTAACAACTTGTCCCTGCTTTAAACTATAAGACGGGATATCGACTTTAGAACCATCAACCAAAACATGGCCATGATTTACTAGTTGTCTTGCCTGTTCTCTAGTTTTCCCAAACCCTAAACGATATACGACATTATCTAAACGATTTTCTAACTTACGCATCAACTCCGCTTGAGCATCCTCTTGGCCGCTAAAAGCCTCGCGAACATAACGGGTCATTTGATGTTCCATTACACCATAAATCAACTTTAGTTTTTGCTTTTGTTCAAGCCTTTCGCCATAAGCTGATTTTCTTGGTTTTACTTGATTTTTTCTTCTGATACTTGCGCTCTCGGGTGCTAGCCCAAATTTTTGGCGCTTTTTCAGGGTAATTTTTGTGTGTCTGGCCATATTTAAATAATTAAATAATTAATAGCTGACATCACCCTTTCAATTCTAGGAATAATATTGTAACAAAGTTTTTAAATTGCTTCAAGTCCCACATCAGCCAATCCCCACAACGCCCTTATAATACATTAATTCCGATTTTTTTAAGTTCCTGAGCTAATTTAAATAATGGTAACCCCATTGAACCTAAAAAATCTCCTTCTATTTTTTTGATAATTACTGCCCCCAGTCCTTGAATTGCAAAAGCGCCAGCCTTATCCATCGGCTCGCCCGATTTAATATAGTTATCAATTTCTCGCTCACTTAATCTTCTTATATATACTTTAGTAACATCAGTCGAGCTATTTTTTTTTGAAGAATCAATATCGATTAAAGTCATTCCTGTTAACACATCAACCCGTTTACCACTCAACTTTTTCAACATCTCCCTAGCTTCTAATTTACTCTTTGGCTTACCAAGCAAATGATTATTAAAGACTACAAAAGTATCAGCGCTAATTATTACGCCCGTCTTATGATTTTTAGCAACTGACTCCGCTTTACCACGTGATAAAAATTTAACCAATTTCAAGGGTGGCATTTTTAAAGTCATATCCTCTTCGTAATCAGGCGCTTCAATTACAAACGGGAGACCTAATCTTTCAAATAGCTCCTTACGTCGAGGTGAGGTCGAAGCTAAAATTATTTTTTTCATATATTTTTATTTTTCCATTATTCGAAAATTTATTTTGGTTGAGCGTTTGGTTAAATTGAGATTATTATTAATATTTGTATCAATATACTTATATTATAACACTTTTTTTATTTAGCAACATTAGGATTAATCTAATAATTCTATCTTTTTCTTTGGGATTGCTTTCAGCAACTAACAAAGTTAAGGCGGTTAACGCGACTGGAGTCATTTTATTAACATCTAAAACTTTTGTCTGTCGCAAAAACCAAATGAACGCGTAAGCTCCGCTTCGCTTATTTCCATCAACAAATGGATGATTTTTAACCATAAAATACAAAAGATGAGCCGCCTTTTCCTCAATACTATGATATAAATCACGTCCATCAAATGTTTGCATTATATTACCGACTATACCAGAAATACTATTTAGATTTTTTTCTAAACCAAAAAGCTCAGTAGCTTCTTGTTTTTTAATTAATGCTGATTTCAACTGCACCAAACTCAAAGAAAGCATATCTGCGGTTAAATTTACCTTCTTTTTAGTAACACCTTTAACCGCAGGAAAATCGTTATCATAAGCGCTTAATGAAAACCAGGTATCGGCGAATAAGCTGATAAGCTCAAGGACGCTTCCAGCGTCTATACTTTTATTAGCCGGCAGAAAATGTTTCACATCTTCAACCGCCGTTAAAAATTGTTGATAATTTTTAACAATTCTATTCTTATTAATAGCAAAACCAGTAGTAATATAACTGCGCAAAGTTTTAGTCGCCCATTTGCGGAATTCTATTGCGATTTTAGAATTTGTACGATAACCAACGCTCAATATAATATCAAGAGAATAAACCATCACTGGCTTATCTGACTTTGCAATATGCATTTTTTGCATATTGCCTTTTGAAATAACCTCGCCGTCTTTAAAGATATTATTTATATGACGAGATATAACAGATTGGTCAACATTAAAAAGTTTAACAATCTGGGCTTGAGTCGCCCAAATTGTTTCATTAGTCACATCTCCACTTAACTCGATTGCTCCGGTTTTAGTTTGATAAATTACCGCTTGTTTTTTTTGATTGTTCTGCTTTTTCATAATTTTATTATTAAAATTTAAGTTAATTACCTATATTTAATAATAGCAAAACACACCTTATGCTTTCTTAAAGTTTTCTTAAAGATTTTATAAACAAAAAAACACCTTTTCAGGTGTTTGGTTGTAATATTAATTCTTAATACCGCAAGGGATAAATCTATAACTCCCCTTTTACTTCCCGCTCTAACCTTTTCAAAAATTCTTGGAAATAAATCATTCTTTCTTGACCAAGTTTTTTAGCAGAATCGGTATATAAATTTTCTAAAGCATATTTATCTTTAGTCTCATAATTTATCTGGATACTATGTTTTGATTTATCAATTATGCGACCATTCATTTTCCCATCAATTAGATTTTCCTTAGCATACGCTTCAAGATTCTCAGCTGGTTTATATATTTTAGCTTTATATTTACCAATCCAAGCAAATGAACGCGCAACACCAATCGCCCCAACAGCATCTAGCTTATCAGCATCATGAACAATCTTCGCCTCAAGAGTTTCCGGTTTATTATTAGTACGATAACGATGTGATAATATACAAGCCTGAACGTGTTTAATTTGTTCATCAGAAAAATCAAAATCTTTTAATATCGGTCCTGCCATTTCTGCGCCAACAACTGCGTGATCAGTCTTACCGCTAATATCGGCCGCTTCTTTAGCACCACCAATATCATGAAGCAAAACTGCCGCTCGCACTACATCCATATCAACTGGCGCCTCCGTCTTTACGAGAGTCATCGCTAAGTTATAGACTCGCATAATATGGTCAATATCATGAGCAGAATCTTTTGCCTCATTTAATTCATCTTCTACAATTTCTTTAATTCGCTGAAATTTCTCTGTCATATTTATATTTCTATAATTTAAAAAATGCGTCTCTCAATTCATATAAATTATGAACGATTAAATCTGGATGTAGAGTGCTTAATCTTTTTTCTGTAGTAAATCCCCAAGTCGTCGCGACAGTTTTTATTCCGATGTTTTTTCCAACTTCTAACTCATGATTTGAGTCGCCAACTATTACGGTTTCGTATTTATCAAAATTATATTTTTTTATTAATTCCGCAACTGTTTTTTCTTTATCATAAACATTAGCGGCAATTTCTAGAAAATTATTTTCTAAACCAAAGCTAATAACTTCCGGTGTTACGGTTTCTAAAAGATCAGAGCTAATTACAACCATTTTAAAATCATGTAATTTTAAATCTCTAATTAAGTCAGCGACTCCGGGGTATGGTTTTGGTACACGTTGGGTAATTGCTTTTCTATAAATTACTTCCTGTTGTTCAGAACTAACCTCCGGTAAAAATTTATTATAAAAATCCATGTGTGGTTGCACCCAATTTTCTTTTAGTTCCTCCAAAGTCATCTCCTGAGCGCCAAATTCTTTAAATATTAAATTTACAGAAAAAAGATGATCCTCAACAGAATCTTTAATTACTCCCGACCAATCAAATATAATATTTTTTATCATAAATTATTCCTCTTCAGCTAATGATTCATTCAAGGCTATATTAGTTTTTTCACGGAAAGCCTTCATATACATCATCCCCTGATTTTTGTGAGGCGGTACATAGCTTCCAAAATTAGGGTTACCTGATAATTTCTTAGCTTGCTTATCCCAGAACTGCCTCCAGTCTATATCCTTACCAGCTAAAATATCATCGTTTAAATCTTTAAAAATAGGATCATTAACATATTTAGTTCCGGTTCCTTTAGTCGAAATTACATGACTCTCTGGAGATAAATCAAGAATTTCGTTTACACGATTAAATCCGCCACAAGACCCAAGATTAATAATCTTAGTTTTTTCCGTAACACCATCCAAACTTACATTAGTACTATGACCACGATACGAATATAAGTTTACCGTTAACTGCTTACCGCTAATCAACTCATCGATTTCATTAAGTCCTTCTTTACCCCTATCGGCTGCGTTCGGATTATTAGCATATATTTCAATCGTTCTAGCACCATTTTTCCCAGTAATAACTACATAGTTAGTATTACTATCGTCTATCTTCCAAGTAGCGGTATCAGCTTTATAGGTATCGATAAAATTTTGAAAAGAAGTAACCCCGTCTTTATCTCCGCCTTCATAAAAATGATATTTTTGTACACATAAACCGTTTTCATTAAAGAGCTCCTTAGAATCTAGGTTTGTAACTTTACCCATCGGATATTCTTGCGCTATTTTTGCAAACCATTCTTTATCAACAATGGCATTATCCTTAAACATCCCCGCTAATAAATTATACATCACCTTATCTTCTGGGGCAGCTTTTTCATCCTTGCTTAATCTTTCAACCTCAACTTTTACTTGTTCCTGTAATAATTGAAGCGTGCTAGGATCTTTAGTCCCGCCAAATATTTCTGCTAAAGTTAAGGCGTTATCTAATTTATTATCAGTTGTTTCAATATTTTTAACGACATTTTTCAATAAAGCATCAGAATCTTTTTTATCCATTTTCCCTAAAAATTCTTCTAAACGATTAAACCAAGTACATTCTTTAACAAAAGTTCTAAATTTATTATCACCAACTTGATCAAGTAAATCACGACCATTAATTTTTTCTGTTTCCATTTTTCCAACAATACCCGGACGACCAGCAACTCCCCGTCTACCAACTAACCTATCAAAACAACCATTAAAAGAAGATGTGTAAATTTCGTCTTCACCATAAACCATAGTTGTATACAACTCTCTAGAGCTAAAACTCGCGATTGATTTAAAGCGGGGCTCATCGGGTAAGGTATGTCTAAAATTTATATCTAGGACTAGTTCGCGGCAAGTAGAAGCCAACGATTCATCAATAGCAACTTTTGCTAAATGATCAGGTCGAGCCTTAATATCCAATAACTTCGGTAAAAGCTTATTGGAATCACCAGTAATAGCAAGCGCTTCTTCTTCCGACATATTATTTTTAACCATGTCATCAAGTAATAAAATGGCGTTCATATTTTGCATTTTCTTCAAAACTTGATTCACTTTTAGTTGAGGGTTCTCTACAATGTCTAACAACTTTTTATTATTACGTGCGCCCTCAGGATAAAGAGAAAAAACTCTTTCGATTGTTTCTAATTTTACTGTCTTATCCTTAATACATTTTAGACATTCAGCATTCTCTATGATTAAGTTAGGATGGGTATCAACCATTTTTAATAATGTCTTTTCAGTATCAAAATGAATAATATTATTAAAAATATTAATATTCGCTAAAAAGAACCTTGGGTTTTGTTTTGATAGATTATCAATAATAACATCAAATTTTACCCCCGGGATATCTTTAATATCGTCCATTATTTCTAACAGCATACCTGCTTGTTCAGGAAGAGCTAAATTCACTAAATTACCTAAATTTAAGTTTGGAATATCTTTAAAATCTTTTATATTCTCTAGAAAAAGTTTACTTTGCTGAGGGGCAATACGATTAATTAAAGCATTAACATCCAGTCCAGGAATATTCTTAAAATTATTAATACTGTAGATGAAAGACTGCCCTGAGAGGGGGGCTGTTTTATTAATTAAACCAACTAAATCAAGATTTTTAATATCTTTAAATCCGTCAACTGATGATAAAAAAACGTCGCGTTCATTTTGAGAAAAAGGGGCAATTTCAGTAATTAGTTTAGGTAAATCAAGATTTTTTATATCTTTGAATTGAGAGGCTGAATATAAGAAGTTACTTCCTTGCGCAGGCGCAAATTCGGTAATTAATTTCCCCAAATCAAGTCCTGGGACATTTTTAAAAGTCTCAGCCTTTGTTAAAAATGTACCCTTATCTCCTCGGCCAACTTCTTCTATTTTAGTCGCTAAATCTAAATTTGGGATATCAACAAAATAGCCAGCATTCATTAAAAAATTTCTCTTAGTATCCTTATCTTTATTATATATACTATTAATAGACTTACTTAAATCTAATCCTTTTACATTTTTTAGAAATCGAATCTGCTCTAAATAATAAGCTGGTGAGCTCGACTCTAATTGATTTGCAATCTTAACTATATCCGCATCAGACATCTTACTCATTTCTTTAAAGACGGATACATTCTCTCCAATAAAATTACCTGGGATAGCAGTCGCAGCATCTAGTAAGGTTTTATTTAATATCTCCGATGAAGCAATGCTTTTAATATTCTTGCATTCTGGGAAAGCTAATAGAAAAGAAGCTGGTTCAACTTTCGGGGCCGCATCCTCTAACATTTTTATTAAATCTGGTTCGCTCATTACTCGTCTTAAAAATGGAGCACTCGCTACAACTCCTAATGGATAATTTACTGAGTGTTTTTTTACTAATTGTTCAATATCTAACCCTGGAATTTTTGCATATTTTCTTATCTGGCTAAATAAAACATAAGGGGATGATTCGCTAGCCTTATCAATATAATTTGTAAGCTCTTCAACGCTCATCTGGCCACCTAATTTATGACCATACGTTAAAAATGTCCAAGCGTCTTTTTTTATCATGTCATTCATTAACTCCTCCGTTCTCAAATCAGGAATATTTTTTAAATTACCATAATTTTCTAAAAAAGCTTCGATAACTTCAGGGGAACTCTTACCAACAGCCTGTTCTATAATACCATTAGTATTTACTCCGGGCTTATTTAAAAAATTATGAGCCTCTTTAATAAAAATTTCCGGATTATTATCGGCAACCTCATCAATCTTCTCCGACATCTCATAATCTAGAGAATCTAATTTATATGCATTTTTCAACAGCAACTTTACGTCATCAGAGCCGTTGATTTTATCAAATGTACCCAGGCGATAAGCCTCCTCCATCTCCTCCTTTGTTAATACAAATTTAGCTTCTGCCTCTTGTTCGAATTTTTCATTAGCCAATTCCTCAATTTCATCAGGAGTTAATAAATTTTCTACATTATTGCCAACAATAAAGGTCGTATCTTCTATTTGTTGCGACTCTGAAGCATTAGGCGAATATTGTTCGTGTTTATTATTTGTTTTTTCAGAGGAGCTTTTAATATTAGCCCCCACTTCTCCCGTAGCAACTGAGGTAAACCCCAAACCTAATATGATTTTTCCGAGCGTTCTATTAGAAGCTAGTTTAGTAAATAGGCCAAGATGAGATTTATATGTTATATTTTTAGGTTTTGCAATTATTTCCTCATCTTCAGAATCCGTACCGGAATGGAGACTATCAAACATCCGGTTATTATCACCACCTTCTGTTCCCAGAGAAGCCCTCACTTTTGCTAATTCCAGAGTATCTTCTACCTGAACAGCGCCCCTCTCTTCTTCTAAATCAAAATGAGTATCTTCGGTCGCTATTATATCCGCAGAGGAAGAAGGACGCTCTTGTTTATTCTTTTCGAGAGACTTGTGGCCTCTAGCTAATTTTGTTTCTAAATTCATATAAATAAATTAACTTATATCAGTATTATATCATACTATTCCAAAATTTCGTCCTTTTTACCAAAAAATAGCCCGTGTTTAGGGCTATTTACAATCTGCGGAGAGGATGGGACGATGTTGGAACTTTTTCAAAGTAAGGTGTTAATAAAATTAATGATTTTTGAAAATCTTTATTAATCTTATCACTCCATATTCATGCATTACTTTTCTTTCCAGGATTATAAATAAAATTTTCGGAAATTTTCCAAACACCTTTTTCCCTAAAAGCTGGAATGTTCTGACGACGGGCAGCATTTGTTATAGCCGAAGCAGACAAATTATTATTTTTAGTAAAAGCAGATAAAGTAATCACCTTTTCACTTTTAAGGTATGTGATTCTTTTATGCAAAGATTCTGTAAGAGCTAGTGAGACAACTTTTTCCATTTGTTTGGTATTTTTTTGTTCTTTGTACTTATCAAAAGATTTATAATATTCTTTTTTATCACGATCACGAATAATAATCATCGGAAAGCCCAGTCTTTGAAGTTGAAAACAAATTAAAATACGTCCAATTCGACCATTACCATCGCAAAACGGATGAATAGTTTCAAACTCCAAATGAAATTTGGCAATTTTGTCTAAAAAATAATCAGACAAGTCGCTTGTATATTTTGTAATAATTTCATTAATCATTTTTTCAACAAGTTCTGGGGATGGAGCAATGTGCGTTCCGACACGAACGTATTCTCCTGGCTTTCTAAAACGTCCAGCAATTTCATCATTAATTCCACCAATAAGCATTTGATGTAGAAACAAAATAATTTCTGTACTTATCTCTGTTTCCTGAACTTTACTTCGCATATAAGTAATAACTCTGGCTAAATTTTTTGCCTCATAAACTTCACGGACCGATACATCACGAGACACTCCCATATCTAAAAGTATTTTCTCGGTTTCTTTTAGCGTGAGAGTGGAGTTTTCAATCGCGTTGGAATTATAAACACTTTCTGGCGCCTCAACTTCGTCAATCATCACTAAAAGGGACTCTTTCCCCTTGTGCAAAGAATCAAACTCGCTTTTTAAGGCGGTAATATAATTTTTTATTGGCTTTGTTATGGCCATATTATTCTATTATTAGTATATTTGTTATTATATACCATTCACTATAAAAAATCAATAATTAGTGAACTGTATCAATAAATAGCCTCATTTCACTAAAAAATAGAGCCGGAGCTCTATTTTTTATAAATCTGCGAAAAAAGTGGGACGTAGTTGGAGCGGCATTGCTTTAATTTTATGGTCTGTAGGCTTCTTGAATTTTTATAACAATATCATCTTTTAAGGTTATGATAAAAAGACCACTTTCTTTGTTATTATACGATTCAATAATAGGAGTTAACTTTTCTAGAGAAATTTTTTGAAGACTACCATTGTCCCGGATCTCTATATCCGCATTACCAGATATCTTAAAATTTCTCAACATTGGATTTATATTTCTAATATAGTAACCATCTGGTGCACAATCACTAAACTGCCCCCACCCCATCGAAAAATCAGTCACTTCTACTTCAGCTAATGCTTGAATTTTAGTCCTTCCCTCTATTTCACAATTCCCGTCTTCTACAGCGGCAACCGCAGCGTCTTTACCTTGAAGCCATTGGACATAATCAATAGTTAAATAGTTATTTCCATCTTTATTATAAATTTTTGTAATGTAGCCTAAATTATCTCCACTCATTGTTTGAGCAGTTGCAAGGCGGTCTTCACTTGGAGTGAGCTCATTTTTCACGGGGAAATCATTTGTTTGAACAACTGGTGCACTCGTCGCAACATCGAATATTTTAGCGGTTTCTTGTTTTAAGGTAACAATTTGTTGTTGTAAGTCGCTAACTTGATTTTTTAATCCCTCATTTTCAATTTTTACCTGATTGTTATTTAATATTGAGTACCCGGAAAAAGCCAAGGCTATAAAAATGACAAAAAATAAAGATACTTTTTTCATAATTTTTTATTTAAACGTAATATCTGACATATTTTTATAATTAAAAACCAAAATGTTTCAAAACAGGTTTAATATTTGGAGCTAAATTTTCTTTATCCAAATCATTTATATTTATCCAGCGCCATTCTCCTATGTCTTCACCTGGGTTTATTTCTCCGATTCTTTTAGCTAAAAAATGAGCAAGAATAACGCTAACCTTTACTCCGTCCTTCTCTTTCTCGGTGTAGAAGAAATATGGATCATTGTTTAAAATTTCTACGTTTAGACCCATTTCTTCTTTAACTTCTCTCATTGCAGCCTCTTTAAGGTTTGTTTCATTTTCTTCAATTCGGCCACCACAAAATTTCCAAAATTTATCTTCGCCATGTTTATTTAATAATACTTGATTGTTTTCAACAATAACTGGGCCTGAAGCAATAATTATTTTTGACATAATAGCTGATAATTATCTTTATTATGTATTAATTATACCATATCATTCCAAAGCGATAAAACTCCCTATCAAAAAATAGCCCGTATTTAGGGATATTTTAAATATGCGGAGAGAGAGGGATTAGGTCACGGTCGCTAAGTCTCGCTCGTTCGCTAAAATCGCGAACTTCGCTCACTAAGCGCCCCGACCCGGCCTCGGCGGCGCACGAGTGCGCATCGCCTCCGGCTTTCAAATCCCTACTTACCTTCATTAATAAAAATAAGCTCACGCAGGTGAGCTTATTTTTATTAGCGGAGAGTGAGGGACGCTATCAGAACTGAAATGAGACAGAATCCCAATCAATTTAAATAATTTTATTTTGTGTCTCCATAACCAGGTTTTGGAACACGTTCGACGATATGCGTGTTAGCATATCTTTCTGCTTTTTTCACAGTTGTGAATTCTCCGGTTTTAGCATCACGGCCACGGAGGCTTGTTTTTGATTTGGGCATATGATTTTTAATTAATAATATTT
>CAJAVM010000007.1 GCA_903945435.1 uncultured bacterium | reverse complement strand
TTGCTTTGACACAAACATCAAAATCCTCCTTTTGTTTCTCTGGAGCTTTTGGAATATTTATCTTTAAAACTCCATCTTCATTTACAGCACTCGCTTTATCGCCATCTACTTTAGTTGGAAGCGGAATAGAACGATAGAAAGAGCCGCGACGGATTTCTTTACGATAATAATTTTTATCTTCTATTTCGCTTTTCTTTTCACTTTCTCCTTTAATGCAGAGAACGTTGTTTTCAATGGAAATATCAACTTTTTCCGGGTCCATGCCCGCTAATTGAGTTTCGACAATAATATTATCTTTATCTTCGTACATATCGACTGCTGGGGTAAAACCAAATTGGCTTCCCTGTATGGACGGTAACATTGATTCCATTACCTTATCCATCTCATCAGCATCCGAAAAAAAAGGAGTCCATTTTACTAGTGACATAAATTTACATATCTTTTTATAAAACTTATAACAATGATAAGTAGATATAAAAAGTTTTAAATTAATTTACTATTACCCTCGCCGGCTTAATAACTCGGCCATTTAATTTATAGCCAGGCATAATTTCCTTTTCTACCGTTTCTCCAGTACCGTCCACCGCTTCCATTAAATTATGATCAAACTTTTCACCAACAGTTTTTATTTCTTCAATTCCTCTAGCTTCCAAAATATCCTTGAACTGCTTGAGTACATGTTGTACGCCTATCGCCCAAGGACTTTTCCCCTCTTCTTCGCTTAAACCATTTACTGAAAGTTTGAGATGATCATAAACAGGTAAAATATCTTGCAAAAAATCACCAACAGCATACTTCACAAATTCCTCTCTATCCTTAGCGGTCTGTTTAAGTAAATTTTGATAATCAGCTAAAGCGCGTTTATACTGATCTTCCCAGGCATCGACTTTCTCTTCGCGCTGAAATTCAAATCTGGGCTCCTCCTTTTCATTTACAGTTACTTGAGAAGTAAACATTTTTTTAGGTCTAACCCAAAACTTTTTTTCATCATTGATATCCTGATAGACAACCGCTTCTTCTTGATTTTCAGTATTTAATGCCTCATTTATAACTCTGTACTCTCTGCCCTTATAATGGCGATATATTCCTTTTTTTAATTCTGTCATAATTTTTATTCAAATTTCTTTTTAATAAATTCGACTAAAGCTAAATTGCGATGATAGTCCATACGCATCGGACCTAAAATCCCAAAAACACTATGCGAATTATTATATTTGTATTTTACTAACACTGTACTTAAAAAATTACCAAAAGGATTTTTAGCACCGATTAATATTTGTGGCCCCTCAACTAAATCCTCAAAAATATCATCAATAATTTCCTCCATCCTATCTATGATTCCAGAAACATCACATACTGCGCTCGCCTGTTTAAACTCTGGCTGAGCGAATAGGTTAGATAAGCCGGTATGATACAAATCATTTTTATGAAAAGCCCAGAATACTGACCCACCCGCTAATTCGGCAATCGCTTTCGCGGTTTGACGATAAGCGAGGTCGTTTTTTTGAAAAATACTATCTAATATTTTTTCATCAACCTCTTTCAATCCTTTTCGTTTTTTGTTTCCCGTAATTTCTGCTACAAATAAATCATAAGCGATCTCAGTCGGGACGCGCCCGGCCGAAGTATGCGGTTGATAGATATACCCTTCATCTTCAAGTTCCATCATTTCATTACGCACAGTTGCGGGAGAAATATCAAGTTTATATTTATCAACCAAAACGCCAGAGGAGACTGGCTGAACAGTCTTCACATATTCTTTAATTATAGTTTCCAAGAGAAACTTTTTGCGCTCAGTTATCATATATTTTTTAACCTAAACTCATTATAAACAAAATTAGCACTCCCGTCAAGAGAGTGCTAATATATAAACTATTTCATTTAAAATAAGCTAAATTCCTAGTTCTGTTTTATAATCGAGATTGAGCTGATAATCAGCCGGACTCAATAATCGAGGTGTGGAAAAATTATTAATATATCTATAATAAATTGAATAATATCTCAACTTGTATCCATTAATAAAAACGTCGGTTACAAGATGTACTAAACCAGCAAAAGCTAGTGTTAACAATATAAACTTGATATATTTCTGTCTCCTAAACAACCAACTTAAAATTAGCAATAAAGGAAAATACTCCCAAGCATGAAAATATATTCTAATTTTATCGGATGTTAGAAACTGTCGGCTTTCAATAAAATACTGAAAATTAAACTGCAGTCCATAAACCAAGAAATATTCTAAAACATGATCAATGTCTATTAGAAAACCGCCAAGAATACCAATCAAAACCCCTAACCATTTTTTCTTCATTATCCCGCCAAAATAAAAGCCAACCAATACGGCTAAAATAAAATGAATAAAAAGATGAATATATAAAGGCATAAATTATTTTTTATTAAGAAAATACCAGTTAAAAATATCATAAGCTATTGGGACAGCAATAGTACTTCCCTCTACGCCCTCTTCAACTAAGACAGTAATTGCTAATTCGGGATTTTCATAAGGAGCAAAACCAATAAACCAGGCGTGATTAGCTTTTTTGCTTGACCACTGAGCAGTCCCAGTTTTACCAGCCGCCGAAATTGGCAACGAGCTTAAATAACGACCACTTCCAGAAACAACAGTTTGTCTCATTCCCTCACGAACAATGTTCATGTTTTCTACGCTAATAAAATCTTTACGAATAACCCTAGCTTTTACGTCTTCTAACACCTGATTATTACTATCGAGTATCTTAGAAACTAGATGTGGCTGATATAAAGTCCCTCCATTAGCTAAAGCTGAGGTATAATTTACTACCTGCAGAGGCGTAACTAAAACATCACCCTGGCCAATCGCGAAGTGATAAGTATCTCCTATATACCAAGGTTCATTTTTAGTTTGTTCTTTCCAAACACTAGTAGGCACAAAGCCTTTTGCCTCTCCATTTAAATCTATCCCTGTTAAATCTCCCAGACCAAAAAGTTTAGAATATTTTACTAAACCCGTTAAACCTAAGCCCTTGAAATCTCCATAGCCACCACCAATATAATAAAAGAAAGTATTAACAGAAAACGCAATGGCGCTTCTTACATTAGTTGTTCCGTGACCGCCAGCTTTCCAATCAGGGAAAAACCATTCCCCTATTCTTAAACCACCATTACTTAAAAAACTAGTATTTTCATTAATCACCCCTTCTTGCAAAGCACCAGCGGCAAAAATAGGCTTAATAGTTGAACCAGATGGAAATTCACCACTAATTGAACGGTTAAACAATGGCTGGTCTGGGTCATTTAAAAACTTATTATAATCGTCTTGGCTAATACCCATAGCAAAAGCATTATTATCATACGTAGGAAGGCTCACTAAGGCGAGAATCTCTCCGTTGTTAGGGTTCATAATAATAATTGAAGCTCTTTTCAATTTTTCTTTATCCAAATAGGTTCTCGCGACTTCTTCTGTTTTTTTTTGCAGTTCTAAATCTAATGAAAGTAAAAGATTATCACCATCTTTTGCGAGAACTTCATTAATAATTTTTTTACGCCGCCCTAAAGCATCAACTTCAATATTTTTACGACCACTCTCACCCTTCAACTTCTCTTCCCAAAAATATTCGATTCCCGCCTTACCAATATAATCAATCATTGAGTATTTTTTACCCAATGATTTAAGTTCTTTGTCATTAATTTTCCCCGTGTATCCTAAAATCGGAGACAAGCTACTAACGCCTGCGATCTCTGGGCCATTAGCCCCAGAAGTTAAATACTCACGGCGAATCTTATTAGTTAAAAAAACTCCCGGCCATCTTGAAAGCTTAAGATAAATTAACATCGCCTTATCATATTCAATATTATCCTGAATAAAAAGTGGCTGATAAGATTCAAGAGAACCAATTTTTACAACAGACAGCAGGTCTTTAATTTTATAAAATGAAGGACTATCGGAAACAATACTTAATTCTTTAGAACCAGTTAAATTTAAATCTACGGGCGAGATATTTTTAGTACTGCTAGCTGACCCATCTAAAACTAATCCTATTTCTCTAATCAAATTATCACGAATAAGTTCATCCCGCGGCAAATCTATCGGACGAACATACAAAACAAAATTGGCTTTATTTCTAACCAGAGGCTTCATGTTCTTGTCATAAATAATACCTCTTTTCGGTTCAATAATTTCCGCTCTTAAACGATTATCTTCAGAAAGCAAATAATAATAGTTGCTCTTTATAATTTGTAACCAAACAGTTCGCGCAAATAAAATTAAAAGAACCATCACCCCTATAAAGGCAAAGTATTTAAGTTTACTAAAATTAAAGCTTCTGGTTACAATCTCCTTATTTCCGCTATCTGATAAAAAAGATTGTTCCGTCCAATCCGAATAATAAACTGAGTCCTTTAATTGGCCATATCTAAAACGCCCCTCTTTAATTGCAAACGGGTCAGAGTCTCTATCCTGCAAAGCTTCTAATAAGCGTTTTTTGATAACTTTACTTGGCATTTAAACAAAAACTTTAATATTCTTAACTAAATCTTAACCCGAATTAGCCATAAAGGCAAACCCGCCATAGGACGTTTTACGTCCTTTCATTTAACGAGTTTATTTTTAGTTTATCTTTTTTATTTTATAATATAACTATAAATTAATAACCCGTTTTTAGGGGTCCATATAAAAATAAATAATATGAAAGTTTTGCTCATAGAAGATGACGAAATAATCTCTAATTCATTAGCTTCATTTTTTAAAGACAACAATATAGTTCTAGATACTGCAAAAGACGGCGAAAACGGTACTTGGCTCGCCCTGATTAACAACTATGAGCTCATCTTGCTTGATTATAACCTTCCCAAATTAAGTGGCAAGGAAATAATAAAAAGAATTAGAAACGAAGGAAAGACAACGCCAATCATTATGATGACCGTACGTTCAGAATTAGAAGATAAGATAGATATTTTAGATATCGGAGCTGATGATTATTTAACTAAACCCTTTTCTCTGTGTGAACTTTTAGCACGAATGAAGGCAATTACTAGAAGACCCCTCGAATTAAATACTAAAAAAATATTTCTCAAAGACTTGGAACTTGATTCCGAAAAATTTAGTCTTACTAAGAAAGGGAAAAATATAATTCTAAGAGCAAAAGAATTTTCCCTACTAGAATATATGATGAAAAATAAAGGAAAATTTCTTTCTCGACAAGATATTATGGAACATGTCTGGGATGAGAATGCCGACCCGTTTTCTAACACTATTGAAGTTCATATTATGAATTTACGTCGCAAAATTGAAAATAAAAAAGAACGATTTATCTATACAGTTTCTAATCGTGGTTACAAAATAGACGAGAAAAGATAATCTTGCAAGATTAAAATAATTAATCATTAATCAAAACTCCATTAAAAACAACAAGAAAAATTCGTTCCGCAACAAACTCGCACGTTTAGCCCCTCTCGCAATGATTTTAGCCGGATTTTTAAATCCAGGGACTCCTTGGCGTGATTAAAAAATGCGCCCCCTTAATTGGGGGCGCTTTTTATCTTTAATAATATGATTATAAAAATAACTACCTTAATAAAAAAATTAATATCACCAAAACATCCCGATGAAGAAATCTCTAGAAAAGAATTTATTCTTAATATTTTAATATTTTTTTCTATCCTCTGTTTTTTCATTTTAAATTGTATCCGACTCATAGATTTCATCACACACGAAAATGACCGCGGACTACCAATTATATTTACTTTAAGTATCCTAGGATTTTTTATTTTCTTAGCCTGGTTATCTAACAAGGGGTTTATTAAAACAGCCGCAGGGCTTATCATTGCCATCTATTCCCTACCAATGCTGTATTCATTCCTTTCTTGGGGAGCAGATTTGCCAGCCGCATTATTAATGGGTGTTTTGATTATTACTTTTTTTGGAGTTTTAATGGGAGCGAAAATAGCTGTTATCAGTGCTGCTTTTCTTAATATATTTCTTATAGCACTTACGAGCCTACAATCACGCAACATTATAACTGTAAACACCTATTGGCGAGCCGAAAAACATGAATTAGGCGATGCTATTTCTTATGCTATTTTAATGATGATTATAACAGTTACTGTGTGGATTTTTGATAACCAAACAAATAAGGCTTTATCGAGAGCCCGCCAAAGCGAAAAGGCATTAGCTCAAGAAAGAGATGAATTAGAAATCAAGGTAGAAGAAAGAACTTCTCAGCTCAGAGAAATGGAGGCCGAAAAAATTAGCCAACTATACCATTTAGCAGAATTTGGTCGCCTTTCTTCTGGCGTCTTCCATGATTTAATAAATCCTTTAACCGCCGTTTCTTTAAACCTAGAACAAATCAAAAATGAAAACCAAAATAGCCTCGCAAGTGCTAAAGATTGTCTTCAACAAGCAATTATTGCTTCTCATAAAATGGAAGACTTAATCACCTGCATTAAAAAATCAATTAAACAAGAAAGCTCTAAAATTATTTTTTCCCCTAAGGTAGAAATTGACTCGGTAATAAAGATTTTAAATTACAAAACTAGAAAATCTAATATCGAAATATTTGTGCATACTAAAGACGATATTAGTCTATACGGCGACCCAGTTAAATTTAGCCAAATAATAATGAATTTAATATCCAATAGTATTGATGCTTACGGAACTAAAGAAAACACAGATGCAAAAATTATTAACATCAATCTTATAAATAACAATGAACAAATAATTTTAGAAGTGTCTGACCAAGGCGAAGGAATAACAACTGAAAATATAAATAAAATCTTTCAACCATTTTTTAGCACTAAAGACGGACGCGGCTTAGGCTTAGGGCTTTCTTCAACAAAAAATCTCGTCGAAAAAGAGTTTTCTGGCTCCATTAATGTACAAAGCATAATTGGCGAAAAAACTATATTTACTATTTTAATACCATTACAATATGCAAAGTGAAAAAGCTTATTATTGGCCAACCTGGCTAATAAATTCCTACAATCCATCCCCTAAATTCCGCACTCAAAAACAGTTTTTTGGAAAAACTCAGATTAATCTCTGGCGCGCCCTTAATATATATGACGATTTTCTAGACGGTGAAGGTAAACCAAACGAACTCCCCCAAGGAAATTTCAACTTTCGAATTTTTTTAAAAAATATTTATACATCCGACTTGCCTACCTATTTTCTAAAATGGACAGAAAATAAATTAACAATTTTAGAAACAGCTAACGAACGAGAATCTCTAGCAAAAAAAATAAAACTCAAAAATGGAATAATTAATATCCCCGCTAAACTCCCCCACTTTACAGATTTATCAAGACTATCAGATAAATCTTTAGCCCTAGCTATAGCGCCCATCGCCGCTTTAATCAAAGCTAATGTAATAAAAACTGAAGTCGAGCTAAAAATATTAGACAACTTTTTTAAGCATGCTCTAGCTGCTAAACAATTATCCGATGATGCCTGCGACTGGTTCGAAGATTTAAATAATGGCGCTATCACCGCAGTGACGGTCTTAATTCTAAAAATGGCAAAAAAGAAAAACATTCAACTCAACATTAACAAAAGACCGGAAATTATTTATCTTTTATTTGTAGAGGCGGCGGCCGAAAAAACCTGTCATAATATTTTAAAACTTTGTAGCCAAGCAAAAAGTGAGGCTAAAAAAATCAATATCGATGAGAACTCGCCAATTATCACCAACTTAATTAGACCCCTAGAGTTAGCCTCTCAAAAAGCCTTAGATTTTAAAAAGATGCTATAATATAATTATGAATCAACTATTATCCATCGTAGTCCCTATCTATAATGAGGAAAATTTAATCCCCGAGTCTTTGCCGGCTATCTTTAACTTACCCATTAACAAAGAGGTAATTGTAATTAACGACGGTTCAAACGATAATACTCCGATTTTATTAGAAAAACTTAAACATCAATATAATTTTACTTTAATTAATCAAAGAAAAAACCAAGGTAAGGGAGCTGCTGTTAAAAGAGGCTTAGAGGAAATTAAAGGCGATTACTTTATTATCTGCGACGCTGATTTAGAATATAGCCCTCAAGATATTAGCCGATTATTTTTAGAAATGAACAAAATTACTGATGAAAAAGTAGTTATTTATGGCTCTAGATTTAAAAATAAATTAAATTTTTCTTTTCATTATTTAATAAATCATTTTCTCACAACGCTCACCAATATTTTATTTAAATCAAAGCTAACTGACATGGAAACTTGTTTTAAATTAATACCCGCTTCTGCTCTTAAAAAGATAAACTTAAGCGGAAAGAGATTTGAAATTGAACCAGAAATAACCGCTAGACTTTTAAAGGCTCAATATAAAATAATAGAATTTCCTATTAGCTACAGCAGACGTGGCTACAAAGAGGGTAAAAAAATAACCGCTAAAGATGGAATATTGGCGGTTACAACATTAATTAAAGAAAAATTTAAAAAATAAAAACGACAATAATAACAGTTCATCATTTTATTGCTACTATAAAGGCAACATTCCCCTCCTTCTCAAATTATCAACCTGATCTAAATAATAAATTGCATTTGCATCTTTACGATTTATTTTTTTTGCCTGCAGCCAGTAGTACTCAGCATTTTTGTAATCAGCTAATTTCCAATAAACGAGGGCGAGCTGGTTATAAATACCTGGAGTTTGATTTTCTATTTTTATTGCTTTCTTAAAATAATCGATTGCTTTAAATAATGAGACCCTATCCGAAGAAGATGAATATAAATAGGCTAAAGAGGAAATAACTCTCTCATTTCTAGGCTGATTAATTATAATCTGATGATATATCTCCTCGGCTAAATCAGGATAGTTCATCACCTGGGCAAAATCAGCTAAAACAAACTTTGATTTTAAATCTGATTCACTTGCTAATTTACGCAACCTATCTCTAAACTCCCAACTATTAATAGAATATTTTTTAAGTATTTCGGAAGGCGTTCCCGATGTAGCCGCTAAAACAATAAAATAACGATCAAAATAAACTAACGTCCAATTACTATCTTTTAAAATTGTATTTAAGAATTCTCTTCCCCAAGGAGTAGAATCGGTATGAGAAAAATAAATAGTTTTAAATTTATATTTCTCTAAAGCCTGTTGCCATACCTCAGGGTCACTTTGCATAGGTAAATAAGTTTCAGTAAAAAATTTACTACTATATGCCTCGGGACGATTATCTACAAAAACCTTCTCTCTCCCCGCTAATCCAAAAATCAAAGCACTACCAGAATCATAATTATTAAAAATTGGCCCAGTTAAACCGCTAGTTTGAAAAAAATCAAAAGAATCTGCACTACCGTCTCTCAGGCCTAAACCGACCTGTCCTTTCATAAATGTTTGTCGACCTGAAGAATCAAAAATTAAAAATATTATTGAGAATATAATTGCGATAATAAGGATAATAAAAAAATATAATTCACTTAATTTAAATAAGTAAGAATAACGTTGAGCTAATTTCTCTTTTAAAAAATCAATTGCTGGTTTAACACAAGCACTGATAATAACAAGAGACACTAGGCCAAATAAAGCTAAGTTACGAGAAGCAAAAAGAGCGAGCAATGAAATAAAAATACCAAAGAATATATTAAACAAACTATTTTTTTTTGTTATTACCCAATATGCTCCTAGACCAATCACTAAAAGCAAAAGCATTAATTTAAAAATTTGAAAATTATAATTTAACATTAAATTTTCAAGAAAGAAAATACTCTTATTCTCTGCAATTTGATAGCCATAGTTTCTAAAAATATTTAAAGGATACAGCAATCCCCAAATATGATTAGGTGTAAATAAACAAGCTATTAAAAGTAAACAAAAATCTACAATCTTTTCTTTTAAAGACAAGCTCACTAACCATAACCTAGTTTTTAACTTTTCTTTTTGCAGAGAAAATTGGACTAAAAATCGGCTCGCTAACTTAAAAAAAACTAAGGCTAAGCCAATAAAGAAATAGATATGAATATTAGCCCAAAGAATAAAGAGCGGAATCAAAATCAATAAACGAATTTTCCTAGAAAAATTCTTATTTTCCAAAACTAACCAGGTTAAACCTAAAAATAAAGAACTAAATATTTCCGGTCTAACCTCAATTCTTTCACTAAAAAGGAAAATGGCGGGAAGCGATAAAAAAGCTGGAATTAAAAATCCAGCATTTTTTTTAGCCAATCTAAAGAAAACTAAAAAAGTAAGGAGAGCAAGAAAAATATTAAATACAGAAAGGAGTGTAAACCCTCCTACTAAATATACGGCGTAAAAAATAACTCCGCCCAACCAATGATGATTAATAAATCTAGTATCTGGCTCTGTATAAGAATATAAGTTCTTGAATAAAACGTCTGTATTATTAAATACCAGTCTACCATTCTCTAAATGACGACCCAAATCAATGGAAGATAGTTCTATTTTTTGAGCAAAAAAAATGCCAACTAATAAAAGTAACCCAAACAAAACTGAGACTTCAAAGAGTCTATTTGATTCACGTATTGTCTTCAAAAACCTAAACATAGGCAACTACCAAAAAATTAAGCTCTCATATGCTTATAATCTCCTACAAAACTCCCATTTTGTCAATAATATCATATATTTTTCATTCTAGCTAAAATATCAACTACAAAGTCCACATCTTTATCGCCTCTTCCAGAGAGATTTACAATAATCAAATTATCGCTTGATAAAGTAGGGGCTAATTTAATTGCTTGCGCTAGAGCATGTGAACTCTCTAGAGCTGGAATTATCCCTTCAACTTTAGATAGTTCTAAAAATGCTCCCAATGCTTCATCATCATTAATAGATTCATAAATAACTCTCCCCGCATCTTTTAAAAAAGAATGAATCGGACCAACTCCAGGATAATCAAGCCCGGAAGCAATCGAATGAACAGCCATGGGCTCACCATCCTTATCTTGAAGTAAATAAGTGAACATTCCGTGAATATTTCCAGGCTTACCTAAAGTTAAAGTAGCGGCATGTTCACCATCCTTAAAGCTTCTACCAGCGGGCTCTACTCCAATCATTTTTACCTCATCATCTAAAAATTCGTGAAATAATCCAATCGCATTAGAGCCGCCGCCCACACAAGCAATTAAATAATCAGGTAAACATCCCTCCATCTTTAAGATTTGCCCCCTTGCCTCCCTTCCAACAACTGATTGAAAATCCCTAACTATCATTGGGAACGGATGTGGCCCCACAACCGAACCAATACCAAAAAATACATCCTGAGGATTCTGAACAAAAGCCTGAAAAGCACTATCAACCGCATCTTTTAAACAGCGCCCACCAGATTTAACGCAAACTACTTTGGCCCCCAACAATTTCATTTTGGCAACATTCTGTGCTTGCTTTTCAATATCAATTTCTCCCATATGAATCTCACATTCTAAACCAACCAAAGCGGCCACCGTTGCTAAAGCGACTCCATGCTGTCCTGCCCCAGTTTCTGCTAATAATTTTTTCTTTCCCATTTTTTTAGCCAACAAAGCTTCTCCCAAAGTATGATTTATTTTATGAGCACCAGTGTGATTTAAATCCTCCCTCTTCAAATAAATTTTTGCTCCCCCTAATTTTTGAGTTAAATTTTTTGCAAAATATAAAGGCGATGGTCGCCCAACATAATTTTGCAACAAACTCGAATATTCTTTCTGAAAATCTCCATCATCTTTAATTTTGAGATATTCTTTCTCAATTTCCGTAAAAATATTTTCCAATTCTCGAGGAAGTTGTCTGCCGCCGTAATTACCAAAGTAGCCATTAACATTAGGCAATAATTTTAAACTGTTTTTCATAGTTTTGTGCAATTAATAAATAAAATAAAAAAACCTGCTCGTCATTTACGACATAAAGCAGGCTTAAAAAATAAAAAATTTATACAATAAAAACGCCTACCCTATATCCAAGGAGGCTCGCCAGGAATTATTAACATTTTTTACTTCATTTTCTTTCATATAAATTATATTAGCACAACTAATTTAATATTTCAAATTCTTAATATTTATAAGGTTTTTTCTTGCTGAGGCTCATAAATAATGATATTATATTAACAATTAAGTATTAATAGCTAATTGTTATGCCTCCAAAAAGCATTAAAAGCAAAATCATTAAAATTACAATATGGCTGACATTAATTATTACTATAATTGCTAGTGCCGGCATGGGACTATTTTTAAAACAACAAGCGCAAAAAGATCAAAGAGAAACTTTACTCAACAGTACCCAGAGCATAGCCGACAAATTAAAAATTTTTCTTAATGAAAATAATCTTTTGGTAAAAGGCTTAGCAACCAGCAACAATCTCACCGATTGGTTTGCTGGCAATCAAACAGATACAACAGAAATAACTGCCTGGCTAAATAATATAAATTTTGAAAAAAGATATTCCGCTATATATCTTTTAAATCAAGATGGGATTGCCCTAGCTTCAACTGACTCGACATTTATTGGCAAGGATTATTCTTTTAGAAAATATGCTCAAGAGGCTTTAGCTGGTAAAAATGGTTTTGAAATGGCCATCGGGGTTACTAGTCATCAGCCAGGTTACTACTTTTCTGCTCCAAGCAAAGATGCAAATGGAAAAGTAATTGGCGTTCTAGTATTCAAATTAATACCACAAAACTTACATGAACTATTAATTAAAGAAACACAGCACGCAGACGATAAAATAATGCTTTGCGATGCAAATGGAGTTATTATTTATTCAAATATTACTGAAAGAATATATTCCAGTTTAGGAGAACTAGCGCCTTTTGTAAAAGATAAGATTATAAAAAACAAAACTTATTCTGACATAGAAATTAAAAAGCTTCAGTATCAAGAAGCTCAACAACTAATCGAGCAAGATATTGCCGATGCACAGCTGGCAGTATTTTATGATAGCGAAGATAGAATAAATGAAGTATTATCAGTTGCCCCTATTCAACCATACGATCTTTTCTTAACCATTGAAGTAGAGGCTCATAATTTTGCCACTCTAGCTACCACTTTAGGAAATATTGGCGCTCTTTTATTGTTAGCGCTAGCCCTAGTTCTAGTAATATTAATAACTCTTGATAAATTTTTAGAGCCTATTAATCAATTAAAAACCATGGCTAACAACATTAGCCAAGGGCATTTTAGTCAAATCAATAAAATCAACAGTAAAGATGAACTAGAAGATTTAGGAAAAGCCATCGAAGAAATGAGCGGAAAATTAAAAAATTATTATTCAGACTTAGAAAATGGTGTCGAGTTAAAAACAAAAGAATTAAAAGAAAAAGCTAAATCTATCGAAAGCGCCAAAAAAGCTATCATGAACATTCTGGAGGATGTAGAGGCAGAAAAAGACAAAAATGCTAACATGGCCAAAGATTTAGAAAAATTTAAACTCGCACTTGACCATGCTTCCGATTTAGTGGTTATTACTGATAGAGAGGGTTTGGTTATATATGCCAACGGTGGCACAGAAGCTATAACTGGATATTCTGCGAAAGAAGCTATTGGAACTAAAGCCGGTAAGGCCTGGGGAGGAATGATGAGCAAACCATATTATGACAAAATGTGGAAAATTATTAAAACTGATAAAAAAATATTCTCTGATGTAATAAAAAATAAAAGAAAAAATGGAGATAAGTATGATGCGCAAATCGCAATTTCACCAGTGCTCAATAACAAACAAGAAGTAGAATTTTTTGTTTGTATTGAACGAGATATCACCAAAGAAAAAGAAATAGATAGAGCAAAAACAGAATTTGTCTCCCTAGCCTCTCACCAATTAAGAACGCCTTTATCAAGCATTAACTGGTATTCTGAGATGTTGCTGGCTGGTGATGCCGGAAAACTTAATAAATCACAAAAAGAATTTGTAGAAGAAATCCGTATTGGTAATCAAAGAATGGTTAATTTAGTTAATTCGCTTCTGAACGTTTCTCGTTTAGAAATGGGGACTTTTGTCATAGACCCCAAGATAACAAATATCATTGATATTTGTGAGAGCGTTTTAAATGAATTAATCTCCAGCATAACTACTAAAAACATAAAAATAACCAAAAATTATGCTCCTGGCATTCCTCTCATGAACATAGACCCCAGTCTCACTAGAATTATTTTTCAAAATTTATTATCTAATGCAATTAAATATACACCAGAAAAAGGTAGTGTTAAAATTGAAATTAAAAAGGATAACAAGGATCTAAATATTATTATTACTGATAACGGCTATGGAATTCCTATTGCGCAACAAGATAAAATATTTAATAAACTATTTAGAGCAGACAACGTTAAAATTCTTGATACCGAGGGGACGGGGTTAGGTCTTTATATAATAAAGTCAATACTTGACAACTCTAATGGCAAAATAAATTTTAAATCAGAAGAAAATAAGGGCTCAGAGTTTACTGTCACCATTCCTTTAAGCGGCATGAAAAAGAAAACTGGTTTAAAACAATTAAATTAAAAATAAAAAAAACAGCTCATTATCTGAGCTGTTTTAAAAATATATAATTTATTTTTTATTCTTGCTAGCTTCTTTTAACATAGAAATCTCTTTCTTTAATTCAAGCATTTTTTCTTCACGTCCTATCATAAGGCGGTTCATGTTCTCTAATTCATCTTTTTGTTTTGCAAGATATTCCTCTCGCTCATGACGAGCGGTAATATCATGACCGCTACCAGCAACACCAATTATATCTCCATCTGCTTTCTTCAATAGAGTATTGTAGAATTCAAATAATATCGACTGACCGCTCTTAGTATTAATTGCGACTTCGACTATATTAGAAATCTTATTAAAACTCTTGTCTGTGCTATCTACAAATATTTTCCTATTCTTACCAGTAAATAAATCAAAAATCTTTATACCAGAAATTTCTATATCACTAAAACCTAGCTTATCAACAAAAGATCTATTCCATAATAATAAAGTCCCATCTTTACGAAATAGATAAAAGATATCAGGCAGAATATTAATCAAACCTTCTGTCATTTTTTTTTCATTATTTAGCGCTTCTCGAGAATTTGTAAATCTCTTTATATATAACAATAAAAAAATAATTAAAATATATAAAACAAACATAACGCCAAAATAATATACGAGAGCATTGTAGACATTATTATTGTAAGAGTTCGTTTTTATATCTATTCCCAAGACGCCAACAATTTTATTGTCCGTAAATGTTTTAATGGGTCTAAAATATGAATAATACTCGCCATATTCATCAGTATAAGGACCGACAAAGATAGACTTACCATCTGAAAAAACAGACGTTAATTCAACGGGCGGATTAAAATATACCTCCCCTGGAGGCCCGTAATCAGGATGGTTAGTCGGCAAGGAATCAGCCAAAAATAATATTTCTGAGCCATTTTTTTTCATAGTATATATCGAATCAACCCCATCAACCTTAAACTGTTCACCCAATTTAATCATCTGTTCCCTAAGACGCATAAAATCACCACTACTATTACTTAAAGAATCGGATACTGATACTACGCGTTCTGGGTTAATAGCAGCAAGAGCGATATTTAAATCTCGCTCTAAATGATTAAACATGTCACTTTTTTCTCTATTTTGTACAAAATTATAAATTAAAATACTCATCAATACAAAAATTGCTGTAATAAATATAACCCACACTATTAAACTATGCTTTCGCGACATAAATTAATTATCAATAAATTATTTTAAGCCATTTACGTGAAAACATTCCACGTATTTCTTATCCATATTATCAAGATGATCGACCAACCAGCTCTCCAAAAAATCAATTAATTCAAAAGAAATTTTAGCTTTATCTTGTGTAAATTTTAACTTAAAATCTAAAAGCCTCTCTTTAAGCATTTGATGCTCTTTTTTATGTTCTTCGGCTCCAATAAAATGAAATTTATCAAAATATTTTTCTTCAGTCTTAAAATGATCAACGGCATATACAATTAACTCATCAAGAATTAATCCTAAATTATCCTGAGTCTGAAAATCTATAATAGCTATATATAATTTATTAAGCAAAGATACAAAATATTCATGTTGTTTATCTATCTCTTTAATATTCATTTTGTATTCCTCTTTCCAAGCAAAATACTCTGCCATAAATTTAAAGTTTAATAAATAGTATATTTTTATTATATCATAACGAGATAGCAAAAACTAATAAACTTCCATTTTCATTTGACGATAAGCTCCAGA
>CAJAVM010000006.1 GCA_903945435.1 uncultured bacterium | reverse complement strand
TAGTCGATATGAAAGGTAGAAATTAATGATTCCATAAAATAAAAATTAAAAATTGAAAATTGAAGATTAATTAAAAACTAATCCTCAATCTTTCAAGCTTCAATTATTTGATACTGAAAGCGATAACGAGCGCATAAATAGCGACCGCTTCGGCGAAGGCTGCGACTAAAAGCATAGGAACCAGGATTTTACTGGCTGCTTCTGGGTTGCGTCCGATTGCTTCCATAGCCTTAGCACCAATTAAACCGATGCCTAATGCTGGACCAACTGAGCCTAAGCCGATAGCTAAGGCCTTTGCTAACATTACGTTTTCCATAGTTTTAAATTATTATATAAACTTAAATAATTAATAAATTTTAATTTTTGATTAATGTTCTTCAGCGGTAGTGTTAATTGTTAAATATGTAAGAATTAACATTGCAAAAATAAGTGCCTGAATCAAACCAACAAGTACTTCTAAAAGTAAAAACGGAATTGGGATACCAAAGGCTAAAATTGCCGACATAGAGGCAAGCAAAACTTCACCAGCAAAAACATTTCCGAATAAACGAAAGGAGAGACTAGCAATTTTCGCTACTTCACCAATAATTTCAATCAAACCAACAAAAGCTTTAATCGGATTTACTAGTAAAACCATCGGGTCTTTCTTAATTTTTCTAGGAATTTCTAAAAAGGCATTAATATTAATGAACTTATTAAAATATTTCCAAGCTCCAACTGCAAAAACTCCAATAATATGACTTAAAACGACGCCAATCGTTGCTAAAGCTAAGGTAGTATTCAAATCAGCGGTTGCTCCTCTTAAATAAGGAATAAAAAATTTCTCACCGCCATGTTCAACTACTTGTCCGATAGAGCCAACTCCAGGTAAAATTCCCATCCAATTATTGATCAACACAAAAAAGAAAAATGCTAAAACTAGAGGTGCAAATTGCAAAGATTTTTTACGACTTCCAGTTACACCATCAAAAATCCCCAAAAATCCTTCAATAATCATTTCCATTGCATTCTGAATACCGGTTGGGACCTTCTTAATTTTTTTACTAACCGCGACTCCTAGGGCAACAATAATAATTAATGCGATAAATGAAGTTAATAAAGAATTAGTTATCGCAAAATTACCGACATGAGCAATCGGTTCAGCGAATAAAGTATTTTCATGAATTATTTCCCCGGTAGCATGACCACTTTCAGCACTAGTCTGAGTAGCCTCTAACGAAGTATTCTCTTGATTCTCGGGAGAAGTCATAAATAAATTATTTTTTATCGTCTTGCTGTTCAGGCGTCATTTTAGCAATTTTCTCAGCCTGAGCATCAGCTTCTATTTTTTTAAATTCTTTCAGCGCATTAATCACTAAGCCATACATCGAAATAACGAAACACACAGCTACAGTAATCAGGAAAAGAAACGGTTCAGTATTAAACATTTTATCAAGCCATCTCCCTAGAAACACCCCAATTAAAACCGGAAAGGCTATCCAGCCAGAAATTCTGGCCATAATCCTCAAAGCTAGGCTCCAAGAGTCATTTTGCATATATTTTGCTTATTTTGAACCATCTCTCTTATAACGCAGAAAACAATAAATGTCAACTATCACTTTTTACAAAATTTGACCAAAACTAAAGATTATATTCGAAAAAGACTACGAGCAGTCGCAGTAGTAATTTCTGCAACCTTTTCAACCTTAATTCCTTTAATATCAGCGATTCTTGCGGCAACATACTGTACTAATACTGGCTCGTTTCTTTGGCCCCTATAAGGCTCTGGGGTCATATACGGTGTATCAGTTTCAACCATTATCTTATCTAAAGGAGTTTTTCTAATTAAATCGTCCCATTGTTGACTAAAGGTAATCAGACCAGTAAATGAGATTAACAGTCCTAATCTAAAGTATTTCCAGGCTAAGTCCTCATCCCCAGAAAAGCAATGAATTACACCCCAGGGCTTATTAGTCGGCAAGATATGGCCATATTCCTTCTTAAAATCCTGCAAAATAGCTAGCAAATCATCATGTGCCTGACGACAATGGATAATCACTGGAAGATCTAAACTACGAGCTAATAATAATTGTTGAGCAAAAACTTCCTGCTGTTTCTTTTTTATAGCAGGAATATCTTGAGCAGGATCGAGATGATAATAATCTAAACCAATTTCCCCAATAGCCACAACTTTTTCAAACTTAGCTAATTTTTCATAGCTACCATAATCAAACTCTTCAGAACGAGGAGAGAAGCTATATTCCCCATTTTCATCATCATTTTCGATTAAACCTTCTTGCAAGTGAATAGGATGAAGCCCAATAGCGGCATACACCCCTTTTTCATATTTATTAGCATAATTTAAAGCACGATTAGAGGTCTTAAATTCAGAACCAACCAAAATCATCCAAGTCTCATTATCTAAAGAACGACGAATTACCTCATCGGCATCGTCTTTAAAAGCAGCAAAATTAACATGGGCATGAGTATCAATTATCATAATCCACTAAGCGGTCTAACGTAAAAAACGCGAAAAACGCGTTTTTTATCTTTATTTACAAATAATTTATTCAGTTTTAGCCTCGCTATTATTAGAATCAGAAGTAGTCTCAGCTACTTTAGAAGCGGTCTCTGAATCAGGTATAGTGCTATCAGCAACTTTTTCCTCATGAGAACAACACTTTTCTCCATTTTTACAGCAAGTTTCTCCTTTTTGGCAGCAACCCTTGCCCCCGAAGAGCTTTGTAAACCAATTACACATAATTTTTATAGTTAAATAATTAACATTAATATTTTAACATCTTAGAGCAAAAAGTCAATAAAAATAAGGATTCTAAATATCCAAGCTCTCAAGAATATTCTTTTGTTTTTTACTCAAACTAGAAGGAATTTTAACCGTTACTTTAATATATTGATCTCCAACACCACGGCTATGAAGCTTAATAATGCCCTTCTCTTTTAATTTAAAGACTGTCCCAGATTGAGTCCCTTCGGGTATTTTTAAATTAATGGGTCCGTTGATAGTATTAACCTCTATTTTATCTCCCAAAATTGCTTGTTTAACACTTATTTGCTCCTCGGTTCTAATATCATAACCCTCACGTACAAATTTTTTATGAGGTTGGACCTTAATTCTTAAATATAAATCTCCGGCTGGAGCGCCTTTTTGCCCAGCCTCACCCTGACCACTTAATCTAATTGACTCTCCATTATTGACGCCAGCTGGAACACGAACTTTTAATTTTACGCTATCTTGATGAATTCCGATTCCATTACAACGAGAACACTTATGAGCATAAATCTTCCCCTCTCCACTACAATGAGGACAAGACGATTGAGTTTGAATATTTCCTAAAATCGTTCTCTGAATTCTAGAGATTTTTCCAGAACCATTACAATTCGTGCATGTTTCTATTTTAGTACCCGGCTCAGCTCCCTTACCTTCACAACGCTCACACTTAATTTTTTTAGAAAAAGTAATTTCTTTTTCTAAACCGAAAGCCGCCTCCATAAAATCGAGCGGTAAGTTAAATTCTAAATCCTGACCGCGAGAATTTCTTCTCGAAGATTCACGAGAGCCACCACCAAAACCAAAAATATCACCAAAACCACCGAACATTTCACTTAAATCTTCAAAATCAACATTAAACCCGCCACCATTTTGATAACCAGAAAAGCCGCCATAACCACCACCGCCAGCTTGACCATTTTGAAAAGCCGAACCAAATTGGTCATACTGTTTTCTCTTCTCCGCATTACCTAAAACTTGATAAGCCTCATTATATTCTTTAAATTTTTCCGCATCACCGCCCTTATCGGGATGATGCTCATGTGCTTTTTTTCTAAAAGCCGTCTTGATTTCATCAGGACTAGCATCTCTAGAAACTCCCAGGGTATTATAATAATCTTTAGACATAATTTATTTATTCAACAAGCTATCCCTCACGTAGAGAGATAGCCTATGAATCTACAAATTAAAATTATTTGCTTTCTTCAACTTCACCTTCAACAACATCATCTTTTTTTTCAGTTGTTCCATTTTCTGTTGGCTCAGTTTTAGCATCTCCACTCGCAGGGGCTTCAGTCCCCGGCGCACCAGCACCCGGTTGTTGATACATAGCCGCACCAATTTTTTGAGCAACAGTATTTAACTCTTCTAAATTTTTCTTTATCTCTTCAAGATTTCCACCTTCTTTAGCCTTCTTCAAAGCTTCAACCTTTTCTTCTAATTCTTTTTTATCTTCGGGCTTCATTTTTTCACCAGATTCTTTTAACATTTTTTCAGTTGTAAAAATAACTGCTTCCGCCTGGTTTTTCATTTCTACTTCTTCTTTCTTTTTCTTATCTTCCTCGGAATGCATTTCAGCATCCTTTTTCATCTTTTCTATTTCTTCTTTAGAAAGACCCGAAGAGGCAGTGATAGTTATTTTCTGTTGTTTATTAGTTGCCTTATCAGTCGCGGAAACATTTAAAATTCCATTAGCATCTAGATCAAATTTAACTTCAACTTGAGGAATTCCTCTTGGAGCGGATGGAATGCCATCAAGAATGAAACGACCTAAAGTTTTATTATCAGCCGCCATCGGTCTTTCTCCTTGAACAATATGAATTTCAACACTAGTCTGACCATCAGCTGCAGTAGAAAAAACTTGAGATTTCGAAGTTGGAATAGTTGTATTTCTTTCAATAAGTGGCGTAGCTACACTACCTAAAGTTTCAATTCCTAAAGTCAGTGGAGTAACGTCTAATAACAACACGTCCTTAACATCTCCTTGTAAAACACCAGCTTGAACAGCGGCTCCCATAGCCACTACTTCATCAGGGTTTACACTTAAATTTGGCTCTTTACCAAAAAATTCTTTTACTTTTTGTAAGACTAAAGGCATGCGAGTCATTCCTCCAACCATCAAAATTTCATTAATTTCTCCGATTTGAAAACCAGAATCATGAATCGCTTTTTTACAAGGTTCAATTGTTTTTTCAACTAAATCCATCACTAATGATTCTAATTTAGCACGAGAAATTTTCATCACTAAATGTTTAGGTCCATTAGCGTCGGTTGTTATGAAAGGTTGATTAATTTCTGTATCTTGAGCAGTCGATAATTCTATTTTTGCCTTTTCCGCTGCCTCCTTAATTCTTTGAAGTGCTAACGTATCTTTTGATAAATCAATGCCTTGATCACGTTTAAATTCTTCAATGATCCAATTAATAATTCTTTGATCAAAATCTTCACCGCCCAAGTGGGTATCTCCATTAGTTGATTTTACCTCAACTGTATCAGCGGAAATATCAAGCACGGAAACATCAAACGTTCCTCCGCCCAAATCATAAACTACAATTTTCTGACCATTCTTTTTATCAAAACCATATGCTAAAGCAGCGGCTGTCGGCTCATTAATAATACGCTTTACATCAAGCCCGGCAATTTGTCCGGCATCTTTAGTTGCTTGACGCTGAGAATCGTTAAAATAAGCCGGAACAGTAATAATTGCTTCCGTTATTTTTTCTCCCAATTTTGCTTCGGCATCGGCTTTTAATTTTGTTAAAATCATCGCTGAAATTTCTTGTGGAGTATAATCTTTATCTCCCATAGTAACTTTAACTCCTTCACCAGCTTGAACAATTTTATAAGGTGCAGTTTTTAAATCTCTTTGCACTTCTTCTTCATTAAAATGACGACCGATTAAACGTTTAACCGCATAAACAGTATTCTCCGGATTAATAACCGCTTGACGTTTAGCGGCTGCACCAACGATTCTTTCACCATTTTTAGAAATAGCGACGACTGATGGCGTAGTTCGGTTACCCTCAATGTTTTCAATAATTTTAGGAACACCACCCTCCATGATAGACATGGCTGAGTTAGTTGTTCCTAAATCAATTCCTAAAATTTTTCCCATATTATTTTATATTTATTTTTTATTTTGTATTTTAATTA
>CAJAVM010000005.1 GCA_903945435.1 uncultured bacterium | reverse complement strand
TCTTGATGTCTTCTTCATATCCGCTCTTCTTTACTCTAATGAGTTTCTATAAAATATGAAACAAAATAAACTATTAATAGCCACTGCGTTTGTGGTGGTTATATTGTTTGTTGTGGTAGTAATTTTTCAAAATAGAGAAAATACTAATAATAAGATTACGGGAGAGAGCGGGGTTATAAATAATAATAGCGATAAAAATGTTAATGAAGTTAACAGTAGCGATTACATTGTTGCTCATGCCCAAATAGCAAATTTACCAATTGAAACTTTAAGTGCAGAAGAAAAAGATGGTTTATTGCAAATGAGAGAGGAGGAAAAATTGGCTCATGATGTTTATATTACTTTATATGAAAAATGGGGAGTTAATGCTTTTGGTAATATAGCAAAAAGTGAATTAACTCATACTGAGTCTGTTAGATATCTCTTAGAAAGATATAATATTGAAGATCCAGTAAAAGAAAACATAGTTGGAGTTTTTTCAAATCAGACTTTCTCTGATTTATATAACAATCTTGTTGCAAAAGGACAAGAATCTTTAGTTTCTGCTTTAATGGTAGGCGCGACTATTGAAGACCTGGATATTAAAGATTTAAATGATTTATCAAAAACAGTTGATAATCAAGATATCTTAGAGATTTATGATAATTTAAATAGAGGGTCTCGTAATCATTTGAGATCTTTTTCTAAGCAGCTCTCAAAACAAGGCGAAACTTATTCTGCTCAATATTTATCTCAAGCCGAGATTGATAATATTGTAAATTCAAGCCAAGAAAAAGGGAGGTAGTTAATAGTTGTTACTTGGTTTATTCTGGTTTTATCTTATAGTTCAGAATAATAATATTTAGCTAAATGAGGATGACGGGTATATAATATTTACGAAATCATATATATGTATAATTTATAAAAATATATGCCAAATTAAAATTATACTTGTTCTATGTTGTGGCTATATTAATTGAACCACGGCTAACGTGTTTGGGGGAAAGGGTGTCACCAGTATGTAAATTTTTTATGTATAAATATTTTTCAAAAAAAGGATTCACTTTGTTGGAGTTACTGATTGCTATAGCTATATTGGCTGTTTTGGGGCTAATTCTTTTTTTGACTATAAATCCAGGGGAACTTTTAAAAAAGTCACGTGATGCGCAAAGAATGTCTGATTTATCAACTATAAATACGGCTATCAGTCTGTACAAAGTTAATATCTCAGTTCCTAAAATGGCTGGAATTGATAACGTTGGCTGCAAGGGGACAGTTAATAGTACTGATTGGCAACCAACGGATTATATTTATTATAGTTATCCGAATGATGCGCCGGGCTCAGTAATATCTGGTAAAAATTTTGATGGTATGACTTTTACAACCGGAGGCCCTCATCAAGTAACCCAAGAAAGTTCAGGGTTGATAAATGGATTGGGGTGGTTACCTATAAATTTTACTAAGATAATTGGTAATTCTCCTATTTCAAATTTACCTATCGATCCGGTTAATAAGATAGCTGACCCAACGCAGCCAAATGATAAAGATTTAGTTTATCGATATATTTGTCTTGAGAATAATTTGAAATATGAGATTAATGCAACCCTAGAGAGTCAGGCTTATACTGTAAGCGATAATAAAATGGCTAATGACGGTGGTAATAATGCTAATTATTATGAGGTCGGTACTGATTTAAATATATTTAATAGGGAGGACTCCGGCGTTATTGCTAATTGTGATACTTCATTGCCCTTGACTTTTATTGATTCAAATATTTTTTCTTTTAATCTCGGTAATTTTTCGCAAACAATTTTTTCTTCTGTTGATAGTTCTTTAATTTTGGATACATCCGGTATATCTTCAGGGTCAGGTAGCTACCTTTCAGCTTTTAAAAATAATAAGAACGCCAACTGGACAGATATATCCTGGATACCGCTATCTCCTTATGGTAAACCTCTGCCAAGCAACAAACAAGCAGAAACGGCTTACTCATATGGTAATGTAAATATGGCAGGTAATGTTTTGTTATTACATGCAGATGAATCTTCTGGTAGTACAGTATTTTCTGATTCATCTGGGTCAAATAACAATGGGAGTTGCTCGCTTAATTGTCCTAAATCAGATGTCGGAAAGGTTAATGGTGGCCTGGTCTTCAAGGGAACGTCTAGCGTTATTACTACCATGGTTGTTCCAAATTCAAGTTCTCTTAATCCAAGTCAAATAACATTGGAAGCTTGGGTGAAATGGAATATCAATCCATCCCTTGGGTTACCTTGGTCTAGTATTATTAATAAAAATTTAGATGCTCAGTATCGCTTGCACCACAGTTCAAATAATAGTAAATTTGAATTTGCGATTGGCATGAATTATGTCACTAGCTCAACTACTCCACAAATTGATAAATGGTATCATTTAGTTGGTACTTACAATGGTTCAATTATACGTCTTTATATAAATGGTGTTGAAGAAAGTAATAAGTTATATTCCTCGGCAATACCAGTTTCATCGGCTCCCTTGTATGTTGGCAGTCGTTCGGACAACGCTAGAACTTTTAATGGCTCAATAGATGAAGTAGCAGTTTATAATCGTGCTTTAGGTAATGCTGAAATTCTAGATCATTATAATCGTGGAGCAATGCGTTTAAAAGTAAAAGTACGTGCTTGTTCAGACCAGGCTTGTGCTGGTGTAAATTTTGTTGGCCCTGACGGAACAATCAACTCTTATTTTAATGATAATGGCTCATCCCTGGGTTTGCCGAGTTATTCTATTTCGGGGTTATCTGGAAATTATTTTCAGTATCAGACAATATTAGAGACTGACTCCTCTTCATCTCCAAAGTTATCAGGTATAACAATAAATTCACATTGCTCTAACTAATAAATCTGACTAGCTCAAATGTCAGCATAGTTAGTCATCAACATCCCAGGACTCTCTCTAGGCGAGTAAATAGAAAAAATTGAGTTAATAGACTCTCTTTTTGTATTGGTCAGAATTAATGTTCTGCAAATTTCATTTGACATAATTTATTTTCTGATATATATTTAATGCATCAATGTTGCAATTATGAATAAAGAAATTTTTTATAAAAATATTAGAGAGCAGGGAGGAAGAATCACAAAAATTCGTAGTGAGATTATTAAAATAATGTCCAACGAAGAGTGTCTAATATCTTCTAACGATCTTTTATCTCAATTAAAAATGTTAAATGTTAACCCGAATCGTTCTACTATCTATCGGGAACTTCAATTTTTAACCAAAAATAATGTTATTATAAAAAACACCATCTCTGGTGTTGATTATTATGAAATGCCACATGATCATCATCATCACTTGGTGTGTATGGGTTGTAATTCAATTATCAAGGTTGAAATTAGTAATCATTTAGAAAAGCAGGAGAAACAAATAGCTAAACAAAATAAGTTTAATATTATTAATCATTCACTTGAATTTTACGGCTATTGTAACAAATGCCAAGCTTAATTTAGAGACATTATTATGAAAAAAATATTATTTGTTGCCATAGTTTTTGCAATTATTGGTTTAGGGATTTTTGTAGTTTCAAATATTTCGCAAAAGTCAAAAATCGGCCCACAAAAAATAACCGTTGTTACTACGCTTTTTCCCTTATACGATTTTGCTAAAGTTATTGGTCAAGATAAAGTGGCGGTTTCATTACTATTACCACCAGGAGTTGAGGCTCATTCCTTCGAACCAAAACCAAGTGATATTGTGAAGATTAATGAATCAGATATTTTTGTTTATACTGGAAAATTTATGGAACCGTGGGCTGAGGATATTATTAGTGGGATAACAAACAAAAACGTAAAATTCGTTAATATCAGTAATGGAATAAATTTAATGAAATTAACAGATGGTATGCCTGATGAAGCTCATGGATTTGATCCACATATTTGGCTTGATTTTGATAACAACAAAACAATGATTGATGGTATGTCAAAAGCGCTTACAGAAAAAGATCCGGCCAATGCAGATTTTTATCAAAAGAATGCCACTGAATACAAAGATAAATTAGCACAGCTGGATAAACAATTTAAATCAAAATTAGCAAAGTGTGAAAATAGGGAAATTGTTTATGGCGGGCATTATGCTTTTGGGTATTTAGCTAATCGGTATAATTTAAAATATTTAGCAGCACAAGGCTTGGCGCCGGATTCAGAGCCTACAGCCAGTGATCTTATTAAATTGGTTGAGCAGGTCAAGAAAGACAATATCAAATATGTTTTTTATGAAGAAATGACAACTCCAAAAATTGCCGAAACAATTGCCAATGAAACAAAAGCAAAGATGTTACTTTTAAATGCTGCTCACAACGTTGCCAAGGAAGATATTGAGGCCAATATTTCTTTTCTTTCTATTATGGAGGAAAACTTAATTAATATAAAAACCGGCTTAGGTTGTAGTGAATGATTATGCAAACAATTATTGAAACAAAAAACTTATTTGTTCACTATGGACAAACAGAAGCGTTAAAAAACGTTTCTTTTGCGATAGATCGAGGCGATTTTGTGGGTCTGGCTGGGCCAAATGGTGCTGGTAAAACAACTCTCATAAAAACCATCTTAGGTTTATTGCCATCATCGGGTGGTCAGATAGAGTTATTTGGTAAAAGTAAAGCCAACTTTAATGAGTGGGGCAAAATTGGTTATCTTCCGCAAAAAATTTCAACCATTAATGCTCTTTTTCCTGCGACTTCTGAAGAGGTTGTTGTGTTAGGTTTATTATCTCAAAAAGGATTTCCGAAAAGGATTATTGCTCGTGACCTTAAAAAAGTGGATGATACTTTGAAAGAATTAGGAATTAGTAATCTGAAGAAAAAAATGCTTTCTGAGCTTTCTGGCGGTCAACAGCAAAAAGTTCTTTTAGCACGTGCCTTGGTATCGGATCCTGAAATCTTAATTTTTGATGAACCCTCAACCGCTCTTGACCCAGAATCAAGAGAGTCATTTTTTCAGTTAATACAAAAATTAAACAAGCAAAAGGGAATTACCGTCGTTCTTATTACTCATGATACTAGTTATATCGGACAATATGCCAATAAGTTGTTGTATATTGATAAGAGTTTAATTTATTTTGGTAAATTCTCTGATTTTTGTGCTTCCGAAAAAATGAACTCTTATTTTGGAAAATATGAACAGCATATAATTTGCCATCAGCATAACTAATATGGATTTACTAACCTTTCTACAATATTCATTTATTCAAAAAGCTTTTTTTGCTGGTTCATTTGTGGCAGTTATTTGCTCGGCACTTGGTTTATTTTTAGTTTTACGGAAGATGTCTTTAATCGGCGATGGTCTTTCTCATGTTAGTTTTGGTGCAATCGCACTTGGTTTGTTTATTGGTATTTATCCTTTTTACATTGCTATTCCTGCGGTCATGATTGCCTCTGTTCTTATTTTGAAAATTAGTGAAAAAGCTAAAGTATATGGTGATGCTGCTATTGGCATTGTATCAGCGGTTGGAATTGCTGGAGGCGTTATTCTGGCTAGCATATCAAAGGGTTTTAATGTTGACCTCTTCTCTTATCTTTTTGGTAATATTCTAGCTATTAGTAATACAGAAGTGATTTTATCCGTCATTCTTTCTGTTGTAGTTTTAGCCGTGATTTATTTTTTCTATTGGGATTTGTTTTCCGCAACCTTTGACGAAGAATATGCTAAGACTACCGGCATAAAAACAAATTTTATCAACACCCTTTTAACCCTACTTACCGCTCTAACAGTTGTTTTATCAGTTAAAATGGTCGGCATAATGCTTGTTTCGGCACTGCTAATTCTTCCAGCGGTCACCGCCTTACAGCTAGCTAAAGGTTTTAAAACGGCGATGATTATTGCCAGCTTAATTTCTCTTATTTCTGTTTTACTAGGAATTACATTTTCATTTTTTCTAGACCTACCAACAGGTGCTACTATTGTTATGGTTAATGCTATTTTTTTTGGTTTGGCAATTGTATATAAGAAGATTTTTTAGATCGAAGCACTTTCAAATAGCCCTTTTTAGGGCTATTTTTAATAGGAATTTTATAGCTTGAACACAATATGATATAATTAACATATGGTTATAGATATAGAATTAACTCTAAATAGATTTGGCTTTGGCAAGATAAATGAAAATAAGTTTCAGTTTTTTTGTTTTAGGCTTTCTAAGTGGAAAATTCCTAATAAATATTCTATTTCTTTTGAAATAAACTGGAGGGGTAAAGAAGAAATCAGTAATAAATCATAAAATAACATTTATGTTAAAAATAGCAGTTGGTTCAAAAAATCCAGTTAAAGTTGAGGCGGTTAAATCTGGATTTGAAAAAGTATTCGGAGATTGTGAGGTAGTTGGAGTTTCTGTTCCATCAGGTGTATCTGAAATGCCGATGTCGTTTTCAGAAATTGCTCAGGGTGCAAAAAATAGGGCCCTGAACGCTATACAAACTTTAAAAGCTGATTATGGCGTTGGACTAGAAGGTGGCTTAAATGATACCGAATTAGGTACTTTTTTAGCTGGGTTTGTGGCGATTGTTAATAAAGAGGGAGTCTGGGGATATGCTGGAGGTGAAGGTTTATTTATGCCGGAAAAAATTGTTGCTATAGTTAAAAAAGAAAAAAGAGAACTTGGAGATGTGATGGATGAAATAAGAGGTTTGAAAAATACTAAACAGCACGAAGGTTGTATCGGTTATTTTACAAATAATTTAATTGATAGAAAAGACTCTTTTGAAAAACCTGTTATTTGTGCTTTATCCAGGTTTAGCAAGAAAGAACTTTTTTAATTTAAATAAAATATTCTACCATTTATTGCTTGGTTAGATGATGTATATTTTGTAAGCTAAAAATTGGTATTTATAATTTGAAAATCCGTATTTATAATTAGTAATCTATGTCCCAAGTATTTTTAGCTAAAAATATAGAACCAATTTTAGAGAGAATTAATCTTAATCTTTTGGGTAAGAATGTTGGGATTAAGGTTCATTTTGGTGAGCGTGGTTGTACAACTTATATAGACCCTAAATTAGTGCGTGCGGTTTATGATAAAGTCATTGCTTCTGGTAGAAAGGCAACCCTTATTGAATGCAATGTTTTATATAAGGGAAGTCGGACTAATTCAACGGACCATATTAAAACTGCGCTTGAGCATGGTTTTAATATGCCGATTGATATTGTTGATGGTGAAATGGGAGATGAATTTATAGACCTTGATGGTTGTAAGGTTGGTCGCGGTTTAGAAAAATATGATTCGCTGATTGTACTAAGCCATGTGAAGGGTCATCAATCTGCCGGTTACGGAGGAGCAATTAAAAATTTAGCGATGGGCCTTGGTAGTCGTGCTGGGAAATTAGATATGCATTCTAATTTAAAACCTTTGATTACTCCGGACTGTGTTGGTTGCGGAAAATGTGCGCGTAATTGTGATGTTCAGGCAATTCGTTTAGAAAATAAAAAAGCAATTATTGATCATAATATTTGTGTTGGTTGCGCGATGTGTATTGCGGTTTGTCCTTATGGTGCGGTTGAAGTTCCTTGGGGAGGCCGTACTAATGAAGAACTGCAAAGGCGGATGGTTGAATATACAAAAGCTATTTTAAAATTTCGTCCGACTGCACTTTATATTAATGTCTTGGAAAATATTACTGCTCTTTGTGATTGTTATGGGATGGAACAACCGACGATGATGGATGATGTAGGGATTCTGTATTCTGATGAGATTTTATCGATTGAACAAGCTAGTCTCGATTTACTTAATCATCATTCACAAGGAGAATTTTTGAAGGTTAATGAAATTAATAAATATCGTCAGATAGAGTTAGCGGAAGAAGCGGGGCTGGGAAATAGTAAATATGAACTGATAAGATTATAAAGCATACAAAAAACCTCGGCCGATTGGTCGAGGTTTTTATTTTGGCTATTTATTTTTTCTTAAAATCACATTTATTTTCTTCACAAGTTTTCACATCAGTTATATCAGCCTCTTTAATATCTGAGAAATCTCTTAAGTCCTGCCACTTTTCTCTAAAAGTTTTAGCATCTAAATAATCAACAAATTTATTATACTGAGAATGAGTCTGGGTTGTTTTAGTCGCATATTTAATTGGACACCAATATCTTTCAGTTCTCCCGGAAATTTCAATTGCGTATTGTAAGAGATTGTTAAAATAACTGCAGTAGAAACAATTAATTTTTTCTATCCAATTTAAATAGGGAAGCAGGCGTCTATTATAAACAAAATAGTTGCTCGGTTTTACTCGGGGAATCCCGTATAATCTAAAGCATACTTGATGATAAATTTCTAAACAAAGATGAAAAAATAATCCAGGGATAAGCATGCCATATATAAAAGGCATACTGAGAAGGTATTTAAAATTGATTGGTAAAATTGTTTTGAGAGAACTTATTTTCCAGGCCCTTAAATTATCGCGTTGAGTTTTTAGCTCGTTAAAAATATTGATTTTAAAATCAAGCGCATCAATCGCTCTATCAAATGATTTTTTTACATCGTTACTTAGTAGCTCTAATTTTTGAACCCCGATTTCTTTATTAGTCTCTAAACTTTTCTGAATTTCCGCTAAACGCTTTGCTAAATCTCGTCTTACGTTATTAATCATTTTTGTTGATAACTAATTATAAATTAATATAAATCACTATAAAGATAACATTTATTGGTCTAAAAATCAATAAATGTGATATAATTAATTTACATATATAAAATAAAATAATTATGACAAAGTTAATTGTAAAAAAGAAAAAAATTGTTGCACCGATTGCTTCTAGGGTCTCTAAAGTCGCTCCTATTACTAAAGCTACATCAACTTCTGCTAATAAAATAAAACCGCTTGTACAATATAACTTATTTTTTGGTGGAACGACTGTTTTTCTTGGTTTAGTTTTCTTTTTTATTTTATTAACTTTCTTTTTAGGTAATATTGTTACTCTGTATCTTTTTAAAGAAAGCATTGTTCACCCAGTAGCGAAAGAATATATTTGGCGGGTAACTCCAATTGAAACAGCTAATGGTCTTGTGGCTAATGAAAATAGCACGCTTACATCAGTTGATTCTTCCTCTTGGAATGAAAGTGAAATTATGACTCTACCTGATGGTGTTGATAATATCGCAAGCTTAAATTTTTTAAGTTCACCAGACGGGTCTCAGTTTGCTTATGTTACCGGCTCTAATAATCGGGCAGCCGTTTCTTTAAATGGAGTTATCGGGCCAGAATATGATAAAATCATGTTTATGATTTTTAGCCCAGACAGTAAGCGCTTTGCTTATGGGGTTAAAAGTGGAGATAAGGAGGCAGTTGTTATTGATGGTGAAATTCAAGCATTGCAAGATTGGATTTTCCCGCCTTATTTTTTTACTCCCGATTCTAAGCACTTTGTTTATAAGGCAAGAAACAGTGAGGGTGATGTTTTAATGTTTGATAATCAGTCAGGAAGTGCTTATGATCAAATCTACAATCAATTTATGAGCGATGATAAAAAAATCTTAATTTATTATGCAAGAAAAGATAATAAGATATTTCAGAACACTTTAGAAATTGCAAAATAAAATTTAAAATCAAACCTTTTAAAAAATAAAAAATCACCTTCGATATGAAGAACGGAGGAGAGTTTTTGAGTAATTATTATCTAGTTGTTGTCTTTAGCTAGCTCTAAATTACTATATGATTAAGGTGAATTGTTCGTATTTTTTTATTATTTAAATTCATATAATACAATTTTAATATTGACATAAATATAGCTTCGTGCTATATTTTTTTATTGTATAGCTCTTTCAAAATTCAATTAATATCCATATTATTTACACCAAAAACTAAAAAATGATTACACATGAAACTCCTCAAGGTGAACGAAAAAATCGTTGGAAAATTATTTTGGGTACAACGCCAGTATTTGGAAACGGATGGCGGATGGCGAGTGTTGCCAATTGGCGGGAAAGTGTTGAGTTACATAACGCCAGAATTCGAGATAGAAATCGTAGAGGAAAAGTGGCCGACAATCCCTGCTGATAACGACGGAGCAGTCTCTGTTCTAAAAGAATGGGGATACAAATTTGAGCATAAGGGTAATTCTGGATTTGAAGCACACAATTATTTTATTGTGCGCAAGAGTAATCCGGTTACTGATGAATTCTCAGCCCCTTTGCTTATTGTTGGCGCTCTGCGAGGCCGTCAAAAAGAAGCCGTTGGTCTTACTAAAAAACTTTTTTTCCACGACAAGTTTGTGCTTGATATGGAGGAAAATTATTTTGGTCAGGTTACCGCTGTCTTTGAGATGATTGAGGCACATCTTAAAGTTGATGAAGCAAAAAAAGAATGGCAACATCGCAAACAAGCGCATTTTGCTAGTAAGTTTTTTCGAGTTTCAAAAGATTCTGGTTTAACTGCAATCATGGACCTTGGTGGTCATGAGGAATTTGAATTTAGCGATATCCCGGAACATTATTTTGAACTAGGAAAACGTTGCATTCTATATACTCAAGACCATCGTTGTAAATTAACGCATACTTATCGAGTGGTTTTACTTAATACCGCTCGCATTCAAGATAAAAAAGGCGTTAATCTTAAAATCCCTGAAGAAATGAAGGGAGTCGTAATCGGAAAAGGCGGACTTAATATAAAATCGTCCGCTGAGCAATTGGGGAAAAAATTATATGTGCTTTAATATAATATTTGCACAAATAATATAAACCTTTGATAACATTAAAAAAACGAGTAGATTCGCATCTACTCGTTTTTCATTTTCATTAATAGCACTTTCGTCCGAGAGCAGAAACAATTAACTTTTAATCATTTTAACAATCCAAATAAGAAGCATGGCTCAGATGAGTGCTACTAAAAGCTGTATAAATTAAATCCAGTTACACCGCTTTTATTAATAATACTCATAACCCAGCCGCCGATTACTGCGCCTACAATACCAATTACGATATTCAACATAATCCCTTGTTGAGCATTTGTTTTCATGATTATAGAGGCTATCCAGCCGACTAAGCTTCCAAAAATTATCCAAAGCATGATTTTCATAACGTTTCTATATTAATTTATTAGTTTGCCTAACCATTTATAAACTGCTTTATGGGTTGACATATATTAGTTTAGTTGCTAAAATAATCATATACTAAACTAATATAAAAAATTCACATATTAACAAATAAAATTTATTAATTTACCTATTTTATGAGTATTCGTTCTATTTTTACTAAAAAGAAAATTATCTGGACAATTATTATCCTCTTAATAGTCGGCGGAGCTATTTATTATAAATATAAACCAAAAAATAACGCGGCTAATATTACTACGGCGACTGTTAATCAACAAAATCTTGAACAAACCGTTTTAACAACTGGTCAAGTAGTTAGTGAAACTAACTTGAGTTTGAGTTTTCAGACTGGAGGTGTTGTGCAAGCTATAAACGTAAAAACTGGCGACCAGGTTAAGGCTGGAGATATATTAGCAACCCTAAGCCAGTCTAACGTTAAAGCCTCTCTGACTAGTGCTAGCGGTCAATTAGCGCAAGCAAAGGCTAATTATCGTAAAGTTGTTTCTGGAGCGACTCCTGAACAGATTAATGTTTCTCAAAAAGCGGTTGATGCTGCTCATGTTTCTTATGATAATACTGTAAATCAATTAGCTAATATCCAAAGTTCCACTGCAGCTGCTATTAGTCAGGCTCAAGCTACCCTAGATGATTTACAATCACCAACCTCAACTTCTGATAATAAACGCTCAGCGATCATTGTAACTATCGCTAATCAACTAACAGCCGTCAAAGCTGATTTAGATAAGCAAAAACAAATTATTGATGATAATAATCTTAAGGATGGTTTTGGTGCAACTGATTCTTCTAGTGTTAATAATTTTAAAAATGCTAATAGCCGTGTTCAAGCTTTATTGGATACTGCCAACAACAGCTTAGCGGTCGCTCAGGGCTATAAGAGTGACGCTAATATATATCAAGCAGTTGTTGACGCTCTTGCTGTATTAAATCAAAATACAACCGCTTTAAACTATTGTTATACGGCTCTTCAAAATTCAATTAGTAGTTCTAAATTTAGTCAAGCCCAAATTGATGCTTATAAAACAACTATTAATTTAGCAATTTCTAATGAAAATTCTGGTATTAGTTTAATTAAGTCTTCGCGTCAGGCTTTAACTGATTCTTTAACAGCCGCCACTAACGCAGTAGCTAATAGTAAAATATCAGCGACTACGCAAATCAATTCCGCTCAAAATCAAATTAATAGTGCTAAAGCAGCCTATCAACAATCAGAAGCAACTTTAGCTCAGCAAAAAGCTAAAGCTCAGCCAGCTGATATTGATGCCGCTCGTGCTCAATTGTTATCAGCTGAAGGAACAGTTCAAGCTGCTCAAACGGCTTTAGAAAATACAATTTTAAAAGCTCCAGCTGATGGAACAATTACTCAAATAGATACCAAGGTCGGCCAACAAGCGACTGCTATGCAACCAGTTTTTGTTCTACAAAATATTAATGCCTTGCATACGGAGGCTTATGTTAGTGAATCAAATGTTGCTTCTTTAAGTATCGGTCAAACAGTAGATTATACTTTTGACTCTCTGGGTCCAGATCGCCATTTTAGTGGAAAGATTTTAACTATCAATCCTGCTTCAACGGTAATTTCCGGGGTTGTTAATTATTTAGTAAAAGCTGACTTACCAAATATTCCTGAAATTAAACCAGGAATGACCGTTAATATGACAGTTTTAGTTGCTTCTAGAGAGAATGCTCTAGCGGTCTCAAGTAGTGCAATTATTAATCAAAATGGAGAACAGTTTGTGAGAATAATTACTAATCCAAAAACTAAAACTTACGAACAAATTAAAATTCAAACTGGTTTACAAGCAGACGGAGGTTTAGTAGAAGTTCTCAGCGGTTTATCAAGTGGCCAAGAAATCGTTACTCTGATTAAACAATAATTTATTGATTGTAAAAGTTATTTTATGAATTTAATAAATATTAAAAATTTAAGAAAAGAGTATACAACTGGCGACGTTGTAACACCTGTTCTTAATGATATCAACTTTAAAATTGATAAGGGTGAATTTGTTGCTATCATGGGGCCATCAGGAAGCGGAAAATCAACTTTAATGCACATTCTTAGTTTTTTAGAACGAGGGACTGATGGTATATATGAATTTAAGGGTCAAGATATTAAAGATTTTAACGATAATTATTTAGCAGAGCTACGTAATAAAGAAATTGGATTTGTTTTTCAATCTTTTAATTTATTACCGCGTACTACTGTTTTAGATAATGTGAAGCTACCTTTAACTTATAGTAAATTAAAGAATCACGAAACTCTTGCTAAAAAATCTCTAGAATCAGTTGGTTTAAGCCATCGTTTAAATTATTATACTAATCAAATTTCTGGTGGTGAGAAACAGCGTGTAGCGATTGCTCGTGCTTTAGTTTGCGATCCGGCAGTAATTTTTGCTGATGAGCCGACTGGTAATTTGGATTCTAAATCTGGTAATACTGTTATGTTTTTATTACAGCAATTAAACGACCAGGGAAGAACAATCATCTTAGTTACCCATGAAACTGATACTGCTAATCATGCAAAAAGAATTATTAGAATTAAAGACGGAAATATTTTATCTGATGAAAAAGTAAAAACTAGAACTATTGCTGAGGCTGATAAGGATTTAATAAAATAATCTTCATTATAATTTTGTGAAGCCACTTTCTATTATAAAATTAGTAGTTAAAAATTTACGTGCTCGAAAGGGTCGTACTATTTTAACTATTCTAGGAATTACTATTGGTGTTGCCGGAGTAATTATTATTATTTCTCTTGGTGCTGGTGCTCAGAGCTTAATTTTAGGCCAAGTAACTAAGCTTGGTAGTAATTTAATTGTTATTCAGCCAGGAAAAGTAGCTGATAGCGGCGCACCGATACCTGGTTTGGTAATTACTAGTTTAGTAGATAGTGATGTTGAAGCTATTCGGGATAAGGGAAGAGTACCCAATGCGGTTGCTGTAAATGCGGCGGTTTCGGGAGCGGCAGTCGTAACCTGGGGAAATAAAACGGTTGACGCTACTTTTACCGGAACGGATAGTGAATATCCTAAAGTTACTAACTTTACCATGGAGTCGGGACAATTTTTTACGGAAGCGGAGAGTACTGGAGGAGCTAATGTTATTGTTTTGGGTTCAGAAATAGCTAAACAATTATTTGTTGATTCCGGAGTAAATCCTGTCGGTCAGGTTGTAAAAGTAAAAAGTGCTGTCCAAAATAATGCTGGCGGTGTTCCACTGCGAGTAATCGGGATTATTGCTCCGCGAGGTAGCTCTTTTTTTCAAAATCAAGATGCTCTTATTTTTATGCCATTAGTTATTGGTCAACAGCAGATATTAGGTATTCATTATTTAAGTTCTGTTTATGTTAAGTTTGATGATGCTGCTAACGCTAGTTCTACTATTAACGCGATAGTTAGTACTTTAAAACAGCAACATCGTATTTTAGATGAAGTTAATGTTGATTTTACGGTACGTAATTTAGCAGATGCGGTTGATCTTTTGTCAACTATTACCGACGCTTTAAGTTTATTTTTGGTTGCTATGGCGGGTATCTCTTTGATAGTTGGAGGAATTGGCATTTTAAATATTATGGTTGCAACTGTCGCTGAAAGAACCAGAGAAATCGGTCTAAGAAAAGCAGTTGGTGCAACAAAAAAAGCAATTCGTAACCAATTTTTATTGGAAGCAGTTTTGCTTACCAGTTTAGGTGGAGTGATTGGAATTATAATTGGTGTTTTAGTTTCTTATTTAATTTCTTTGCTCATGGTTAAATTGGGTTATGATTGGAAATTTATTGTTTCTATGGGGTCTATATTTTTGTCAGTTGGAGTCTCTGTTATGACCGGCGTAACTTTCGGTTTATTTCCAGCGATTAAAGCAGCTAAGCTTGATCCAATTGATGCTTTAAGATACGAATAATTATGTTTAATTCTCTTAAGCAAGCTTTAAGTGCATTACTAGCTAACAAGGCGAGAACGCTGTTAACGACTTTAGGAATCATGATTGGGATTGCGACGGTTATTTTAGTGCTTTCAGCTGGGGAAGGCTTTAGGGGGTTAATTAATAGTGAGATAGCTAGCTTCGGTACTAATACTCTATATATTCAAACAAAAGTTCCTTCTAATAATAAAAATAGAGCACCTAGAGATGAAGTTAACCCAGGCATCATCATTACTACTTTAAATCAAAGAGATTTGGATAGTATTAAAAAATTACCAAATGTTGTTAATAATTACGGCGTTGTTATTGGACAGGCGGCCGTGAGCTACCGTAATAATAGTAAGACGGGCGTTTACATGGGGACTTCAGCAGAAAGATTTGAAATTGATCAGAGTACTTTAAAATCTGGTCGTTTTTATACTAAAGCAGAAGATAATAGTGGGGCTCAAGTAGTTATTCTAGGAAATAAAATTGCTTCAGCTTTATTTAAACAAGATGAGCCGATTGGAAAATTAGTGAGAATTGGTTCTTTAAATTTTTTAGTAATCGGCGTTTATGATCCTTCTGGCGGTTTGGGAGGCGGGAATGATGATTATTTATTTATTCCTCTTAATACTGCCCAAAAAAAGATGCTGGGAATTAATCATTTAATTCAAGCTGTGGTACAAATTGAAAATTTAGATTTAAGCGATGTGACCGCCGCTGATATTAGTGCAACTTTAAGATATAACCATGGTATTACTGATCCAGTTAAAGATGATTTTGAAGTTACTACTCAGGCACAAGTTTTAGATATTTTTAATACAATTTTTAGCAGTATTACTATCTTGCTAATTGCCATTGCTGCTATTTCTCTGATTGTTGGCGGAGTTGGGATTATGAATATTATGTATGTTGTTGTTACCGAGAGAACAGCTGAAATTGGTTTAAGAAAAGCTTTGGGTGCAAAAAATTCTAACATCCTTCAAGAATTTTTGATTGAAGCAGTCCTGGTAACTTTGCTTGGTGGAGCGATTGGAATTTTGTTCGGTGCTTTTTTAAATTGGATTCTAACCTCGATTGCTATTAGTAGCGGATTAGCTTGGACTTTTTCTCTTCCGCTATATGCCGTCGGGATTGGATTTGGAGTTTCTGGGATTATTGGTGTTAGCTTTGGAGTTTTGCCAGCTGTGAATGCCTCTAAATTAGATCCAATTGAAGCTTTGAGGCATGAATAATTATTATTTTGAATCCAATCTTTAAATATATGATAAAAAATAGACAGGAGTTGCTGCGAGATTTAATTGAGAAAATAACACGAGCTATGCATTCTATGCATAAGGAACAGTGTTTTTCTTTTGATGGCCTGGTTTTAAAACGCCAACAGATGATGATTTTAGTTTTTATTTATGAAAATAAAGGCGTTTCATCAGTTAAAGAAATTGCGAAATTTCTTAATGTAACTTCAGGTGCCGTTACACAGTTTACCGATGTTTTAGTCGAGCAGAAGTTGGTTAAAAGAGAAGAGAGCTTGCTTGATCGTCGTAGTGTAAATATAAAATTAACGCCTAGCGTTGAAAAAGATTTCAGCAACTTTAAGAAGAAATATCTTGAAGTAGCAAGCAAATCGTTTTCTGGTTTAAGTGATAAGGAGATTTCTCAATTTGCAAAATTGGTAGAAAAAATAAAAACTCAAGATTAAATAGAAATATGGTATACTAGTACTATATTAATATGATGATATTTTGGGTAACATATTTTATTTTAGTAGTTTATTTGCACCTATTCCAGACAATAGCTGCACATGCTTTTTTAAACTTGTTTTTGTGTATTTTTGTATTTTTTCCAATACCTGATACTTTGAAGAAAAAAAAGACAGTTATTATATTTCGCAATATTATTGGAATAATTTTGGGGGCTGTATTGCTTTGGCACGAATCATATTTGCCGAGTTTTTCTATTCTGATAAATTTTATAATTAATCCGGAACTAAGACCTAGCCCGGAATTTTTATTAAAGTTTATTTTTTCAGAAATAAACTTAAAGATTTTTTTAGTTATTGCTCTAACCCTGGTTTTTGCTTACTTATTATCGTACACAAAGTTGAAAAAATATTTTAGTTTGTTTTTTTTGATTTGTTTTTTTATTATCGGTTTTACAGAAAGAAGTATAGTGAGCGGTGATTTATTAGGTACCTTTTATGAGACTGAATCTAAAAAAATTATTAATATTACAAATAATCCTAGTAATAATTTTGATATAGTTATTGTGCAGCTTTGTTCTTTTTCTTGGGATGATTTATCTTACGTAAATTATGATATAAAGCCATTTCTTAATCAGTTTGATTATTTATTTACTAATTTTAATACTGCAACTTCTTATAGTAATCCGTCTGTGATTAGGCTCTTGCGTTCAACTTGTGGACAAACGTCTCATGAGGCAATATTTACTGATGTAAATAGTAGTTGCTATTTAATGCAAAATTTAAATAATGCTGGATATTCTACTTATACTTTGTTAAATCATGATGGCGTTTATGCGGGTTTTAATGAGGCTATCACAAAATATGGTAAGGCTGGAAGACTAATTAATAATACTAGCCTTAAGCCAGAACAAATAAGTTTTGATGGTACAAGTATTTATAATGATAGAGAGGTCTTATCTTTATGGCTCGAAACTAGAAAAAATGATATTAGTAAAAATGCGGCTGTATTTTATAATGGTACAAGTTTACATACAGGCGGGCATTACGTAGATAGTCCCTATTTAACAAATGGTGAACAATACAAGATAGTACTAAATAGTGTTCTTGGTGATTTAAATAATTTTTTTGAAGAACTTAAACGAGGAGAAAAAAATACCATTGTTATTATTATTGGCGAGCATGGAGCGGCGCTTAGGGGTTCAGCTTTGCAACCAGCGACTGTGCGAGAAATTCCTTTGCCAGATATTACTAAAGTTCCAGTAGCAATTAAAATTTTTGGACCTCGTTTCAATGGTGATAATAGAAGCCCTATTATTATCAAGGAATCAGCTAGTTATTTTTCTATGGCACAGTTATTAGCGAAGATTATTGAGACTAGCCCTACAGATTCTTCACAGTTACCGCAACCACCAGAAATTCAAGCATCTTTACCAGAATTAGTTTCTGAAAATGAGAGTGGTGTTATTTTACAGAATCAGCTTGGTTTATTTTATCGTCTTAAAAAATATAAAACCTGGGATATTATCCCAGGTTCTAAAGCCGTTAAATCTTTAAATAATTGGTGAAATTATAATTTATTTCTCGTTAATTTTGCAAACACCAGTTCTGAGTTTTTCTAATGCTTCTTCGGGATAATGAGAGTAATTTATAAAATAGTCCATCTGTGAATATAAGTACGATAGAGGGTCTCCGCAGTCAAGATAATGTCCATCTGTTATAATTTTTGCCAATAATCCGGTTTTTGGTTTCATGGTATTGATGATGTCGCTTAGCCATAATTCGTTATGTAGGCCTGGTTTAGTATTATCTAGTGCTTCAAAGACATCGGAAGTTAAAATATAAGCCCCATGGGTTGCATAATTAGAAGGCTCTGTCCCTAGTGGTGGTTTTTCGGTAATTTGCACAATTTCTTTAATATCAGTTTCTCCGTCAATATCTTTTAATTCAGCCATTCCGTAGCGTTGTCTAATTTTAGGATCTTTTATTTCTACGGCTGAAATAACAGGTTTCCCATATTTGTAATACGCATCCATACATTGTTTGATTCGAGGTTTGTTTGCAGAAAATATTATTTCATCAGACCAAACAAAAACAAACGGTTCATCTCTTAAGAGATGTCTTGCGGCCGATAAGGCACCGCCGTTACCGAATGGAGCTGTAGTGTATACATAACTAAATTTTGCCAATGTGGTAATTTTTTTTAAATTTGCAACTTCTTCAGTTTTGCCTAGTCTTAAAAAGTATTCTTCTACTTCTGGATTTGGAGAAAAGAAGCTTTCAATAGATTGTTTGTTGTGAGAAACTACAAAAATTATATTTTCAATACCAGAAGCAACGGCCTCCTCTACGACGTGTAAAATGATTGGCTTTCCTCCGAGAGGAAACATTTCCTTGGGTATGCTTTTAGTGCTTGGTAGAAATCTTGTCCCCCAGCCACCAGCAGGGATGACTGCGGTTTTTATTGTATTTTCCATATATTTTAAATTAACTTTATCATTTCTTTTACTATTTTAGCATGACGAATTTCATCTTCTCTAATTCTTTTGATTATTTTTCTAGCTTCAGGTTCTTGTATTATTTCAAGTAATTTTTCGGTTTCTTTTTTCATAACTATTTCAACATCGTATAATTGTTTAAAATAGTTTAAATAATCTTTTTTATTCAACATATATAATTATAGATTAGTATAAATTTCTAATACTCTTTGTAGATTTTTAGCATGTATTTCAGATTCTCTTTCTAAAATTTTTAGAGATTCAATAATTTTCGTTTGTTTTTTTTCTGGTAATCCCGACCAAAAGAATGCCTGTTCAATATGACTCACATATAAAGGAATAGCGAGCTCTTCTTTAATCATTGCTTCTCTTACACTTTCGATAATAAATTTTTTATTTTTTTCCATATTTATGTGTAATTTAAAATACTTTTTTCTTTAGTTATAGGCATTTTATTGAATTTAAAAATGCTGATTAATAAAAGGAGGTGATATGAACACCAGAAAATATTTATTCCAATTGCATAATGATTTTCGTTATATCGTAGGACTCCTTGGACAATAGCAGCTACATTAATAATTATAACAAATATCCAGGGCCAAAGCATCCATATAGGGAACACTTCTCCTTTACCTTTGTTGGTAATTTGAAAAATCATTTTTTTATTTAGTAGGGCTGATAAGGTTGATTGAATCAGTATTGGAAAGCTAAGAGAGCTCATTATGGTTCCAATAAAGACATCGCTAACTTTATAGTTGCGTTTTTTCATAGTTGCATAAAAAGTTGTCAAAGTTAAAATGTAATATGGCACAAAAGTGGCTAAATAGAAGTAGGGATTTGCAAAATATGAGGGAATGTTAAAAAGTAAATATAGAGCAGGGCACATAATTAAAATCAAAAAAGACCAGCCGGTAAAATAATAGGTTGCGGATAGAAAATATTCCCAGGTCTGGATAAAACTAAGTTTTATTTTCCCATTATATGCTAATGGTAGAAGTTTCCTAATTACACCAACTGTCCCGCCCGACCATCTGTACTGCTGTTTAAAGTAAGCGGGCAGTGTTTCTGGCGCCATACCAAATACACGAACGTGTTTGTAATAAATTGATTTATAACCTAGGGCATGAATAAGAACTGAGGTTGCAAAATCTTCAGTAATTGAGTTTTCATCAAATCCTCCAACTTTTTTTAGTATTTCTGTTTGCATGATGAAATTTGTTCCACAACAAAACATCGAATTGCTAACACTTTTGCCTTCGCATATATTTTCAAAAAAGATAGATTGTTGCAGAGCGGCACCTTTAGCTATCGCGCCAACGTTAATATTGGTATAGAGTTGCGGTGTTTGTACAAAAGCAATATTTTTAGAATATTCTATTAGGGGAACAATTTCTAAAAAGAAGTCGGGCATAGGATTTTGATCAGCATCAAACACTGAGACATACTTACTTTTTATAGTTGGTAATATTTTATTGATAATCTCCGCTTTATTTTTTGATGGGTTTTCTGGTGCAAAATGAATTAACCCATATTTTGTAGCTAATTTTTTATTAGCTGGTATTAATTCATGGTCAGAGCCATCAAGAAAATATATTTTTTTATTTGCATAGTTTAATGAAGCTAAGCAAATAAAAGTTGCTTCTAGAACTTTTAAAGGCTCATTACGCCCGGGAACTAAAATTGCTACTTCCGGTAAATTTTTTAGATTTAATTTAGCACGGCGATATATATTCGCATTAGGTTTATTGAGGCGTATAATTCTTGATAAAAATCCAAGGGATTGAAGAATAGAATGGGTTTCAGCTAGTAATAGCGTAAATCCGAATAATGAATTAATGAAGCCTAGCTTAGCACTATAATATACGTAAACTCTAAGAATAAAATAAAAAAATAAACTTACAAAAGATAGTTTGGCGATTAAAGATATTGTTTTATTTTTTTTATACCACACGATGGATAAGATTATAAAAAAATTATATCATAGCTAGAACATTAAAAAAATACCGGCCTCTTGGGTCGGTATTTTTCTAATCTTTTGTAAATTAGAATCTCAGAATTATTGAGATGATTTGATGCCTACGAGCGTCATAACATCGCCTAATTTTTCCGTTTTTTCACCTTTACCTCTTAAAGCAATTAAAATTGTTGCCTCGCCATCTTCGGTTAAATAAGTTGGCGGATTTCCGTCGGACGCGATTTTTGCATTTTTCGGTAAATCGATAATGGAATAAAATTTTCCATCACAAGCAATGCTTTTTTTAAATCCTAACTGAGCGGATGGGTTTTTGGTGATAAAGAATTTTACAGTTTTGCTATCAGGGAAATGTCGGCCACTTTTTTGAATAGTTCTCATAATTTTTTCAGCAATATCTAAGCTGAGAGTGTCGTTTTCCTGAACTTCGTTCAGGGAATATCGAGCTTGAACCCGCTTGAATATACAAACTCCGTTTGCTTCATACGGAATAATCCACGATACCTTATCGTATCGTAAGTCATCCTCAGTGAAGGGAATGGGTGTGTTTTCGGGAAATCCGAGAACTGTAGCCGAAATAAACCTTTCTTTAAACTCTTTTTTTAACCAGTCGGCGTTTACTTTTTGGCTAAAATTAGCCAATGAAATCGCCATAAATACGAATAATACAACCATTGTTTTCATTATAGTAATTTTTAGGTGAATAATTCAGAAATATTTTAAATGTGCTATTAAAACCCTATAATAACTTTACTAATTTGTCAAGTCGGGGTATTAAAGATTATAAATTTACTATTTTTATATTGAGTTAAATGATATAAT
>CAJAVM010000004.1 GCA_903945435.1 uncultured bacterium | reverse complement strand
ATGCCCCATTATTAAAGCAACGCCATTATTTTGCGCATTTGTTGCAGTGACTTGATTAAAAATACCTAATGCATTAACAACTGATGTTGTAGGTGTTGGTTTCACTTCTAAACTGACACCCGGATTAGTCGTACCAATCCCTAGCGACCCAAAAAAGAAATAAAAAGTCCTTGCGAACCTCGTCTTTTGTCTGCCTGTTTTACCGTTAAAGTTGAGTTAATCTCTATTTGATAAGGTATTAATTTACTTCTAAAATTGCCTTATAAATTGGCAAAAATGAGCGCCCAAGAACGGTTATAATGGAGCACTAACGAGCCGCTTTTTATGCTAAAATAGTCAAAAGACAGGGATTTTATGAATACGTTGATTATTGATTCCAGTAATGGTAATATATAAATATTAAATGATTATAATTCTATGCCAAAAAAGAAATACAAAGTAATTTCGCTTTTTACTGGTTGCGGTGGCCTTGATTTAGGGTTTAGGGGCGGTTTTAATTTTTTAGGAAAAAAATATTCAAAAAATAATTTTGAAATAATTTGGGCTAATGATATAGACGAGAACGCTTGCGAGACTTTTAAAAAATATTTTAAACACGATATTGTTTGCGGAGATATAAGAAATATTCTGCAAAATAAAAATAAATCCAGCCAGACATTACCGGATAAGGCGGATATTGTTGTCGGTGGTTTTCCGTGTCAAGATTTTAGCCACGCCGGCAAAAGAAAAGGCTTTGATAGTTTGAGAGGAACTTTATATAGAAGCATGATGGAAGTTGTTAAAAGAACTAAGCCCAGCCTATTTATTGCTGAAAATGTAAAAGGTTTATTAACGATGAACAAAGGTGCGGCAATAAGAAAAATTGTTAAAGATTTTGAATCCCTTGGTTATAACGTTGTTTATAAACTTTTAACCGCCGCTGATTATGGCGTGCCGCAAATAAGAGAAAGAGTAGTTATAGTCGGGACTTTAAAGAATAAACTCCCTATGTTCGAACATCCTCAAGCAATTCTATCTAAGATTAATTGGGTATCTTTAAAAAAAGCTCTTGGTGATTTAGAAAATTTAAAAGAGGGAGAAGCTGCTAATCATTTTTGGTCGAAAGCGAAAAAAAATAAAGGCCAAGGCAATAGCACAGTTTCCGCCGATAAGCCCGGGCCAACAATGAGAACGGAACATCACGGTAATATAGAATGGCATTGGAATGACAAACGTCGTTTATCGGCCAGAGAGGCGGCTAGAATTCAATCTTTTCCTGATGATTTTATTTTCTTACCCTCAACGTCGGCTGCTTATAAACAAATAGGGAATGCTGTTCCGCCGGTTATGGGTTGGCACGTGGCCAGATCGGTGCAGCAATTTTTAGATAAAAATTTGAAATAATATGATTTACGCCGCAATTACTACCGCAAAAGAAAAAGATTTTATTCAATTATTGGAAAAATCTAAGGAATTAATTTTATTAACGTCTAAAAATACACCAGCGCCTTTGCAGTTTGAATTTCAAGTTTTTGAAAAAATGAGCGAAGCAGCAAAAGGAACTTATTTTGAGGGTACTATCCGACAGACAAATACACACGCTTTTCCGGATATTATCGCTAATAAATATTTTGGTGTTGAAGTAAAAATGACGCAGCAGAATCAATGGTCTTCAACTGGAAATAGTATTTTAGAGTCATTAAGAGAAAAAGACGTTGAAAGAATTTATATTTTTTTTGGAAAATTTGGCGGTCATTTTGACATTAAATTTAGGCTTTATCAAGAATGTCTTCCGGAAGTTAGCGTCACCCATTCGCCACGATACAAAATTAATATGGATTTAGCTATCGGTGCGTCTATTTTTGATAAAATGGGCGTTGATTATGACGATTTGAGAATTGATCCAAATTCAATCCAAAGAATAAAGAATTATTATAGAGCGCAATTAAAAGAGGGTGAAGAATTATGGTGGATTGACCAAGACGGGGAAGATAAATCTGTAAGTCCGATTATAAAACCTTTTAGAAATTTAGAATCTTGGAATAAAGAAAATTATATTGTTGAATCGTTGGTTTTATTTCCGGAGATATTTGGCAATAGTAATACAAAATTTGAAAGAGCGGCCGCTTATTTGATAGCGGAATATAATGCGGTATGCCCCAATGTAAGAGATTTATTTACGGCTGGCGGTAAAGTAGCAACTAAAATAGGTAAAAAGAAAATTTTATTGCCGCAACTTGGCAACGCTTTATATATCAACGCACCGTCGGTTTTGAAGAAAATAAAAGAAATTGACGGTGGCAAATTAGCTTATTATTGGAGAATGCCCGTAGCCCCTAAAGACCGGGTGGACGCTTGGAAAAAATTAGTAGACCAAAAATTTTCTTTAATTTTTGACGGAGCTTTAGCCTCAGAAATTTTTAAAAGTGGCCTCTTATAGAGAAATAAAATATTT
>CAJAVM010000003.1 GCA_903945435.1 uncultured bacterium | reverse complement strand
TGCTCTCAGAAAGAGCGGTGATCATTTGAGACTTTGTCATTTTTGGCATAATTTTTTGCATGGGGCTCGTTCAGAAAGCTTAAATAGTTTTCTAAAAAAGTTCCTTTAATTATATTCAATGTTTATAAGGTTATTATAGCATACTATAAAAAATATGCCAACAAATAGAGGGTGTTTATAAAAATTAGTATTTTCGACTATCATAAGCCCAGTGTAAGAGTGCTTGTCTTTGTCTGGGGCGACAAGTTATATCTCCAACTCGACAGTTTTTCTTCACTGCCATCACGTGACGTTTAATTGCGCGCCAACGTCCTATCTGTCTTTTATCTTCAATCTCTAAACGCCTTCCTAAAAAATATCTAGCATACCATTGGAACCAACCGCGAGGATCATCTTTATAAATCCAACCTTTTTCACGCCAGTGTGCTAAAGATAAGCTTGCTTTAACTTGAAAGTAATTTAATTTTGGCTCCGGTTTGTCTTTTGCTAATTTTGCATTTTTAAACCAATCGGCTGGAAATTCTTTTTTACAGTCGCGCATATAACGACCATTAAAAACACCCAAAGAAAGCATTTCTTTAGGCGTTAATTCTGGCTTAAAATCATTGGGAAAATTACGTCCGATTGGAGCAGATAATTCGTAACGATAATTTTTTTGCATTTTATCGTTTACTATAATTATTTTATTTTTTTTCATAAGTCGTTAAACCTTTTTTCCAATTAAGTTTAAAGTTCATGTTGATTGATGCTAAGAATGTCGCAATCGGCATTGAGGCCATTACTCCGATTGCGCCAACAAGTGTTCTAATAATTTCTGTAGAAATTACTTCAGCATTAAGCGCTCTATCTAAGCTCAAACCATTAGCGTAATTAATCGAGAATAATAATAAAAGCGGTAAGGCGGCACCCGCATAGGTTAAAAATAAAGTATTAGTAATAGCGCCGAGGTGAGTGTTTCCTACTTTATATGCAAGTTGAAATATTTTTTTTGGTGGTAACTTTGGGTTTGCCTGTCTTATACTATCAACAGCTTCTATTTGACCGAGAATAATATCATCTAAAACGCCAATCGCACCGATAATCATTCCGGCTAATAATAGACCGCGAAAATTAATTTCTTTTTGTCCAATCCCAATTAAGAAGATTGATTCCTCTTGAGTTAATCCAGTTAAGCGTGCCAAATCAGTAAATAGTAACGATAAAATTAAAGTTATAATTAAAGAGATTAAAACTGAAAAAATAGCGATGTGAGACTTTCGATTAAACCCTTCGGTTAAATAGATTATGAAAAACATAATCATTAAGCCGCCAGCTAAACTTATGAGAAAGGGGTCGTGGCCGGCTAAAATTTGCGGAAGGATAAATTTTATAATTACTACAAAACTGGCGACTAAACTTATTAAAGCCTTAATTCCTTTAGAGCGTCCAATAATAATTACAAAAATAACAAATATCGCAGTGAGAAGATAAATTGCTTCACTGCGAATATAATCAACAATATAAAATGTTTTTTGACCTGTTTCATCTATAAAAGCATCAACATAAACTTTATCCTTGATTTTATAGATATTAGCATCCCCAACTTCTATCTCAGAGATTCCGTAATATGTAGCTTCTTCGCCTTTTCTAGCACCGCTAATAATTTTAAACAGTAAATTTTGCTGTTTAAATTTACTACCGTCTTCTCTGGTTTTTTCCGCTTCTTGTTCGATTTTAATAATCTGTGCTTTAAAATGGTCGGTATTTTCTGTCGGTGCGGCGGCATCACTAAAATTCTGAGCCTGAGCTATTGGCGCTAGGAATATAACAAGCGATAATATGATTGCGAAAAATAATTTACGCATCGATGTTTATTTTAAAGTCTTCCTAAGTCTAATTCTTCGGTAAATTTAATTTTTTCTACAAATTCTGGCATATGGCTAACCATCATAATGGCGCCTTCAAAGTTATTGATTGCCTCAGCAATTACTGGAAGATGACGGAAGTTAATATGATTAGTTGGTTCATCTAAAATTAATAATCCTGGTTTGAATAAGGCTAGACGTGCAAAAGCTAGTAAGCCTTTTTGGCCTTCAGATAAAGCAGCAATTCTATGATTCATCAGTTCTCCAGTAATTAAGAATCCAGACGCTACTGAACGCATTTCTTGCTCACCTAGGCCATCGGCCATACTTCCCATTAAAGAATCAAATACAGTTTCTTGAAAATTTAAAGTAGAAAAGTCTTGGCTATAATAGCCAACTCTAATTCCTTTTAAGATAACCTGACCCTCTTGTTTACCGGAAACGAGTGACCGAAGTAGTGTGCTTTTTCCAATTCCGTTTGGGCCGACTATTAACATTCTATCCTTTTTTCTTAAAGATTTATGAATATCTTTTAGGATTGGTTCATGATTTTTAACAATTTTTATTGTTTCTAATTTTACTATTTCGCCACTAATATCCTCTTGAACAGGGATTGTAAAATCGCGGATAGTTTTATCTTCCCTTCTAACATCAACTTTATTTTCTTCCAGCTCGGTTGTTTCATCCTTCATTTTAGCGGCTAATTTACGCATCTTACCTCCTTTATGAGCAAAGAAGTTAACCTTTTCTTTACGGTCGATAATTTGTTTTTCAAGTTGAGCATTTTGACGTTGTTCTCTTTCAACACGTTTGGAAATTTCCTCAACTACTGAATAATAATCGCCGACATACATTTCGGTTTTATGAGTAAAACTATCAAGATAAATAACGCCTTCAGTAAAGCAATTTAAGAAATCAGCGTCATGAGAAATAACCATCACGGTTTTATCATACGTTAATAGAAACCCAATTAGATGGTCGATTCCATCTTTATCTAGATTATTTGTTGGCTCGTCTAGAAGCAAGATATCTGGACTTTCAACCAAAGAAGATGCAAGTAGAATTCTTGCTTGTTGGCCGCCTGATAAATCGCCAACTTTTCTATCGAGAGGAATATTAAAGTTAACAGCATCTAAAGCTTTAGCGATTAAACCCTTAATGTTTCCCGGAACTTCTTTAAATCCTTTAGAAAAATATTCTAAAACTGTTAAATTAATATCGTCTCGAGCTATCGTCTGGCGAGCGGTCCCAATAGTTGCATCGGCTGAAATAGAAATACGCCCCGCTTGAGGTTCTAATTCTTTTTTAATAAGACCAAAAATAGTACTCTTTCCGGCGCCATTTTGGCCCATTAAGGTTACTTTTGCTCCTTTACGTAAGCTAAAACAAGCCTCATCTAGAATTGGCTTTTTATGAAGGTATTCAAATTTTACTTCATCAAATCTTAAAACTACTTCTTCTGCCATAATATGGAGATTAAAAATTAATATATACTCATATAAGATAGCTAATTATTGGAAAAAATACAAGATTTACTTAGTCAATGATATATGATTTTGCTCACAAAAAAGATGGCCTTAGCCACCTTTTTTATATTTACGAGCTAGTTTATTTTTTACTTGTTTTCTTTTTTGGAGCAGCTACTTTTTTCACAGCTTTTTCAACAACTTTTTTAGGTTCAACTTTTTTAATTTCTTTAGCTACTTCTTTAATTGGAGCAACTGTTTTTACTTCCTTTACTTCTTTTACTAAAACTGTTTGCATAGAAGTAAACTTTTCTAAAGCAGTTAAAACCTTATCTAATTTAGTATTTAAAGCCTCAAACTGTTCTTTAGAACGATCAGGTCGCTCAGAACGCTCAGGTCTTTCACTGTTAAAGTTAGGTTTTGGGAAATCTCGGCTAGCATCTCTATCTCTAGAAAATGATTGTCTTGGTGCACCAGCATCTTTGTTTCCGAAACAAGTGCTGCAAAGCACAGGTCTTTCACCAGATGGTTTGAAAGGTACTTCGCAGTCATTTCCGCATTCAGCACAAACTGCCTTATGCATTTCTGGACGACCAAATCCACCTCTATCTCCACCTTCTCTACGTCCGCCAAATCCACCTCTATCTCCACCTTCTCGACGACCGAAACCGCCTCCACCAGGTTTTCTATCTCCGAATCCACCACGGCTTCCGCCGCCATTACGATTAAACATATTGTTTGATTAATTTATTTATTTTTTTTAGCATTGACCTTCCAATCAAAATCCCGCCTTAATAAGATAGGGCGGGATCTTGATTTGAAGTAGGAAGTTAAGCGCGTTGAACGTTAACTGCATTCATTCCTTTTGGAGACATTTCTGTTTCAAAAGAAAGAGTATCACCTTCACGTAGTTCGTTAAATTGAACTCCAACTAAAGAGTTAGTGTGAAAGAATAAATCCTTTTCTTGGCCTTCAACAGCAATGAAACCGAAACCTTTGTCGGTTAAAGCTTTTATAACACCAGTCATAGTTTATATACTTAGTTTATAAGATCGCAATTTGATAATAAAGATTTTAAAAATCGACCACTTTTTTTTGATGATTATTGTTGCTTAAACATTTTGACACATAAAAATAAATACGTCAAGCATTTAGAGCTTATTGCTAGTTTAATGGCTACGGGAAGGATAAGTCTTAGTTAAAGCGTGAGGCAATGAAAAGTCCAAAATAGTGAGTTAAAATCATTACTAAGGCGGCGATGGAAACGTGTTCAAAGATTGTATTTAAAGGACTAACCCTTGTATCTTTAGCCAATTGGTAGCTTTGAGTTATTAAAATAAAGGCCCCCCAAGCGATAGCTGTCCAAATAGCGATATTCATTGGTAAGAGTAGAACTGGAATTAAAAAAGTAGAAGCGAGAATTAATTTAAACAAAAAAGTTGCTAAAGTTGCTTGCCAGACTTCTTTATGAGTGAAGTTCCCTTCTGATTCTTTAGCGATGTGAACTCCAAGAGCATCGGAGAATGAATCAGCAACGGCAATAGTTAGAATTCCGCCGACAACAGCTAATTCGGAGCCGGTACTAGATTGTAGCCCAATCATTAAACCAAGGGTAGTAATAGTAGCTGAGGTCATCCCAAAGCCCATCCCAACTTTTAAAAAACTTTTCATAACGTGTTTTAACTTTTTATTTTTATTTAGTTTCTTTTTTGTTTGTCCTCTTGTTTATCTTTATTATCCTGTTTATTATCCTCATTTTTTTTATCTTCCCTATCTTCTTTATTGTCGTCTTCATCCTCATCTTCGGAATAATGGTTATATTTTTTTATCTTTTCTTTTGCTTCACTGATTTTTTCTACAATATCCTCATGTTCTTTAATATTAACATTTTTTTCAATTTCCTCCAAAACTTTAATATTATCATCATTTTTTGTTCTTAGATTATTGACGATATTTTTTTTCTCGTCTTCGTTTTCTATTTTTTCTACGGAAATAACTGATTGATCAAAGTTTTTGATTGCCTTATCAATTGTTTCCATAATATGTTCATTGTGATTAGATCCCTCGTGTTTTTCTGGACTCGAATTACTTTCTTTATTGCTTAAAGATAGAGCCTCTTCTAATCTACGGGTAGAAAGTTCATTATAATTTTTAGCCTTATTTACCGTAGATGCAGTTAAAATATTTTTTGTTGTCTCGATAGTTTGTTTAATCGGATACAGAGCATTACCCGCCGTTACTTGTTCGCTTCCATATGCATAAAATGAAACACTACTAATCATGGAGATAACCAGTAGGCCGATTAACCAAGCTTTTTGAAAAATGAACCCCTTAAAGCTTGAGGCATCAAAAAAGTGCACAATATTTTTTTGAATTATCATCTTATAGAGAGTCAACCTAATCTTTAAATCAGTACCAAGTCTTAATTTATTTTTAGGTAAATTTGATAATTGTCGTTCTAAGTTGTCCATATTTATTCATTGTTTAATATTTTTCTCAGCTTTACCAAACTTCGACTTATTTGGGTTCTAACTGCACCCTCGTCTTTTTCTAGCACACTTGCAATTTCCGTATTTGATAAACCGTCAGAATAACGTAACAGTAGGGGGTCTTTATCGCTATCGTCCATTCTGTTTATAATATCTAAGATTCTTTCTACTTCTAGCTTTTGTCCAAGCTCATCAGACTTAGTTTGCAAAACATTTTCCATGTCTTCCAGGGGTACGGTTTTTTTACTGGCTCTATAGTGGTTAATTAAATGATTGCGAGCAATAGTAAATATCCAGGCTTGAAAATTTAATTCTTTGTCAAAACTTTCAAAGCTCTTAAAAGCTTTAATAAAAACTTCGGATGTCAAATCTTCCGCCAAGTCTCTATCAAAGCCGGTTCGGTATAAAATATAATTATATATTTTATCTTTGAATTGATTGTAGTGCCCAATAAAATTTTGGGAATTTTTTGGCATATTTACATGATACTATACAAATTTATAAGGAAATTGTTACATATCCGATTATATTTGTTCATTATATCCATTTGAATGTAACAAAACAAATCGCGGTGTGTACTATATTATGTTAAACATTAATTCTTAATGAAGGGATGAAATAAAAAATTTATTTTATCACTTACAAACTTTATGAAAAAATACTTAATTATGGGAATGTTGGTAGTCTTTGGTGGAGCATCAGCACTACTTACTACTCCCAAAAATGTAGAGGCGGCGACTACTTATACAGTCGCTCAAGTTCAAACGCATAATACAGCATCTGATTGCTGGTCAATAGTAAATGGTAAAGTATACAATCTAACGAGTTACGCTCCTTTCCATCCAGGCGGCGCGGCGGCAATTAATGCTCTTTGCGGTACGAACGCAACTGCAATTTTTGGAGGACAACATGGTAGTAGTATCTCAGCTAATTCAATGCTAACTTCTAAATATCTAGGAGATATTGTCGTAGTTGCTGACACTATTGTCCCAACTGTTCCAACTAATTTAGTTTCTCCAAGTAAAACTAAAAATTTAGTAAAACTAACTTGGACAGCTTCAGCTGATAATATTGCTGTAGTTGGTTATAAAATATATAAGGATGGTATTTTACTAGGTAATACTTCCAGTCTACAGTTTAATAGTACTGGTTTAACCGCCTCAACTTCTTATCAGTTTGCGATTGCCGCTTATGATGTCGCGGGGAATATATCAGCTAAAACAGCAACCATTACAGTTGTTACTTTAGCTAACAGCACAAGTACTCCGGGTACCGGAACTACTACTCCAACTATCAAGAAATGCCATGATGATGATAAAGATGAACGTCATGAAAAAAAAGAGAAAAAGTATAAAAAAGATAAACGTCATGCAGAATATAGAAATAATCTTAATGTCCATATTCAGAATGCAATTCGTAAAGCAGAAAAAAATGAAAGAGATAATGACTAAGGAATCTAGTTATTACCCTCTTCTATCTTACAAAATAAGGCCCCCAAAGGGCCTTATTTTTATTATATAATTCTATTAAGCGGCAGTATTAGCCGTTGCGTATGGACCAGAGGGAACATACATTCTTGCTTTCAATTCTTGGTCTAGCATATAAACAGCGGAACCATTATCACCAATCAATTTAAGTTTATCGATTATTTCTATAGCATTTGCTTCTTCTTCTACCTGTTCATCAATATACCATTTTGTAAATGATTCAAGGGCATAATCTTTCTCTTCTCGAGCTAATTCATAAATTTTACCTATGCAGGCGGTAATATGCTTTTCGTGGGCGAGTCCAGCCGAGAACATGTCTAGCATATTTTTTAGACTAGCCTCTTCTGGTTTAGCTATTGCTCGGAGTTCTGGCTCTTCGCCTCTTTCTAATAAAAAGCGAAAGAATCCTAAAGCGTGGTCATTTTCTTCTTGAGCTTGAATTTTCATCCAATTGGCCGCGCCTTTAAAACCCCATTTCTCTAATTTAGCGGAAAAAGCTAAATAAAGATAAGCAGAATAGAATTCTTCGTTTATTTGGTTATTAATAATTTCTTTGGTTTTTTCTGTCATATTTTTGTATTTATATTATATTAGTTTTCTGATTATAGCATTGATTAAACACTAGGTAAATACTTACAAAAACTGCCCCGTTAATGAGGCAGTTTTAAAATTTTACTGAGTTATAACTGTTGGTATTTCTGGCGTAGGGTTTACAGGGACAAATTGAGATGGAGTAGCTTGATTAAGTGGACAACTAGGATTATTACATTGTGTTCCACCTTGTGCGCCGCCTTGCATAGCACATCCACCGACGTTAGCTTGGTTATTAAATTGGGGTGTTTGAACTTGCTGTCCACAACCACCATTAAAATTTTGACCTTCACCGCGTTGGTTTTGAAATTGTTGGTTACCACCTCGAGAATCATCCGAAAAATTATTAAAACCGCAACCACCCTTTTCCATCATAAATTTATTTTGGCCAAACTCTCCTCTTCCTTCAAAACGATTAAATTGTGAGCCCATAGCAACACCAATAGAAATTAAGGCCCAAACAATAAAGATAACAATTAAAATTTTTCCAACTTTATGCCCCATGTTGCAATTATGACAATGGCCACTAATACAATCACGGAAACTATTATTGTGATGACTATGATGATGGCCTTCTTTTTTATCTTGATTTTTTAGCTCTTCCATAAATTTTTTTATAATTTTATTAATATACCTACTATTACGTAAGTTTATTTTTTTTCTTCATTTATTTTATCAATTATCGCTTCAGCTACCGTTAAGCCGTCAATTGCCGAAGAAACTATCCCTCCGGCATGCCCAGCACCTTCACCGGCTGGATAGATTCCTGTAATATTTGATTCATACTTTTCATTTCTTTCTAATCGCACTGGAGCAGAGCTCCTAGTTTCAACTCCGGTTAAAATAGCATTAGGATTAGAAAAGCCCTTGATTTTTCTTTCAAACAGTGGGATTGCCTCCCTCAAGCTACTCAATATATAATCCGGTAAACAAGAATTGAGTGAGGTCATCTTGATTCCTGGTCTATAAGTTGGTTTTATGTTTTTAGAGGTAAGTGATGGTTGTTGGTTTAAAAAATCTCCAAGTAATTGGGCTGGTGCTGAATAATCACTACCACCCGCAAGATAAGCGGCTTGTTCAAATTTTCTTTGAAATTCTATACCGGCAAGTGGATGCTCAGAATTAAAATCGCTTGGTGTAACTGGGACTAATAGAGCGCTATTAGAATTTATTCCATTTTGAGAATATTCACTCATTCCATTAGTAACTACACCCCCTTCTTCAGAGGCTGCACCCATAACATAACCACCCGGGCACATACAAAAACTATAAACTGGTCGATTATTGTATAAATGCTGAACTAACTTATATTTAGCTACTCCTAATTTAGGGTGATTATAAGCATCTTTATATTGGGCTTTATTAATTGTATTAGCTTCATGTTCAATACGTAGACCAATTGAAAAAGCTTTAGCACTCATACTGAGCCCGCGCTGATAAAGTAATTGATAGGTATCACGAGCAGAATGCCCAGTTGCTAAAATAAGTTCGTCAACCTTAAGCTTTTCAGTATTGTTTATAGTAATAGATTTTATTTTTTTATTTTTGATTTCTAAATCAGTTAAACAGGTTTCGAATCTGATTTCTCCCCCAAGTTTAATAATCTTAGCTCGAATATTTTTAATCACTAATCGTAACTTGTCAGTTCCAATGTGAGGAGTCCCGCTGACGGCAATTTCTTCCGGAGCACCGGCTTTAATGAGTTCTGTAAAAATATATTTAGAACGCGGGTCGTTGATTAGGGTATATAATTTACCATCAGAAAAAGTCCCCGCCCCACCTTCCCCAAATTGAATATTTGATTTTGAATTAAATTTTCGTTCTTTAAAAAAATTATTTACATCTTCTACGCGAGCATCAACGTCTTTTCCCTGCTCTATTAATAATGGCTTTAAGCCAGCCTTAGATAATAATAAAGCGGAAAATAAACCACAAGGACCACTACCAACGATAACGATTTTTTTGTTAGTTTTTTTATTGATGGTTTTTTCTTGATAGATAAAAGGCTCGTGGATTCTCGCCCGATGACGAATATCCCAAGTATTTATCATTTTGATATTTTTAACTTTAATATCAAGTGAATATACAAAAAGAATATTCTTTTGACGAGAATCAATAGTTTTTTTAACAATTTGATATTCGAGTATTTCTGATTCGGGTAAGTTGAGAATTTTAGAAATTTTAGATTTAAGAATTGACTCATCTTCATCTAGGCCGAGCGCAACTTCTTCAACTCTAATTACCTTATTTATTTCTGAGTTCATAAAATAAAATAGCGGCCGCTACGGCAACATTTAAAGACTCGATATTTTTTGAGATTTCTATTTTTATGTTTTTAGTCGTTAGTTTTGAGATTTCTTCATTAATGCCATGACTCTCGCTTCCTAAGACTAAGCAGAAGGCCTTTGCGGGCTTAAATTTTGCTAAATCAACACCCGAGTGCGCACTGGCCGCATAAAGAGGTAATTTGTTCTCCTGGAGCCATTTACCGTCATTGTCTTCAATAATATTTAATTTAAAGATAGCATCCTTCGCGGCATTAATAACTTTATAATTATAGATATCAACACAATGTTTGTCTAAAATTAAATTTACAAAATTGAAAGCTAGGGCGCTACGCATTATTGTTCCTAAATTTCCAGGGTCGCTTACTCCATTTAAATAGATAATTGATGTTTTATCTGGCGATTTAGTTTTAATATTATAAATAGCGGTAATCCCTGAAGGAGTATCTAATTTAGAATAATGCTTATTTAATTTTTCATTGATAAGATAAAAGTTTTTGCTCTTAGTTTTAGTATGTATAAATTCAAGCTCTGCTTGATGCTTACTCGCAAAAGCTTCAGTAATAAATAAGGCTTCAAAATCGTAACCATCTTTTAAGGCATCAAAAATAATTGCTAAATTTTCAACCAAGAATTTTTTTTCTACTTGGCGATATTTTTTAGTATTTAACTTTTCCAATAACTTGATTTGATTATTTTGCAGACTAGTAATTAATTGGTAATCAGCGATAGTCATTTATTTATTTATTTAAGCTAGCTTAGCGTCGATTACTTGTCCTCTAAAACGAAGTCCTTTTAGGCAACGGACAACAACTTTTTCTTTAGTTTTATCAATACCAAAAGTCGTAAAAGTTCCGGACATTTTTACTTTTCCAATATCGGCCCCTTTTAGTTCTCGTTGGCTATTAACCATGCTGAATAAGTCTTTAATTTCAAATCTATCATCACGACCAACATTTATCATTACATTAATGAAATTTTCATCAGGTTGACGTTCGCGACGTTCGCGTCCACCCCTATCTCCGCCGAATTTATCATTAGGCGATAATATTTGCAGGTCTTTAGCATCTTTATATAATTCTATAAAATGATTAAACTCAGCAGAAACAAAGCGCGTAAGAAGTTGTTGGCGCGATAACCCTTTTAAGCTTTCTTCAATCGCAGGAAGAAAAGAAGCAATTTCTTTTTCATCAACTTTAATATTTTTCATCTTATCAACCAGACTAATTAATTGTCTCTCGCAAATTTCTTTACCAGTTGGAACCTGCTTAAGTTCAAAAGTTTTTCCAGTTTTTTGTTCAAGTTCGCGAATTTTATAAGCTTCACGGGTAGTTAATAAAGAAATTGAGGTTCCGCTTTTTTGTGCTCGTCCAGTACGACCGCTACGATGAACGTATATTTCATTAGCTTCTGGTAGATTATAATTAATAACATGAGTTAAATCATTAACATCAATTCCGCGTGCCGCTACATCAGTTGCCACTAATAATTGAATTTTACGTTGACGAAAGCGTTCCATAATTAAAGTGCGAGTATGCTGTGGGATATCTCCATGTAAAGTTTCAGTTGAATAACGATCTTCCTTTAATTTATCAGCAATCTCTTGAGTTTCATGTTTAGTACGACAGAACAAAATTCCATAAATATCAGGTTCAGAGTCAACAATTCTTCTTAGAACTTCATACTTATAGCCTGGTCTAGTAAAATAATATTGATGGCTTACTTTATCAGCACCAATATTTTTTTTACCAACACTAATTTCTTTTGGCTCGCGCATGAACTTTTTTGCAATATTATAAATACTAGCTGACATAGTTGCAGAAAAAAGCATTGTTTGTTTAGTCTCTGGAGTATCTTCTAAAATAGCATCTAAATCATCTTTAAAGCCGAGGTCTAACATTTCATCAGCCTCGTCAAGAACAACAAATCTAATCGTATGCATTTTTAGAACTCGTTTTCTAATTAAATCATAAACACGGCCAGGAGTACCAACAACAATATTGGCGCCAGCCCGAATATCTCTAATTTGGATTTCAGCGCTCGCTCCACCATAAACAGTAGCAATCGTTACTCCTTGCGAGTATTTAGAAAAATTAGTCATTTCCCTGCTAATTTGCAAGCACAATTCTCTAGTTGGACATAAAATAATAGCTTGGACGTCTTTATTTTTCTTTAACTTGTTGAGAATAGGTAGACCAAAAGCGGCCGTTTTACCAGTTCCAGTTTGAGCTAGTCCAATTAAATCTTGATCATTTTCAAGAACGAATGGGATTGCTTCTTCTTGAATCGGAGTAGCTTCAATATAGCCAAGTTCCTTAAGACTTTTTTGAATATGGGCATTTAAGCCCAGTTCTTGAAATGTTTTCATAAAATACGTTTATTGAGTAAGCCGAATTCTTTATGGGTTGATTTTATTAATTATTTTTTTTACTAACCAACTAACCCCTAAGAAAAATAATAGATATAATACTGTCGCTAGCCAAGCTGGCGCCCAAGAATAAAAAATATCAAAACGAGATAAAATTGGCCAATGTAATAGATAAACTTCATAAGAAAAAAATCCAAACCAGTAAAATAACCGACTTTCTATCTTTTTAATTGAGAATAAAATTATTAATGCTAAACAGGTTATTATACTCGTATATTCTTCTTGCCAACGAGTTCCTTCAATATTTGAATAATAAGCGGTATAGACGACTAATCCTGACAGGAAAAGCACAAAAATGCAATACCCTATTATATTTAACCAATTACGTCTAGTGATTTTTCCCCAAATTGTATTTACTTTAGCCTGAAATAAACTCCCTTTGTATTTAGTAACCAAACTCCCAAGCAGAACTCCTAATGGAAAGGCAAGGATATGTACTTCATAGAGCCAAATAACTTTGTGCATTTCAGTAGGTTCCCAACGTAAGAAAAAATAACCCGCTAAATATAAAATTATAGCCGAGACCCATGGTTGCTTACGCCAAAATACCAAAGGAAATACAAGATAATAAGCAACGATGAGAGTAAAATACCAAAATGGTGAGTTTATGTCAGAAGAATTAGCACTTGGGAAAAAACCTATCAATGACTGCCAGATATAGGTAAAGCTATATGCTTTACCAAGTATAAAGAAATCTAGACCTAAAAATATTAAAAAGGCCAACCAAAAAGGTGAATATATTTTTAATAAACGACGTTTATAAAATTGAATAATTGATAAGGGTTTTGATAATGAGCTAATTACCAAACCATAACCAGACAACATTAAAAATAAATTAACCCCTACCCCAGCAGCAATTGAAAGAGGAAATAAAAAACGGGTATCACTTACTAAAAAATAGCCGATATGTGCAAAAAAAATGGCTAAAATTGCAAATCCCTTTAGCTCTTGAGTAGTATTAATAGATAGTCCATCAAAAATTGGTTTTTTCCGAAGTGTTATTAGTAAAACTAGAATAAATAACCCTAAAAAAATTTGTGTTGATTGAACAGCGTTAATAATTGAGATTGTCATAAATAATTTGAAACCAATACTGATAACCTAGTTCCGATGGATGAAACTTATCGATTGCATAATAGCTACTATTTTTTGTAGCATAGGCCGCAGTTGGTGTTGTTAAATCAATATAATTTACTTTATTTTTAATAGTTATTTCTTTGATTATTTTATTAAAACTCAGAATCCTATAATGATAGTAATAATTATAGGGGGGTAAGAATATGGAGTCGGTTCCAATAAATGGGATGCTGATTACATTTATTTTAGCTTCAGTTTTGTTTATTAATTCTGAAATAATAGCCTCATAAGTTTCACGAAAAACCTTTTTACTTACATGTCCGTGAATATCGTTTGTCCCAATTAAAAGTGTAACGACATCTGGTTTTTGGCTAATAGCATTTACTAATAGATGATCAAGAATATCGTGAGTTCTAGCGCCAGGATAAGAGGCGTTGTAATGAATCACTTTAGTTGAAGTTCCAGCCATTTTTTCAGCTATAAGATAGGGGTAGGTCTGAGAATAATCTGTTGTACCAACGCCAGCCGTTAAGCTATCGCCAAGGGAAACATAAATTAGCGTTGAGGAAGTAGCTGCTTGATAATTAAAAACATGACGATATTCAGTATCGCTTGCTGGGAGAACAAATGCTCCAAAACTATAATAAGTAAACCAATTGGCTGCTAATAGGTATATAATAACTACAAAAAAGACCGCTAAACCAATCTGTGTAATTTTTTTAAGCATAACCTAAATAATATTCCAGCAAAAGAGCTAATAAGCTTAATTATATTATATCACAGATTAATTATTTTTTGTCAGTTATTGATTTATTTGATAAATTGTATATACTAAATTAGACTTTTAGAATAAACCTGCACAGCTTTAATCATTAACAGTTATATTGTTATTAAATTCTTCTCATTAAAACAATCTAAGGTAAATAAGCCACTTTTTATAGTCCTATCTTTCATAGTGATTGTTTTTTTAATTTTAGGTATATACATAAAAATCAAATTTGAAAAAACTAAAAATAAAGAAGCGGAAAGTTTAATGTTTAATCAACAAATATCGGCAATGCTAGATATTTATAATGAACCTCTTAATGCAAGCTCAACAGAAGAAAACCCCCCTACTGCCACTTCTGAAAATAAAACATCGCCTGAAGTAGAGGCTCGCACTAACTCTGTGTATCTACCAATTCTTCTATATCATTACGTTGAACCTTTAAAAAAGGATGATGCTTTAAGAGCTAGTCTAACAATTTCTCCTGAAATTTTTGAACAACAATTAGAGTTAATTAATAAATCAAAATTTCAAACAATAACCATGAGCCAAGTCGCTTCAAGAGTTAACGGTGATTTTACTAAAGAGAAAAATATTGCCCTAACTTTTGATGATGGTTACCGTGATTTTTATGAATACGTATTTCCTCTTCTCAAAAAATATCAAATTAAGGCAACTGTTTATGTAATATATAATGCTATTAATGCCCCTGATTATTTAACGGAAGATATGATTAAAGAGATGATGAATAGCGGCTTAGTGGAAATTGGTTCCCATGCTCTGGATCACAAAATGCTTACCTCTCTAAATAAAAATGAGGCTAAACGTCAGGTAACTTTAAGTAAAACATTGCTTGAAAAACGATTTAAAGCCCCAGTTGCGACAATTGCTTATCCTTACGGTTCGTTTAATAAAGCTATCGCTGAGTACGTCGAGAAAGCTGGATATCAAGCGGCTGTTTCTGTAATTGCTGGCGAACAGCAATCTGAGATTAATAGGTTTTTTCTTGCTAGATTAAGGCCAGTAAATAATACTAATCTTATTAAGAAACTTGCAGATTCATTTTAGTAGTAAATTACAATAAACCTTAAAATTATTTGATCAAATAAAAAACTGCATACCATTATAGTACGCAGTTTTTTATTTAGCTCCCCGTGTCTGTCTAGAACCAAGGATATAGCAATTTTCAAAGGTTTTTTGAAGATATATATTGGGGCGAAATAACGGCAGTCGGTCGGGTATTTAGTGGGTAAATGGAACAAATGGCACACCACAAGGGGCATTTTCCCGTGTTCCATTTGACTAAACCAACAAATAATAGCACAAGGAACAATATTCTAAATTATTTAATTTTATAGTAAAATAGAGGATATGAATGACATGTCTCTAAAAAATTTAAAACTCCTATCAATTAAAGATCTTGGTCAAATATTTAACATATCCCAGACTACCGCCTATCGCATTGTCGAAGGAAGAAAAATTCCCTTCTACAAGATAAATGGTGTTCTCCGTTTTTCCGAAGAAGATATTATTAATTATCTAAAGGAAAATAGAGTTGATCAGATACAACATCGAAGATAAATAATTCTATTTTATTTTGTTTGTCAAAATGTAAAAATGCAAGCGATACGGGGCAAAATAATTTAGGATTTTTTATACAAAATACCGCCTAGGTCGAAGGCGGTATTTTTAATAAGTTGGCAATCCGCAATCAAAACTAATATATTGCCCTCCGCACTTCGGACAAACCTCAGCATCACAACCCTCAACGTGATACTGGCCTCTTTTCACCCCGCAATCATGACAATCTTTTTCGCTTGATATTTTTACCCAGTCAATTGGAGTCCCATCGTCATTCAGATAAGGAAGTCCGTTACTATCCACACATTTTTCATAACCATATTTTATTCTCCTATACCTCTTTCCTCTAATCTTAATCGTTTTTATTTTTTGTGATGCCTCAAATTCATCAAAATAATTAAAATAGCTTAACAAGTTATTAGATATAAATTCCAATTTGTCCTTTGTTTTAATATCACTAAGTCTATGATATACTTCCGTTTTCATTTTATGAACATCATGAAAGACTCCCTGCATATCATTTATTAAAAATGATTTTTTAAAACTAGATAATAGTCTATCGAATTTCGGACTCCTATCGCCCTCTTTATATCCGAGTTTATTCATTAAAAAACTATTTAAAACCCCATCAATTTCTATTATATAATCTTTATTTGTTATAATTCCGATATCCCATTTTCTATATATGATTTCCATTAAATAACTAAATCGACCAGTGGCATTAGAAGGGACAAATTCTGTCTGAGCAGATTTTCCTAGTATATGTTTTCTTAAAAATCTTGACTGAGAATTTTCGAATCTCCTATCTATTAACTGCCTAAATACGGGAAGGATGACATTGGAAATAATATCTTTTTTATTATTTAAAGTGCAACCGTAATAATACAACCCCTTGTTAAGCACTAATTCTTGAAATAAAGCATCTATTCCACCAGGGCCACCATCAACTATAAGATTGAATCTGCCCCTTCCAAGATATCTATAATTTATTATTGTTGGTCGTTTGTACTTTTTGCCAACAGAATTTAAAAATTTTAAAAACTTTTTAGTGTCTTCTTGAAATTTTACTTTTATTTTTATTGTTTGATCGTATCCAGACATTTTTTTATTTACCTAATGATTCTCTGTAAAGATTCATGATAGTTCTTGAAGAAATATTACCAAGCATAAATCCTATTAAATCATTAGGCGTTATATTTGAATGCGGATTCCATTTTTCAGCATTAATATTATTCAATAAAGATAATTTTCCGCAAATTTCATTTAATTCATTCACATGCTTCCCCGCCTGAACTCTAATTTTTCCACCCAAAAAACCATAATCAATACTATCAAAAGATCCGTTCGTGGCAACGCTTGATCCAGGAGTTAGCCCCGCCTGTCTTTCAGACCATTCTTTCAAACGATTAATATCTATAAATCCTTTTAATAGATACTCTATAACCCGATAGGTTTTATTTGTATTTGCCATTATCAAGTCTAGGGACACTGGGCATTCAGCTTTGTAGCTCAAGCGACTATGAATAGTCTTATATTCTATATTGTCTATTTTACTGTCAGGAGTGATTTTATTATTTGTTCTTATCTCAATTTTAATATACTGAGTATTAATTACGGTTTCAAAATCACTACTATTATTCGTATTAAAAATCTCAATACTATTACTTTTTAAAGAATGCAAAAAAATATTTTGAATTTCATTTATTTTTTCAATTGCCTCCGACAAAATTTGCGTTTCACTTTTCCCCTCAGTCGCAATATAATCATTAAAAGACAAAACGATTCGATCTAATTCTATTTTTGATCCTATTCTCCAGAGGTTAATTGCATCAATTATTTCTCCGCATATTCCTATTAAAAGATGTTGCTGATTTAATGAGATATCGCGATGATGTTTAATTGCATTACGAAGACCAATAATAGTTTCAATATAGCCGACAATAACTTCAAAATTAGAAAAAACAGATTCAAATAATGATCGATTTTTCTTTATAAGCTTTTTTATGTCAAAAAAATCGGCATATGAAATCAACAATTCACGAATATTATCGTTATGTTGTATTTTTTTATCTTTTTCAAAAACTTTTTTTAATTCATCTGCCCATTTTTGTTTGCAAATAATTTCCTCATTATAAATCCAGCCTTCACCGTATTTCTGAGAAAGGATATCCCACACCAAAAATCTCAGTTCTCTTTCAACTTTTTCAATTGGATCTTTTTTAAAAAATTCTTCAATCATACCAAGAAAAATATTTATAATTCTTTATTAATCACAGCAAAACCTTTTTTATCCAAAAAATCATCGAAATCAATTTTTTCATCTCTAAAATCAAAAGCCTTTTTGTCTGATGGGTTAACCCAAATCTTATAACTAAAGCGGCCATCCCCATGGGTTTTTTTATATTTTAAACTTTTTTCTTTTAAAACTTGCGTCGGGATCATTAATGTATGTGGCGTAATAATTCTTCTTCCTGTTTTTCCGTTTTCTTCAAGTATGTAAATCAAAAAACAGAAAAAATCTGCTGTCGCATTAGTTACTACTTCTTTTGGAAAGAAAAACCAACCGCCTGAACCGTCACCATATTTTTTGACTTCAGCCTTCTGTGGTTCATACGCCCTGCTTCCCTTTACTTGAATAGTTATAATATTTTTAGTCTTAATATTTAACAGGTAAAGATCGACTCCTTTCATTTGGGCATTTAACGGCATTAACACTTCCACATCTTTGCTGGTGGCATTTCTTAAAATACCAGCCACAACGGCTTCGTCGGTATTTAAACTCCAAAAATTTTTATAAGCTATGCCCATAAATTTAGTTTTCCAAATTATTATTAACAAATTCTATCCTCGAAACAGTGGACTTATTTAAAATTATAACTTTATTATTTGTAATTTTAACTTTGATATTATCTTCATTTATCCTTAAGACCCTGCAATCTTTTATTTCTTCTTCCTCATTGTTGATAAATTTTATATTAGCCTTTAATATATTCCGTTTTTTTAATGATAATAAAAGGGCAAACGATAAGAGAAAAAATAAGAAATAAATTATTGCAATTAATAAATGGTAATAAGATCCCCATTCATAAAAAAGAATGAGCATCACCATCATAAAATAAGCGACTACTGGGAAAACAAGGTGTTTTAGAATTAACAAATTTTCTCCTTGTTCAAACTTTTCATCATTTTTATTTTTATATAACTTTTTTAAAAGTGATAAAAGATTCCCGTCGTCAAAGTTATCATCTTTAAAAAATTTAAATGCATTTTTTGAAGCTAAGTTAAGCATGACTACCGAAATAATTCCAAAAATAAAAAGCCATAAATCATCCGATGTAAATTTCAGCGGATTCCAGTGACGTGAATATAAAATAAATATGAATATTAAAGGAGATGCAAGTCTGGTGGCAAAAAATTCAATTCCAAATAATTCTTCATGCCAAGATCTATTATCAGCAAACGGAACCTGATCGGTGCTCGCTTTTCCAAAGAATTTTACTAAAAAAACAATAGCTGAAATAATTACAGCAATTGGTATAAAATTTATAATATTTTGAATATTAAACATACTATTAATTTTGCCAATTTATAAATTAATTAAAACTATATTGTCGCTTTCGCTTCTTAAAGGCATCTTCACCGCCTTCTAATATATCACAGGCGTGTTCTTGAATACCTTTCTGATATAAAATTGCTGTTTCTCCACTATTTTCAAAAGAATCCTCAATAGAGCCTGTGACATACTCAAATTGAAAAGTTTTGTTTGGGGTCTTTTCACCACTTTGGTTGGCAACAATAATATTTTCAGCATCCGCACCAATAACCAAATTCGGATTATGCGTTGCTATAATAATTTGCCTTCCTTTCTTCTTATCTTTTATAAACCTAACTAAATCATTATATATAGATCTGTTATCCAAATCGTCTTCTGGCTGGTCTAACAATATAGGGCACTTGCTTTTATCAAGCTCTATTAATAATTTCAATAAAACAAATGACTTCTTTCCTGGAGACATCTGTGAAATATCGTCATCATTCTGCTTAATAGCATAATCTAAAGAAAACCAATTCTGTAACATCTTATTTATTGCATCCTTTTTTGAATAGCCACTTTTCAAGACTAACTTTTCAGATAAAATTCCAGAAATAACTTTGCTTATGTCCTGTTTTAAATTAATATTATCAGAATATGAATAATCTAATATATTAACATCGGTAAATTTAGACAATTTTCTTTGGTCAAATATTTCATTAATATTTTTCTGAAAATACAAACTTCTGAAAGAAACGTTTAAATCAAAAGTTATCTCTCCATCTATGATAGTCTGTTTCAATATTTTAGCCCTACTGTCAAAATATTTATTATAAAATTCCAAGTGCAATTCGGACATATTAGACAACGATTTAAAATAATTTTGTCTAATTTTTTCTAGCTTCAACTCTTCTTTTTCTATTGTGTTAAGTTTACTTTTTTCGCCATCTAATCTAGAAATTTTTTCATTTAATGCACGACTCTCTCTAGCTTTTTCTAATAACGGATTTAACTCATCTGTAGCCGATATTAATTCTAATTCCTTTGTGATTAAATCCTCGTTAAGTTTGCCTACACTTACACTAATACGAGCCTGCCATGAAATAATAAATTCCATTTTTAATTTATCAAAATCAGTGGAAATTCCATTTTTAATTTCCAACGAAATCCCTTCAAAGTCTATAAATAAGAATGGATCTGTTTTTGATAATGCATCTAAATAAATTAAATCGTTGTTAATTACTTCCTTCTCCTTTTTTATTTTGCCTATTTTCTCCGTTAATAAATTATAATTAGAAATCTGATCGGGGGTCATGCCAGCCTTTTCCTTCAAATCCTTAATTTCTACCTCTAATCTTTTTATTTGTTCAGAAATACCCCTTTTGTCGCCAATATTTTTGATAAGTTCAGATTGTTCAGCAAAATCTTTTTTGGAGTAAAAAAGATCATCCACATTTTTAGAAATTTCTTTTTCATTATTTCTTTCAAACTCTTTCAATTCCTCAAATGCTTTGCTTACCTCATCATCCTGTTGTAGAACATTTCTGATTATTTCGTCTATAGATGTTTTATCTTCTTTTTTATCTACCAGTCTGTTGAGATATGATTGCGGTATATAAATAATTTTTTTTCTAACTCCTTTATCTTCATTTTTAACATTTTCCTGCCCATCTTTCCAAATAACCTTGAATCCTTCTACATCTTTTTCGTATTCAGATAAGCCAACCTCTCCAAGTCTTGTTTTAACTTCTTCGGGGTCAATAGTTTTAGCTATATTTCTTAATAAAACTGACTTTCCAGTAGACTTACCTCCGATAATCGTTGTTAAGTTTTCATTTATTAATATATCGTCTGGCAAAAACTTATTGTCTATAAAATTTATTTTATCTATAACTTGGTAATCATCTTTTTCTTCCGGTCTAGACTCTTGAATTTTAACCCTATCTACTGGCTCATATATTATTTGTTTTAAACCTTCAAATGTTGGGTCAGCCTTAACCCATGTAATTTTATCAGATGGATATTTTCCATAATTTTTATACTCATGGGCATCACTTCCAGAAACACATGGTTTTGGTGTATTTTTAATAGTCTTACTAAAATTAATAAAAAAATCTTTATTTGCTTCAGTTTTCAAACAATTGAACAAATCTACATTATCCGCTTTTCTAGTTTCAATAATACTAGCCGTTTGCATGAAATAATTATCATCGTGTGGATGAGTTTTCCAATCCAAATCAATAAGTCCATCGGAGGTATCATATGGTAAAATAATATAGCCTGACTCTGGCGGAATATTTTTTAATGCTGTATTTAAAGAATCTTTTGTTATTTCTACCGTTTTAGAACCTAATTCTAATAACTTTTCATCGGACAAAACAGACGGGTCTCCATATCCATGCACCGCAGCCTTACTGGCGTCTAGCATTTTTGCAGAAGCAATTAAGGCCTCCTCCGACAATTTTCTGTTAACTGATCTTATCATTAATTCTGACTTAAAATCATTTAAATTCTGTTCAGTTAATTTATCTGACAAAATAAAATGAATATTGAGTCTATAGTCAACTGGGCATTCAACACGCAACTCCATACCAGGAAAAATGGTTTTGTTCAATTCTCCTGGGTGCCTTAGTAAATATTTTTTTAGCTCTATATACCAATCAAACGTCCAATAATCCATTATACAAAAAACTGCTACGTCCGATTCATTAACGGCTTTTATGAATTTTTTTATTTCTTCATCTTTTTCTGATTCAACATGGCCTTCCTTAATTTCATCAGATAAATCCTTTAATTTTTTGCCTCCTACCCAAAAAAATGAAGCTGGAGTATGCACGTGCAAATCCCATTTTCTCCACTCCGAGCCTCTTGGAAATTTTTGTTGAATCATATTTTTGCTTCTTTTATAATTATATTTAGACTTTACTCCTAAAAACAAGCAAAATCAAGGTATTTTTTGCTAAGGTTAAGCTATCTCGTTTACTAATATTATATTAATAAATCATAGTAAACTACCTAAAAATGGCTAATAATGATAAAATAACAATATATGAGTATAAATAACCAAAAAATAGAAAATAGCAATATATACACTTTTCCAAACGGAGATGATTTATCTAGAGATGAGTCATGGCTTTATTCCTTGTTATTAGACCATCCTTTCTTTATTAAAGAAGTTGGGAGGATAAGAACCAATCTTAATATTCCAAAAGAAGGCTTTAATAATAACCAACTGTCTTTTGATTGGGAACATGCAAATAGCAAGAATCACAGAATCTTATTTTTGAATTCAAAAAAACTAATAAGTAAATTTAAAATACCGAATAATCTAATTTCTAACTGTGTATTTTTTACAGCTGATTATATAATAAATAAAAATCTAATTACTTACTTATTGCCTGAATTTTCAAAAGAAGGAATAAAACTAAAATCTGGGCTTACCAGAAAGAAGATTCCTGGAACACGAATTATTATTGCTAACGAAAACCCAGAAATAAATAAGTACACTTTTACCCCGGGAAAAATATATCTAGAAATTTTTCCTCACACAACCAGCCGAGATATAGCTATGGCATGTAAAAAAATAACCGAGATAATAAAAGATGGAAAAAATAACAAAGTTAAGAAGCCTCAAACCGTAGCCAAAGATACCTGGGATTTAACTAAAATAAAAAAGGGGGATAAAAAAATTTCCAAAGAATTAAACGATAAATACGGTAAAAACCGAGTTGCCTTGGGATACAGTGAGGTAGCAATTTATAGAAAAAGGTATAAAGATGCTCTAAATAATCTAAAAAAATTATAATTTAATACAAAATAGTTCCTAAAAATCGCTAAAAAATAGCGATTTTTTTTGTTTACACAAAGTGTAATGTCCTGCCCCTCAGATAACTCATACAATTAAGACATAATTTATTAACAAAAAAATTATGACCAAACAAATCATTTGGCACACAGAGAAGCGGAAAGTCAACGACCTGCTTCCCTACGAAAAAAATCCGCGCATCATGTCGGATAAACAATTAAGTGATCTTAAAGCCAGTATTAAAAAATTCAATCTCGCCGAGATACCTGCCATAACAATAAGCGGTCAGATTCTAGCTGGCCATCAAAGAATCCGTGTTTTGCAATTACTGGACAGAGGCGAAGAAGAAATAGACGTTAGAGTTCCTAACCGTCAGCTAGATGAAAAAGAATTCAAGGAATATTTACTTCGAAGCAACTCTAATCATGGATCATGGAATTATTCGCTTCTCAAGGAAATAGATTTAGATATCTTACTTGAATCTGGATTAAATGAAGATGATTTACTTCAGGTTTTTGATAATGACATTGAAATTGAGAATGATAATTTTAATGAAGAAAAGGAATTGCAGAAAATAAATAAGACTGACATAAAGTTAGGTGACATCTTCCAGCTAGGCAAGCACTTTTTGATTTGTGGAGATAGCCACAAAACAGAAACACTGGACAAATTACTTGGAGAAAACAAAGCCGACCTAATCTATAATGATCCAATTTTTAATATTGGGCTAAATTATGATAAAGGGGTCGGTAATCGTTCAAATTACGGCGGAGATATTAAAGATAATAAAACCGATGATGAATATAAAAAATTTCTATTAGCTGGACTAAAAAATTCTTTAAAACACGCAAAGGAAAATTGCCATTACTTCACTTGGTGCGATCAATCAAATATCTGGTTAATCCAAACTCTATACCGAGAACTAAGCATAAAGAACGAAAGAGCCTGCTTCTGGTTCAAGGGTGCGTTCAATCCTACGCCTAATGTCGCATTTAATAAGGCGACCGAATTTTGTATATACGGAAAAACTGGCAAGCCGTTCCTATCCAAACTATCAACTAAAGCCTGTGAAGCTTTAAACAAAGAAATAGAATCAGGCAATAGGGCAATAGATAATATAATTGATATTTTAGATATCTGGCTAGCTAAAAGAGATATTGGATCAAACTACGAACACTCGGCACAAAAACCTTTAAATCTCCACGAGAAGCCTTTAAAACGCTGTTCTAAGCCTGGCGATATTATATTAGACATCTACGCTGGATCGGGGTCGACTCTTCTAGCGTGTGAACAGCTTAACAGAATATGTTACACGGCGGAAATCAATCCAATTTTCTGCCAACTTATTATTAATCGCTATGAAAAATATGCAAACACAAAAGCTAAAAAACTTAATTAAGACAGGTGAAATTTATCAGCTGGGAAATCATAGGCTGATGTGCTCAGACGCCTGCGATCAAGAAAGCGTTACAAAACTTATCGGCCAAGACATAATCAGGCTAATTGCTTGCGACCCACCATATGGTTGCGCGTATTGCCAATCAAAAGCGGGATTTGCCCAAAAATTAAGTAAGCCAAAAGAAATTGCTAATGACCAGATTCAAAGCAATGATGAATATAAAACATTTACCAAAAGTTGGCTTTCATTAGCACTTCCCTTTCTGGATAAGAAAAATTCCATCTACATTTTTAATAGCGACATCATGCTATTTGCTTTAAAACAAGCAATGGATGAAATAGGTATCCATTTTTCACAACTTCTAATTTGGGTAAAAAATCAGGCCGTAGTTGGGCGCAAAGATTATCTGCCTCAGCACGAGCTCATAATTTTTTCATGGTTCGGCACACATCTATTTACTAAGTCAAAAGACAAGAGTGTAATCTTCTGTCCTAAACCGAGTAGTAGCAAAAGTCATCCTACGCAAAAACCTTTATCATTAATGCGTCAACTGATATTAAACAGTTCTAAGATAGGTGATTATGTATATGATCCCTTTGGGGGATCGGGAACGACTTTACTCAGTTGCGAACAAACAAAAAGAAAATGCTTAATGATAGAACTAGATCCAGAATATTGCCAGACAATTATAGAAAGATTTGAAAAGTTAACTGGATTAAAAGCTAAAAAATTAAATTAAATAATATGGACAAAGAAACAAAAGCAAAAAATAGTGGCAAGGCACTGATAATTGAGGGCTTGAGAAAAACTCCTATTATCCAGCTGGTTTGTGAAAAAAACGGCATTGGCAGAACAACCTTCTATCGCTGGAAAAAGGAAGATAAAAAGTTTTCCGAGCAAGTTGATAAAGCTTTCCTTGAGGGGCGCTTATTTATAAATGACATCGCCGAATCACAGCTGATATCAGGCATCAAGGATAAAAGCATGCAAGCTATCTTTTTTTGGTTAAGAAATAATCACCCTGTTTATGCTGACAAACTGGAGTTAAAAGGAAAAATTGAACATACTCTTGAATTAACTAAAGAGCAGAAACAAGCCGTAAAGCAAGCACTCAAACTAGCAGCTCTTGATAAAAATATATGAAAAAGCTAACGACTGAAAAAATAATTAATAAATTGTTAACCGATAGGCTGGTTCGCTTGGCCACTGTTAAGGAAAGTCATTACTGGTTTTTCTATCTTTACATGAATCATTATGTGACAGTGGAAACAGCAATGTTTCAAAGAGAAATGTTTAGTCTGACTGAAGACACAAAAAATAAGATGATGGTTGTGGTTGCTTTTAGAGGATCAGCCAAATCAACTATCATGGGTCTTTCTTATCCTCTCTGGGCGATTATGGGTAAGCTTGAAAAGAAATACGTTCTTCTTATCAGCCAGACCCAAGCAAAGGCACAAACCATGCTCCAAAGCATAAAGAGTGAATTAGAAAAGAATCAATTACTTAAAGGCGATCTGGGACCATTCAAAGAAGAACCTAATCAATGGGGTTCACAAACTTTAGTGCTGACAAAATTCAATGCCAGAATAGCAACTGCTTCAGTCGAACAGAGCGTTAGAGGAACCAGACACAATCAATACCGCCCAGACTTAATTGTTGTCGACGATATTGAAGACCTTCAATCAGTTAAAACTAAGGAGGGGCGGGATAAATCATTTAATTGGCTAATGGGCGAAGTTTTGCCAGCTGGAGATATGAACACAGTTGTTGTTGTAATTGGAAATCTCTTACACCAAGACTCAGTTATTAAAAGACTGGAAGCAAAAATAAATGATAATAAAATCAGAGGTGGTGTTTATAAAGCATACCCGCTTATAAATGAAGATGGGGTTGTTCTCTGGCCTAGCAGATACCCGACTTATGAGAGTATTGAAGATTTAAAAAATACTTATGATGCGGTCACTTTCAACCGAGAATTCATGCTGAAGATATTACCAGCCGAAGATCAAGTTGTCCGTGAAGAATGGCTACAGTACTATGATTCCCTTCCGCCAGATAATTATCGCTATGAAAAAATGGGCGTTGATTTAGCTATATCAACAAAAACCACCGCAGATTATACGGCGGCGGTAAGTGCAAGGGTGTATGGATATGACAAAGATATGAAAATTTATATTTTGCCCAATTTAATAAATAAAAGGATGGAATTTCCCGAAGCAATAGAGAACATTAAACTATCATCAAGTGTTATAGGAGGAGGCAAGCCAATAGAAATATTAGTTGAAGAAGTGGCTTATCAAAGTGCCTTCACCCAGCAATTAAAAAGCGATGGGTACCCGAGCAAAGGCGTTAAAATTGGCGGATATGATAAATTGTCTAGGCTAAGTATGACAACATATTTAATAAAATCAGGAAGAATACTATTTCCTAAAAATGGCGCTGAAGAATTAATAAGTCAAATGGTCGGCTTCGGCATAGAAAAACACGATGATCTCGTCGATGCTTTTACCCTACTGATAAATGAAATTATTTTAGATAAAAGAAGGCCTGCATCTTTTGGAATTTGGGAACACAATAAAGAGTACTACGGGATGAGATAAATTACTCACTATTAATTATTCTCTTTATATTTAACAATTAAAAAATTGAAATTCGCGTCGCTAACAGAAACTGGCTCATTGTTTTCATTAAATTGTATGGTCAATGATAATATTTTTTTACTACTTAAAGACACGATAAGATATATAACGCCTGGCAGAATCCAAAGAAGAAGTAATATAATAAACAGCAAAGGATTTAAACCGCTTAACTGTTTGTTAAGCACTATATAATTTTTTTCATAATTTTCAGACACGACGGAATAAGCGGGATATTTTCGTTTTAAGAAATCAATGAATCCATCAAATCTACCGTCTTTGTTGATTTTATTAGAAACATTACCCTTATCAAGATACTCCCCGCAATGACGGCATTTTTTTGCGTCATCTTGAATTTCTTCTGCACAAAATGGACATTTTTTCATAAATTTATAATTAGCTGACTGCTAATAAAACTAATATTAAATAACTATAAAATTAGGGATTCCTAATACTAACAAAATTAGAAACCACAATATACTAAATAAAATACTGCCAACAATTGCGTGTTCGCCTAATTTTTTATCTGCCTTGCTATTTTTAGTGAGATAAACAATTCCTAAAATAATGCCTATAACGGGCAATATGGCGGAAATAATTGTGACCGTAGCATAATCAGAATGCTTACTTACCTTAATTTTATTATCTTTATCAAGATATTCTCCGCAATGACGGCATTTTTTAGCATCGTCTTGTATTTCTTCGGCGCAAAACGGACATTTTTTCATAAATTTATAATTAATTTATAAATATCTAATGTCCGCTTTATAAAAACAAAAACGGACACCCGACCTTGGTTGCAAAACCACAAGAAGTGTCCGTGAAGACGCTTACTCGTATTAGGTCGGAATGCCCGTTCCTGTATACGAATAAGCCAAGGCTACCAAAAAAATTGGCGCGTGCTTCACGATATTAACTTGTGGTTTTGCACTTAAAATATAACTTGAAATAGCCAAAAAGTAAAGTTAAGTTACCAACAGCTAGGCCTAGACTTCCCTGTTTAATAGCGTCATTAATTGGTTATAACAACTATAACCATATGAACCAAGCAACTACGGTACTAGAGCATAAAACAGCCCTAGGAGGCCAAAATAGGGCTAATTTAGAGGCATTAGAAACAGAGATGAAATACTGTTTATACGCCAGAAAATCAACCGAAGAAGATGAAAGGCAGGCTCTTTCAATAGACTCGCAAATAAAGGAAATGCTGGAAATGGCCATAAGGGATAATATTCAAATAACTGAGGTAAGAAAGGAAAGTCATTCCGCTAAAGATTCTGGACAGAGGCCAGTTTTTAATAAATTAATTACAGATATCAAAAGAGGTATCTTTAATGGAATCCTCTGCTGGGCGCCTGATCGGTTAAGCCGTAATGCTGGCGACTTAGGGGCGATGGTTGATTTAATGGATCAGGGGTTAATTAAAGAAATTAGAACTCATGGCCAAAGATTTACTAACAGCCCTAATGAAAAATTTTTATTAATGATTCTAGGTTCTCAAGCTAAATTAGAAAATGACCATAAGGGCGAAAATGTTAAACGAGGATTAAGGGCTAAGTGCGAACAAGGTTGGCGTCCTGGGCGAGCGCCGATTGGATACATACATGATAAATATGCGGACAAAGGCGCTAAAAAAGTATTTATAGATCCTAAAAGAGCTCCAATAATAAAACAATTATTTGAAAAAGTAGCCAATGAGCAATATAGCTGTCGGCGCATATATAGATGGCTAAAAGATGAAACTGATTTGCGGACAAAAAATAATAAGTTCATGACAATCAGTATGGTTCAGCGGATGATAAAAGAACCATTCTACTATGGCGAATTTGAATATCCAGTTGGAAGCGATAAATGGTATAAAGGCGGATACGATCCGATTATATCAAAAGAGTTATATACGAAAGCGAATGAGCAATTAAGCCGAGGTAATATTTCTAGACAAGACTGTAAGGAATTTGCCTTTACCAAGCTTATCAAATGCGGACATTGCGGATCAGGCATTTCGGCTGAAGAAAAATTTAAAAAACTGGCCGATGGGTCAGTTAGAAGATATGTATATTACGGATGTTCTAGAGCTAAAAATATAAACTGCAAAGGCGGTTATCTTCGAGAAGAAGAATTAATTGAACAATTAACTCAAGTAATTGATAAGCTAGATATAAATGACATCGGCTTAAAAAACCAATTCAATGAAGAAATTGAAAGATACTACAAATTCAGTAAAGGCTTGCTCGGAACAGCTGAAATAGACTTTAATAAGCAGAAAGATGTTGATATGAGAAACTACGCTAAATACGTGCTTAGAGAGGGGTCGATTATTGAGAAGCGAGAAGTATTAAGCTGTTTAGAGAGTAAACTGGTTATGAGAGAAAAAAAGATTACTTTAAATTAATATAATCAGAAAGTTCAATTTCAAGTTTATTTAATAATGGAGCTAAATAATTTAATAGAACTATTTCTCTTTGCGTCTTACAATAACTAACATAATTACTCTCATCAAAAGACAATTTTTTACCTTCATAATAACCAAAGCCCTCCACTAAATCATCTACCTCGGAATTAATTACTTCAAAATCATTTTCATATTTAATAATTATTTCCTTAGAAATTTGCTGAATTTTATTTTTACTACGACGAGATAACTTTTTTATATCAGATATAATTTTATCTTTTATAATGTCTAAAATATAAGATTCAGCTCCATCAATATTTAAATTATGAAATTCAATTTTCTTGGTGACATTACAGAACTCAGAAAAACTTAAATTATTTTGCTCTTCTAATTTTTCTTTTTTACTAGAACGAAAAGCCCAGCCTGTTTCTGGGTCATTTTTTAGCTTTTGAATTTCTTCATAAACATTTTCATGGGTATCATACTCACGATTTCTTATAAACTCATGTTTATTATTTTTTTCTCTTAACTTATTATCTATACGACTAGTGATAAAAAAGACTAATACAGCTGTCACGGCTGAAGTCGCTATCGAATCGATATGGTTAGTTATTGCAGACAACATAATGTAAATATTCTACTGTTTTTTCAGCTTTATATTCCCTATTTTTATCTGCTTTAAATCTAGAATATTCCTGAGTAAAAAATCCATATTTACCCCTAGTGCTCATTATTTCTTTTATATCTTCTGCACTCATTAATCCTTCATTATTGTAACTTAAAAATATATATTTAACGTCAGCATTAGTGATTAAATCTTTAAAAGATTTTTTAACCTGATTTGTTGAACAATAGGAAGATTTCTGTTTTTGATACTCTCTTAAACCAGTTTTACCATGAATATCAGGGCTATCATATTTAGCGATTGTTTCCAATATATGATAATTCGTGGCGTATTGCCTTTGGTTATATGGCGGATCAAGATATAAAATATCCCCCTTTATTTTTTTAACAACCGAATTAATATCTTCGTTGTAAACTTCATGCTCTTGGTCATTAATTATTAATTCGGCAGGGCTCATAACTAAAGGCCTTAAAGCAGATTTTTTTAGACTCTTTAAAAAGGCTCCATAGACAGAAGCTGTGTTAGCATATTTATCAATGGATTCAACTAAGCTGGCTAATAAAAAATAATATTCATTCTCATTAATTTTTTTGCCGTTATTCCATTCTTCTATTTTTTGTCTTATAGCATCACATCGTAAACCGTTTTCATCCGAAAAATAAAGTCTTTGCTCAGTCTTGTTTTTTGTCCCACCCAAACAATAATTATTGTAAATAAATCCCTTTTTGCCTTTTAAATTATTCAAATAATCTAAAACAATAGCTCCCCTATTTTTAATGTCCTCACTTTTCAAAGTGGCAATCAATTCAAACAAACCTTTAAATTCAAGTGGTTTATGATTTTTAATATAATGTCTATTCAAAACGTAGCTGTAATACTGGATATCGTTAGCTATAATTTTAAAACCTTTCTTTTTAAAATATGATCCGACGATACCTGTGCCAGCAAATAAGTCACAAAAAACATTGCAGTCTTTTTTAGCTACTTTTTTTATAGAATTTTCTAAAAACTCTAACAACGATAATTTACTGCCTATGTAATTCATATTTTATTGTTATTCTTCTGGGTATAATTTTTTAAAAACCTTATCTACCGCTTCCTTTGCTGATAATTCACCAACTTTTCTAACAACAACTTTCCTGTATTCTACAGGATCATATTGGTAACATCCTTTACATCCCAATTCTTCAGAATAATTTTCATTTCCTGCATAAAAATCAAATGGATTACCCTTAATATTTTTTGCATTCCAACGTTTATTAGTTTCCTTACATCTTTTGCAAATTTGCCTTTTAATATCATTTGCCGCTTTTGAAAGTGGTTGAAAATCAGTTATTTGTTGTTCTTTTAAATTTGAAAGTCTGTGATCCTCTTTTCTACCATCTTTGTGATCTATTTCTATCTTTGTATTTTCAGATTTACCATTAACCCCAAGCATCACACAGTTTTGTACTTTATAAAAATCTTTTATATCTTTTCTAATATTTTGGTTTAATATTTTTTTATTATTAAAACCAGCCAAGCGAACTCCGTCAATAGAATTACCGGCTGTTTTATTTTTATCAAACTCGACAATGTATTTCTTTGCCAAGCTTGAACTAGCTCGGCACCAACTTCCACCATTTCCAAGTTGAAGTTTTTTATATTTACCAATAAATTCTGAAACTGGAACCCAGCGACTCACACCATCTTTATTTGGCTTCGCAAGTTCTAAAAATAATTCATTATTTGTCATACTAATATTTGAAAATTAATATATATTCGTGTTTAAAAATATAATAATCGCTAGTTAGAGCTCGGTAACGCCAGATTCCTTCCTTATTTTGCTTAGCCCTATTTCCCTCCATATTCTTTATTATAACGCTTTTTAGCGTTAAACCCAACTTATAAGCCTCATTCATACAATAAAAACCCAACGGTATCCATTGGCCTTTTTCATACTTATCGCCCATAACTATAGCAATATACCGCCCTTTTTCTAAAATAGTCAAAGTATTTTTAACAACACTAGAAAATTGATTCAAAAATTGTCTTAAATCTTTAGCGTTAGATAAGTCGTTTTTATTATCACTGAACTTAACAATATTAGCATATGGTGGATGTAAAATAGCCAATTGAACTTTTATTCTCTTATGTTTCTTTAAAGCTTCTTCTATTTTATTAAAAGTCTTTTCTTCAGTGCTATCAGCCGCTAAAATCTCAAAGAAATTCTTTTTACTATCGAGTTTTGATTGCACATGTTTAACTAATGTTGGTTGAATTTCTATACCAACAAAATGTCTCTTTAAAGTTTCACATTCATATGCCGTTGTGCCGCTACCTAAAAATGGATCAAAGACTACATCATTCTCTTTACTATATCTTAAAATTAATTGATGAGGTATTTGCGGAACAAAATTGCCATGATAAAAACCGTCGTGTTTCCCCGACTTATCACGTTCTTTAATAATCCAAAGACTATCAGTCCAAATCTCTGAATCTTTCCAATTTTTTAAATCTAAGTTATTAAAATTAGGCATATTATTACACTGACATAATAGCATGTTTTACTTAGCCAGCCCATACTAAAAATGGCTGAAATATAGCAATAACTTTTCGGAAACATTTTTATAAAATATATTTTGACAGAACTCGTATTCGAACCAATATTTTTCATTATTTACACCAGTTTACACTCACTTGACTCCAACAAAAAAGCTCAGTATAAGCTGAACTTCTTTGTATTTTGGCTAACGTTTAATGCCTTGTGTCGGTCTTAAACACCAAAATCGTATTGGCTCGGGGATAGGGATTCGAACCCCAATAAACAGGACCAGAACCTGTTGTCCTACCGTTAGACGATCCCCGAATATAAGACGAAAGCTACTTTTCGTCTTCAATTTCAATTTCTAATTTTGGTTTCATGAGTGGGAATAAAGTCGTTTCTCTAATTGGCTTATCCATCATAAAAGCAAATAATCTTTCACCAAAGCCAAACCCACAAGTAGGTGGCATCCCGTATTCAAGCATTTCTACAAATTCCCAATCAGGCATCATTGCTTCCTTATCGCCCTTATCTAACAATGTTTGTTGCAAAGAAAATCGATTGTATTGGTCAACTGGGTCATTTAACTCTGAAAAGCCGTTCCCTATTTCACTTCCAGCAATAATAATTTGGAAACGTTCAGTTAATTCCGGATTATCTATTTTTGCCTTAGCAAGGGGGGAAACTAATTTGGGATGATTAATTAAAAATACTGGACCAGCGATATTTTTGCGACAATATTTCCAAAGAGTATCCATTAAACGCTCACGATTATCACCCTCATATTTTACTTGTAACTCAGACAACTTATTTTTCATCTCTTCTTCGCTAGCTTTTAACACATCAATTCCAGTTTGCTTCAAAACTTCTGCTTGATAATCAATTTTTGGCCATTCTCCAGCTAAATCATATTCAAACCCCTTAGTAATAAATTTAGTTTTACCAAAAACTTTAGTCGCAATTTCTTGATATAATTCTTGAGCAATTTTCATACCTATTTCATAATCAGCGTAAGCCATATAGAACTCTAAATTGGTAAATTCTTGAAGATGATCAGGACTAGACCCTTCATTACGATATACGCGTCCAACTTCAAAAACCTTTTCATAGCCCGCAGCCATCAACCGTTTCTGCCATAATTCGCCAACAGATATTCTTAAATAAACATCTAAGTCATAATCTTCGTGATGAGTTTTAAAAGGATTTGCTTCTGCTCCGCCAGTTGTAGTTTCAAGAGTTGGGGTTTCAACTTCAAAGAAACCGCGTTGCTTCATAAAATCACGAGCAACTTCCCAAAATTTAGCCCGTTTATAGAAAGTGTCTCTCATTTCTGGATTAAGTAATAAATCTAGATAACGTTTACGATATCTATCTTCATCATCTTTTAATCCATACCAAGCATCAGGAATCGGACGTAAAGCCTTTGTTAGTAATATCCAATCTTTAGCCATTACACTCTTTTCTCCTTTGTGAGTAGTAAAACAAGAGCCATTAATCTGAATAAAATCTCCATTATCAATCAATTTCACAAAATCTTTATATTTTACATCACCCAATTCTTTTTTTGAGAGAGCAATCTGAATATTACCACTCGCATCTTCTAAATTAACAAAGGTTAAATTACCATGACTTCTAACACTTCGTAAACGACCAACAATATTAAACTCTTTAGCCGACTCTTCAAATTTTACAAAATCATTAAGAATTGAAATTATTTCAAAATCTCGTTTTGTTTTAGCAGGATAAGCGACGTATTTTTTTTCTTTTAACTCAGTTAACTTTTTTAAGCGCTCATCTCGTTCACTTAATTTTGTATTAACTTCGGTTGCCTTAATATTATTAGCGACTGACATACTTTTTTAGAGTTAGTCTATTTTAATAATTTTGTATTTTACTAAACCACGTGGAGTTTCTACATCAACTTGTTCACCCTTTTTACGATGCAAAAAAGCAACTCCTAATGGAGATTCATTTGAAATTTTACCGTTAACAGGGTCAGCTTCATTAAAGCTCACGATAGTATACTGTCTTTCATTTCCATTACTTGAAGCGGTAACTTTTGAACCCATAACAACCTCATCTTTAGCGCCGCCGCTAGCAACAACGGTTACATTTTTAAGAATCCCAGCTAATTCTAAGACGCGTCCTTCATTTAAAGCCTGAGCATCTTTAGCTTCACTATATTCAGCATTTTCGCTCAAGTCACCAAGGTCTTTCGCTCTTTCTATTCTTTCTGCGATTTCTTTTCGCTTAACGGTAGTTAAATAATTAAGTTCTTCGCTTATTTTATCGTATCCTTCTTGAGAGATTATCTGCTCATTCATAATATTTAATTATTAAAATTAATTATGTTTAATATACTCTATCTTTTAGAATTAAACAAGAGCTAAGCACAATAAAACCAATGCCCAGCGGATGATTCAGATATGGGGTAAAAATATTTACAATTACCAGAAAAAAACATCCCGCCGCAATTCCGATATAGATAGAATTTCCAGATTTAATACCCTTAATTACCCCGACATAAATAATCTTATAAATGAGTAGCAAATAAGCGACTAGGCCTAATAAGCCAATTTTTAACCAAATATCAAGATAACCCCATTCAAAAGCATAAGTTGTATACCGACCACCAGAATTACTAGCTAAAACACGTGGGTCGCTAGAAGTATAGGTTACTGTTTTTCCAAATCCTTGTCCAGAAATGGGATTAACTTTTATTTCATCCATTAGTTTGGGTAAAAGCATCCAGCGAGAAACTAAAGCAGCCTCTTTCTTGTTTCCAACGCGGCTGATAAGCTGATTATCTAAATTATTAACTAAACGTGGTGTAGCAATTAATATCATAACTATAGCCAAAATTGAGCCTATAAATGACCACAGAATCATTAAGGCGGCTCTTTTTAAGGAATATAAGTGACAAATATAGACTATACTGAAACACGTAGTAACTGCAAAGCCAACCCAAAAGCTACGAGAAAGACTAATTAGTAATGTGCTTAAAAATAAAGCTATTAAAATAAAATAACTAATATTTTCCTTATTAAATAGATTTTTAAACCTATCAATATAGGTTAATCTAAATAATAGAAAAAAATAGGCAATAATAGGAAATATTTGAGATTGAATAAACACGCGATTCCAACCATTAGCGGTTGTCATTTCGCCTACCAAGGTTTTTCTAAGCCAAGAATATACTTGATGAGCAAAAATGAAATCATTAGAGAAAACTGCTAGCAGAATAAGAGTTTTTAAACTTATCCAAATAGAGCCAGCGAGAAAAATATTAATTAATTGTTCCCTCTTTAAATTAATTGCGATTACTGGAAATAAAATTAAAAAATAAATCCAAGCATTAAAATCAAGAAAAATATTAGTAATATTATTTTTATAGATAAAGGCCGAGACTAAGCCGATAATAATTAAGCCAGCTAGAATTAAATAATATTTTAAGAAAATAAAGTTTTTAATTTTTTGTAAATACTCTGATTTTTTGCCATCCGTTCTAAGTTGTATAATAAATTTTATACAAAAAACTAAAATCAAAATTGACCAAATCACTAAACGTAAAGCTAGTAGTTTACCCCCTCCTAAAGATAAATAAATCAAATAACCTTTAGAGCCAATCACCAATTCTGTTAATACTATCAGTAGGCCATATTCTAATTTATAAATAGAAAGAACGAGTACTAACAAGGATAAGCTTAAAAAGATAATTGGATTAGCTATGGAGTATGCGAAACTAAAGGCTGATAATATTTCTAAAATCAGAAATATACCTAAAATTATTGAAATGTTTTTAAAATTAATTTTAGTCATTTATATTTAATGCATCACCAATATTTAAACCCAGGGAGTCGGTCTTATTAGCATTCAACTCTAAAACATACCGAGCCGGAAAAACGCTCTCATAAAGCGTAGTTGGATTAGAGCCCTCTGGATTTAAATTTTTATATATTTTTACAATCCTGCCCTCATTAATAAAGACTATATCTAGCGGGATAAGCATATTCCTCATAACAAAACTACGCGGAGCGGAATCAGAAAATTTAAATAACATTCCACAATCAACACATAACGATTTTCGACCACTCAAACCCTGATACATTTTATCCGCTGAAGTTACTACCTCTAATTCTATAACTTCCCCATTTATACTAACAATTTCTTTACTGTCTATAGATTTTTCTATTTCGTTTATAGTATTTTGATTGTTAGCAACAAGAATTGATATTAAAAATATCAAAAAAATTGAGCTAATAATTGCTAGTGGCCAACGTTTTTTATAAGCCATGTTTTTGTTTAATAATCTCCATTGCTTGTTTATATTTTTTTACTGCTGGCAAAAATGGAAATAATTTATAAGCAAATGAAGGAAGCCAGGAGCTTATTGTCCCCCCAGGAATAATTTTAAAGAGAACCTGAGGAATCCAAAACCCTATTTTCCCCTCCTCTAACATCGTTAACCATAAATCCCAATCTTGAAATTTTTTAATTTTAATATCCCAGCCTACAGTCGGGAAAGCTGAGCGCCTAATTAGCGACATAGTATGGATATATGGAACCTTTCTTAATTTATCAGGGTTAAAATCTTCTAAACGAAATAATTTTTTACCCCAATTAAAAGAAGAATAAACATAACTAGCCTCAGGATTCTGATTAATATTCTCTAGCATAATTTCTAGTGCTTGATTTGCAAGAATTGCATCAGAATCACAGAACAATAAAAAATCTCCTTTAGCCTCCTTAAATCCACGATTACGAGCGGCTGGTGCTCCTTGGTTTTTTTGATTTAAGAAAAAATATGAATGATTGTTATCAGTTTTTTGTAGATAATTAGCAACTATTTGCTCAGAGTTATCAAGGGAGCCATCATTTACAATAATAACTTCAAAATCTTGATAAGTTTGCTTTTCTAAACTTGCTAAAGTTTTAGATATTGTTTTCTCGGCATTATAAAGTGGAATAATAATTGAAATCATATTTATTTTTTAATTATATGGCATAAACGCTCTGACTGTTTTTCCCAATTAAAATTAGTAATAGCTCTTTCTCTTCCTCGTTTACCCATATTAAATAGCAGGTCTTTATTATTCTTTAATTTTATAATTAAATTTTTAATTTCAGAAATATTTTCTGGGTCTACCAGGAATCCACTTACACCCTCCTCAACAGCATCCTTAACGCCACCGGAATTTCCAGCGACAACCATCTTTCCGGCCAGGTTCGCTTCTAGATATACGATACCAAAACCTTCAAAATCATTACCGATTTCTCTAGCTGGCATAATAAATAAATCGCAAGCATGAAGCCATAGCCATTTTTCGTCTTCGTTAATTTCACCTAAGAAAACTATCGATTCACTTAAAGGTGAAACGGCTGCTAGTGAACGTAGGTATTTTTCTTCGCTACCAGATCCAGCAATAAAATATTTAATTTTTAAATCTTCTGGCCCCCACTCACTCAAAGCCTTAATTACTGAATCCACTCCTTTTCTTAAAGTAAGCCGCCCTAAAGTAAATAAAATAAAATGATCATGTAATTTATAAGTAGCTTGTAAATTTGTAATACTTTCAGAACTTGGCTGAGCAATAATCGGTTCAATACCAGGATTAACGATCTCTGTTTTTTCTGATAAACCAGAATCAAAGACTCTTACCATTTGTGCAACTCTAGAATTAGCACAAATAATCTTATTAGCCTTTTTTAAAATTAATTTAGTTAAAAATCTTTTACGACTAGACTTAATAGCCGAAGTAAAATCAAGACCATGAAGTACAACTCCATACGTAAATGGCTTAATTAAAGTAGCTAAGTAAGCAACAGTTCCTAAGGGTAATATCTGACCAACTAGAAGATAATCAAATCCCGGCCTTTTTAAAGCCTTTAACAAAATACTAACCGATTTTAACCAGGAAAATTTACCACATTCAGACATTAGTTCTTGATGGTTGTTATCCATTACATCAATTTTCTCCCCTAAAGGCCAATATTTTACCAGATTGGAATAATAACTAGCTACACCACCCTTAAACGGCGGAAATTCTAAAGTAATAAGTAAAGTCTTCATAGTTTGAGAGATTTAAATACGCTAGAAATATCATTTTTTTTAAATCCGCCAAATAAATACAAGAAATAAAAATATAAAATTCCGCCAATTGGAATCAGAATGAAAATGTTTAAATAAACTTTTCCAAATAGGATGGTCGTCCCCATTAAAATTGCGGCGGCTAAAGACTTAAAAAAAACGATTAGATTCTTAGCTGGTCTATAACTTATAATTTTTCTTACCAAGAAAATTCCTAATAAAAACATTACCAGGTTAGTTATCAAAACAGTAACACTAGCACCGACAGCCTGAAAACGAGGAATTAAAATAAGATTCAGGATAACACTCACAATAGTTGCTATTCCCATATTGAAAGTATTTCTTCTCTGTCTATCACAAGCATTAAGCAGAGATCCAATTGGAAAATTAATAAAAATAAAGAATAAGGAAATAATTGATATTTGCAATGGCAAGATTGCACCATTATACCCAACCTTAAACAATAAAACTATTTTATCGGCTAATAATACTATTCCGATAATTATTGGCCAGGAAATAATAATTAAATAATTAATCGCTCTTTCAAACGAGATAACGAGTTGCTCTCTATTGTCTTTCCAATAAGCACTCATAGCTGGATACAGTGAGGCGGTAAAGGCCATTGGCAAGAACTGTAAAGCAAAAATTATTTTAAAAGCAACCTGATAAAGTCCAACTTGTTCATTTCCGGCAAAAAAAGCTAATAGCACTGAGTCGAGGTACATATATAACCTCTGAAAAATAGCATATACGGCGAAGGGCCAGCTTATTTTTATTATATCTCTAATAACTGGCTTATCATAGAATATCTTAATAATAACTTTAAGTTTTCCAGCAACAATCAACCAAGAATAAATAAAATTATATAGACTTGCTAAGGCTAGAGCCGCCATAGCTGGAATTAATCCGCCATTAAGCAATAAAGCACTATAACCGACAACTAAAACTATAAGCTGAAAAACAATTGAGGAAATACTTTCATATTTAAGATTATGCTTCCCTCTAGCTACAGAAAAGAAAGTAAAAGTAAAAGAATCCAATACCATTGAAATACACGAAATATACACTAATATTTTAACTAGCGGATCATAGTGGAAACTATTTATTGAAATAAAAACAGCAAAAATAGCAAAAATAGCTAATGGTATTTTTAGTCCTAAAATATTACCCAAAAGACGTTCGGCTCTAGTTTGGTCCTTAGCTACTTCCCTAGTTAATACATTAGCAAAGCCTAAATCAATCAAAATAGCAAAAATGGTCGTAAAAGAGATGGCAAAATAGTATTTTCCGAGGTCAGCTGGCCCTAAATATCGTGCTAACATCGTAAAATAAGCAAAAGAAATGACCTTTTGTAAAATTAAGGCCACTGTTAAATATGAAGTATTTTTAGCAATATTATGTATTTTTGTCATAATTCCGAAGTTCTAGCTCCTGGTCAACCTTATTATATCAGACTATTGATTAAATTTAAAAGTTATGATAGCATAATAATACCATAAAAGAAAAATAACTAATAGTTGAAATTTTATTAAATATCAATAAAATTTTTTTTATTTACTATGAAAAATAATATCCATCCAAAATATTATGCAGACTGCAAGGTTTCTTGTGTTTGTGGTAATACTTTTACAACCGGTTCTACTGAACCGGAAATTAAAGTTGAACTTTGTTCAGCTTGTCATCCTTTTTACACTGGTAAACAGAAGCTAGTTGATACTGCTCGCCGTGTTGAAAAATTTGAAGCTAAAATTCAAGCTAAAACTGGTTCTGCTGATAAAAAAGGCAAGAAAGTAAAGCGTGCCAAGAGAGCTGAAGAAAAGGCTAAAAAGGAAGTAGTTGTTAAAACAAAAGATATAAAAAAAATCGCTCAAGTACAACTAAACAAAAAATAGCTAGACCAAAAAAGCAATCATCTTTAATTATTTGACGTATTTATGCTAAAATAATTATAACTGATTGCTTTTTTGATAGAAGAATTTAGCATTAGTAAAATGAATCCCGAAAAATATGTACGAAAATATTAAACAACAATTTGCTGAAATTGAACAAAAATTATCAAATCCCGACTTAATGAAGGACCAGGCGGCAATGATAAAAATTTCTCAAGAACACGCCGGATTGCGTAGAGCAGTTTCAATGATTTTGGATTTAGAAAAAACAAATCAAAGTATTCAAGAAAATAAGGAAATAATGAATAACGAAAAGGACTCCGAATTACAAGCCATGGCTGAAGAAGAATTAGTTAATTTAGAAGAAAAGGCCATTAAACTACAGGATGATATTGAAGAAGAGGTTAATCCCTCAAGTCCGAATGATAAAAAACACGCAATTATTGAAATTAGAGCTGGGGCCGGAGGAGATGAAGCAGCTTTATTTGCTGGAGATTTATTTAGAATGTATGCTCGATTTTGTGAAAGAAAGGGTTGGAAGATGGAACTTATTGATTCAAGCACTTTGGGAATTGGTGGTTATAAGGAAATTATTTTTACTGCAAAGGGCGAAGGGGCTTATGGCCTGTTAAAGTTTGAAGCAGGAACTCATCGTGTACAGCGTGTTCCAGAAACAGAAAAACAAGGCCGTGTGCACACTTCAACGTCAACTGTAGTTGTTCTACCGGAAGCCGAAGAAGTTGATGTTGAAATTAAGTTAAGCGATGTTCGTATTGATACCTTTTGCTCGAGTGGGCCGGGTGGACAAAGTGTAAATACAACCTATTCTGCTATTAGACTCTTTCACATCCCAACCGGAACTACAGTAAGTTGTCAGGACCAAAAATCTCAGCATCAAAATAAAGAAAAGGCCTTTCAAGTTCTTCGTTCTCGTTTACTAGCAAAGCAAGAAGAAGAAAGAATGCAATCAGAGTCTAGTGCTCGCAAAATCCAAGTTGGCGGCGGTGATAGGTCTGATAAAATAAGAACCTATAATTTTCCTCAAGATAGAGTTACTGACCATAGAATTAATACTTCTTGGCATAGCATTACTCGTTTAATGGACGGAGAAATTGATGAAATAGTAACTTCTCTTAAAAAAGCCGCTAAAGAAGAATCAAAAAAACAATGAATTTAAAACAAATAATTCAACAATCATCCCTTTCTCATTTAGAAGCCGAAATACTTATCGCTTTTATATTAAAAAAAGAACGAGAATTTATTATTATCCATCCGGAATATAAAGTTACAACAACTCAAACTCGTGCTTTTACGTTGGCTGAGAAAAAAAGACTAGCTAATTGGCCGATTTCTTATATAACCGGGAGTAAAGAGTTTTATGGCTTAGACTTTCAAGTCAATAAAAACGTTCTAGTTCCCCGCCCAGAAACGGAAATGATAGTTGATATTTTATTAGAACAAATTAAGGTTCAAACTGAAAAACTATCTTTTATAGATATCGGGACTGGCTCTGGCGCTATTATAGTTTCTTTAGCAAAAAATTGTTTACTAAAATACCCAGTGAAATATGAACAACATTCTTTTACTGCTTTAGATATTTCTAGGGCGGCCTTAAAAGTAGCAAGGCAAAATGCTCAACAACAAAAATTAGATAAGAAAATTAGCTTCATTAAAAGCGATTTATTAAATTCCCTAAAGTCGGAAAACTTAATCGGACAAAATTTAGTAATAGCGGCTAATTTACCATATTTAACTCCTGCTCAGGTAAAAGCAGAACCAAGTATTAGTTGCGAGCCTAAATTAGCTCTTGAAGCTGGAAAAGATGGTCTAAAATATTATAGACAATTATTGAAAGATTTAAAAAAAATAAAATTTACTTCCCTATTCTTAATTCTAGAAATTGACCCAGAGCAAACTAAAGAAATAAAAGAAATAATTAAGAAACAATTGTTAAAGAGTCGACTTAAGATAATAAAAGATTTAAGAAAAAATAATCGCTTCGCTATAGTAGAAATTAACCAATAAAAATAAAAACCAAAAAAAGAGCCTTCGCAAGAAAGCTCTTTTTTATATAGATTGAGAAAGAAATTATTTCTTAGGTGCTGGAGTGGCTGGAGTTGCAGCAGCAGGAGTAGCGGCCGTGACTGAAGCAGAGACAGCTGGTTCTTCTTCTTCAAGTTTTGGCCTCATAATCATAGCGATAATATCGTCTGTTTCTGAAACAAGCTCTACACCCTTAGGAAGTTTTAGGTCTTTCATTCTAATTTCGTCATCAAAAGTATTTAAAACAGAAATATCAATTTCAATATGATCAACTAAATCTCCAGGTAAACATTCTACTTCAACTTCATGCATTTCTTTATTTAACATTCCGCCCAATTCTTTAACAGCCTTAGATTCGCCAATAAAGTGCAAAGGAATTTCTGCAGTAATTTTTTCCTTCATGTTTACTTGATAAAAATCAACATGGGTAAAGAAATTTTTTATAGCATCTTTTTGTAAATCTTTAACAACAACATTAACGGAGCTAGTTCCTAGATCAAGCTTAATTAAATTTGATTCGCCAGCAGCGGCAAATACTTTTTCAAAATCAGCTTTTTTTAATTTTAAACTTTGAGCTTCAATTCCTTTTCCATATACAACCGCAGCTAACGAATCTTTATCCAATTTTTCATTCTTTTCGCGCTTTTGTGCTAATAATGTTAATTCCATAATTTTAGTATCTAGTTTTTGATTTAATAATAATATTTTGCATTATACCAACAAGTATCATCAGGGATAGGAGCGAGCTCCCGCCATAGCTGATAAAAGGTAGTGGCAAACCAACAACTGGCATGATGCCTAAGTTCATACCAATATTAATAAACATTTGAATAAAAATCAAGCCGCTAGCTCCAATTAGGCAATAAATTCCGAAATCATTGTTAATTTTCTTTAAAACGTTAAAACAACGAAAGAAAAGAATAAAATAAAACCCCAATACCAAGAAAACCCCTAAAAAGCCTAACTCCTCGGCAATAACAGCAAAAATGAAGTCATTTTGGGCCTCAGGTAAGAATTTTAACTGTGATTGAGAGCCAAAACCTACACCCTTACCCATTAAACCGCCAGACCCAATCGCTATAATGGCTTGTGAGCTATTGTAACCAGATTCTAAAGAATCAGCTGTCGGAGAAATAAGTGTCATAATTCGCTCCTTTTGGTAATCCTTAAAAAAGAAAAACCAAGCTGAAGTAAAAATAATGATACCCGCTAACCCAATAGCTAAAAAATATTTTAAATTAAAATCAGCCGCCATAATTAATACCAACCAAATAGAGCTAAGCATAAGTGCTGAACCAAAGTCTGGCTGCAATAAAACCAAACCTACAAATACTAATGTATAAGCAACTGAAGCAAAAAAATGTTTTACCGTTTTCACTTTAATTGCTAAGCCAGAGAAATAATTAGCTAAGAATAAAATTAGAATAATTTTAATAAATTCTACTGGCTGAAGACTAAATCCTGCAAAATTAAACCACCCTTTGGTTCCACGAACAGTATCACCAAAAATTAAAACTGAGACTAAAAGAAAAATTCCAAAGAAAAACAAATAGCGACTTACACTTTTTAAAAAGTAATAGTCAACAAAAGAAAAGGTAAATAATAGAACAAATCCTAAAACAGCAAAAAATATTTGTTTGCGAAAATTTAATAAATCTAGACTTTCTCGCCCTAAAGCAACGCTATATATTTCTACTAAACCAAAAGTGACCAACAGCAAAACTGCAGCCATAATTATCCAATCAAACTTATATAGATGAGCCTTTAAACGATTAAGCATACTACTGACCTAGTCCCTGATATTTAGAATATACGTCTTTATCATTTACGTTAATCTGTGGAATTATCTCAATCCGACTAACATTACCCAGATCACCAGACCAACTAATTTTTATCTGACGATTTTCACCCGCCATTACATCGGTTGCTACGTGACGCTCTACGCCGACCAATTCAGATCCAGCATAAAAAAATATATTAAACGGTACTTGATAATATGAGTATGGCGTAAGGTTGAGAGCATTAAATTCTAAACTATTAAGTCTTAGATTCTCAGATAAACCACTTTTTGAAGCGCTTAAGAATTTTACTTCTGCAATTTCAAAATTAACCCGCTCTAGTAAAAAGGCGTTCCAATCAGGAATTTCCTTACGATTAGTACGAACCCAAAATATATCTTTAATAGTAAATACAAGATTTGCGTTTGTGGGATTAACAGTAGTTGCTAAAGCTAAAAGATATTTATTATCTAAAGGCAACATAAAACCCTCATCACAATATACTTCAGCATCACCCTGATTTATACAATAACTAAATTCAGCTGAAAAATTATCGTTTGGATTTTTCACACGAACAGCTAAATCATATTTTTCACCACTTTTAAAAACCTCTATTGGCGCAACTTCTATAGGGGCAACTACATTTCTAGGTGATAAAACCTGAACCTCTTCCTGGTTATCGATCTTTCCGTTTATGAAATATATTATGTAACCGTATGAAGAATATATGAAAAAAAATGCTGAAATAATAATCAGAAAAATTGTGATTGCTTTAGTTATTAGCTTACGATGTTCAGACAACCATAAACCAGCATTCATTTCTCTTAAAGTTAGACCATCTAAATCTCGATAGGAGTTTAAATCTGAATCTTTTTTATTTTCATCTTTTATCATAAATATGTTATAATAATTTTATATCAAAGTTAACTCTAAAAATTATAATACTTAATATAATAATAGCATATTAGCCATAATTTATAAATATATATGAAAGATTTTTTAGTTCCTTTTAGTGTTAAACCCGAAAAAAGGGTTGAATATTTAAAAAATATATCTCTTATGACCGGTGGCTCTGGAAATTTATTTTTGATTGCTGGTGATCAGAAGGTAGAACATCTTAATGATGATTTCTATGGAGCAAAAATATCACTCGAAGATAATAACCCTGAACATCTATTTAAAATTGCAGCTGCTTCAGAAGGGGGAGTTTTAGCAACTCATCTGGGCTTAATATCTAAGTACGGAAAAAATTATCGTAATCTTCCCTACATAGTTAAAATTAATGGTAAAACAAATTTAAATACTAAAGAAGAGCAGGATTCCAGCAAACCATTTTGGAAGGTAGAAAATATTGTTGATTTTAAAAAACAAAGTGGCCTTAAGATTGTCGGAATTGGTTATACGGTTTATTTAGGCGGTAAATATGAAGCAAAAATGCTTGCTCAGGCCGCCAAATCTATTTTTCAAGCTCATCAAGCTGGTTTAGCGGCTATTATTTGGATTTATCCACGTGGAAAAGATATTAAAGAAGAAGATGTTCATACTATTGCTGGCGCCGCTGGAGTTGCTGCCTGTTTAGACGCTGATTTTATTAAAGTAAAATATCCTTACGGGCTTAAAGATAAAAAGCTAGCCGCTAAGAAATTTAAGGAAGTAACTGAGGCGGCGGGACGTGCAAAAATTATTTGTGTTGGCGGAAGCAAACAGCCAGCCAAAGAATTACTTGCTTTTTTAAATCTACAATTAGAAATCAGTAAAAGCTCAGGACTAGCAATCGGTAGAAATCTACATCAACGCCCACTAGAAGAAGCCGTAAGATTAGCTCGTGCCATCAGCGCGTTAATCATCAAGAATGTAACCCTAGCAGAAGCTGAAAAAATATTTTTAAATAAGCATATCACCAAACAAAAAACAAACGGAAAATTTCTTGGTTTATTTTAATTAAACTTTAAAGCATTTTAAATAATTTAAATATAAAAATAAAAACGCTTCCGGTTGGAAGCGTTTTTGAAAAACTAGACTTAATACTTGTAACTTAATTCTTAATTTTAACTTCTATTCTATCTACTAAATTCGGAGCCCTTTTTACAAAAGATGGATAAAACTTAAGTTCATAATTCCCTATTTCGGGATAATCACTTAAATAAGCAGAAATTTGCTCAGCATTTAAATTAACCAAACGAGTTCTGTCGATAATATTAGCATCACTCTTGAGCAACATTAAACCCGAAAAAGAAGCTTTAACGGTTGCTACTTTATTTTTTTCATCATAGTTTTCTAAAGAATATGATAAACTTTCGGTTTTAAACTCAGCTAATTCTTTATCATCAGGAACCAATATATTAAGTTTAGCTGAAGCTAATTTAGCAGATTCCTCTCTAGAGAAAGCCACTGCTACTACTTTCGCTTTAGCTTTGACTATAAATTTACTAACTTTATCACCCGCTTTAGCGCTAACAGTGGTAGTTCCTGGTTCTAATACTTGATATAAAACCTCATCTTGACTTCGTAATGTTTTATTTTCTTCCGCTTTCTTTAAAAGTAATTCTTGAATATCATCAGTTGCCGCTTGGATATCTACAACTCTAACATATTGCCGTTGTTTTTCACCATAAACAAAGGCCTCTTCGCTTTCAGCATAGATTTTATCTTGAAGACCAACCCAAAGTCCTGGAATAGTAAAATGAGTAGGCTCAATAGCCATATCAGCAGAAACTTTATCAGCATATACTTCGACCTCTACCTTACCACCAGCTGGAATATTAACCGCTTCTTTCAGTCGAAATAATTTATTATCGCTTGATAATAGTCTTGTAGTAGCAATTAACTGCTGTGATTTAATATAATTATTAATAATTGTTACCTTACCGCTTAAGTCTTCACCTAAAGTTTCACTACCCTGAGCATCGTAAGTTTTTTCGACCTCTACCTCAAATTCATTAACGGAACCACTCACTTTTTCTCTAGGATCACTTACCTCCGTACTAGAAGTAGCGGTTTCATTACCAACTCGCATAAATAAAGTATCACTCATTGCTTCAACTTCAGGCGTAATTAAAACGGTTAATTTAGAAAAAGAAAAATATAGAACTAATAATGCCAATAACCCAACCATCATTAAAAATTTCCAAGCTAAACGACGATAAAGCCCCACGCTTTTTCGAGGAGGCATATTATTAACCCTATCTGTGAACGGGGTATCATTTTTTACAGGAAAACTATTTTCTGTATTTTTATTTTTCATCTCAGAGGCTAAATCAGAAAAAAACTTTTTTTGAATATCATGATTATCTTCTTCTAAACTCATAGTATCATCAAGTTTATTTTGTTCTGGAGTTTCCCATTTTTCTAAACTCTCAATATCTTCATTGTTTATTTCTACTTTATTTTGAGCCTGATGCGACTCGACTGTAGTTGCAAACTTACTTTTAGCAAGAGACTCATCAGAAAAAAAGTTACTACTATTTATAATATCATCGTCATCATCTTCAATTACATCAATAATAACAGGCTTCGCTTTTTTAATAGGCGCAGCTTTTTTAATTGGCTTTTTAATAATTTTTTTAGCCTTAATCACGGGAGACGAAGCCGAAACGAGCTCGGTTTTTCTTGGTCTTGGCATAAGATAAAAGAGAATTTAAAATTTATAACAAAAATGAAGTTAACTTTTTATAGTCTACTTCATTATAGCAAAAAATTAAAATCAAAACAATTACTTTAGCCGGCAATCTTGATTGTAGAAGAAAATTTTTCTTTAATTTCTGTTTTTAATAGCTCATCATTTAAAACTCTAAATGCAGTTTTAATAATTTTATATTTTCCCGCTTCTATAATTCTAAAATAAACTTCTTGTTCTCCCGGAAAAGAAGAAAACAACTGACGCATTTCATTTAAATCATTAGCTGTTAAGTCTTTCAAAAAAACTAATAACAAAGGGTTGATGGATGGCATCACTGGAGCAGGGGTTGGACTTATTTTTAAGGGGGCCGCAGATGTAGTTGTCTTTTTTGCTGATGATGGATAACTACCATTTCCAAATGTACGACGAATTGGAGTTGGCGACTCTAACATTAATCTTTTAAAATCATCAACAGATTTTTGGGGATTATTAAAATCTAAGATAATGGCGCGATTAGCTAAAATTTTTAAATCACTATCCTTTTCGGAAGCCTTTCCTTCAATTATAACCGTTCTTCCCTCCTGCCAGAGTTCCATGGTTTCTTTATAGAGTCTAGGAAAAACTAAAATTTCTGTTGAAGCAACCGCATCTTCAATTTTTACAAAAATCATCGATTCCCCTTTTCGAGTAATGATTTTTTTAATAGTAGCGATTACCCCGGCCATAATAATTCTATCATCACCTTTATGACCAGCTAGACTAATAATCGGGATAGCGTAGCCAGCAACAAACGGTTTAAAATAATTAAATGGATGTTCGCTAACATATAATCCTAGCAACTCTTTTTCCCAGGTTAATTTTTCGTTTTGTTCCGCATCAGCCGCATCTTTTAAAATTGGACGACTTTTATCTTCAGTTTTTAGTTCTCCGAACAAGCTGGCTTGCAAACTATCCTTATTTTTTGCTTCTTCTTTATTGAAATTTAAAAATTTTTCCATATTAGCTAAAAGCGAACCGCGAGTTCCAAAACCATCCATAGCGCCACTCTTAACTAAACTTTCTAAAGATTTTTTATTTAAATCTCTATCAGTTACTCTTTCTAATAAATTAAAGATATCTAGATAAATTCCGTTTTCTTTACGCTCCTTAATTAAGGCATCAACTATATGTTCGCCTACATTTTTAATAGCCTTAAGCCCAAAACGAATTGTATCTACTTTTTCATCAGGGGCAACAATTTTATTTTCTTTAGTTCCAGCGGTTACAACTGTAAAAGTTCCAAATGATTCATTAACATCCGGCGCCATGATTTTTATGCCCATATTACGACATTCTTCAATTTCAATTGCAATTCTATCGGTATCCCCCTGATCAGAAGTGAGTAACGCGGCCATAAACTCTACTGGCCAATGAGCCTTTAAATAAGCGGTTTGATAACCAATCATCGCATAACAAGCGGCATGGCTACGATTAAAACCATAACCAGCAAAAGGTTCTATAAATGAAAAAACTTTTTCAGCTAATTCTTTATAAACACCATTTTTAACGCAACCCTCTACAAACTTTTCTTTTTGTTCAGCTAGTAGAGAAACTATTTTTTTACCCATGGCTTTTCTTAAAACATCCGCTTGGCCCATAGTAAAACCTGCTAAATCGCGAGCAATTTGCATAACCTGCTCCTGATAAATAGCTACCCCATAAGTATTTTCTAAAATACTTTCTAATTTCGGGTGTAAATAGGCAACTTTTTTTATTTTATGTTTTCCGGCAATATAATCAGGAATCCATTCCATGGGACCAGGGCGATATAAAGCAACCATGGCAATAATATCTTCAAAAATAGTTGGTTTTAAATCACGAAGATAACGTTTCATCCCTGATGATTCAAATTGAAATACGCCAGTTGTTTCGCCAGCTTGAAATAATTTATAAGTATTTTCATCGTTGAGAGGAATTTTATCAATATCAATATCAAGACCTCTAGTATTTTTAATAATCTTCAAGGCCGATTCAATAATCGTTAAATTTTTAAGACCCAAGAAGTCCATCTTCAAAAGTCCTAAATCTTCAATGGGGTGAAGTGAATATTGAGAAATAACACTTTCATCAGCCGAAGAAGCGTGCTGGATAGGAACATATTCGGTCAACGGTTGGTCGGTAATCAAAACTCCGCAAGCATGAGTTGAGGCATGGCGAGCAACACCTTCTAATCTTTTAGCATAATCTAAAATTCTTTTAGCAGCCGCCTCGTTATTATACATTTCCTTAAGTTCCGGAACAGTTCTAATAGCTTCTTCGAGTTTAGTAAACATCGGAATACTCTTAGAAATTTTATCGCAATAATCATAAGGCTCATCAAGAACGCGACCGACATCACGGACCGCCGCTCTAGCCGCCATAGTTCCGAACGTTATAATCTGAGCAACATGGTCCTGGCCATATTTTTCACCAACATAATTTAGAACTTCGCCACGTCTAATATCAGCAAAATCCATATCAATATCGGGCATTGATATTCTTTCCGGGTTTAAAAATCGTTCAAACAGCAAATTATATTCTAAAGGGTCAAGATTAGTAATCCCGGTCAAATAACATACCAGAGAACCGGCTGCGCTACCTCTTCCTGGCCCAACGACAATTTTATTATCCTTGGCCCAATTGATAAAATCGGCGACAATTAAAAAGTAAGAAGGCCAGCCCATTTTTGTAATAACCGATAATTCATATTCAAGACGCTCGTAGACTTCTTTTAATTCAGAGTCAGGCTTACCCGGATATCTTTTCAAAATTCCCTTTTCACACCATTCTTTTAAATAAGAGTTTCCGTCGTAACCATCAGGAACTTCAAAATGCGGCAGTTGAATTTCACCAAGCGCAATTTCCACATTACACATTTCTGCGATTTTTAAAGTATTTTCAATAGCTTCAGGAATATGTTTAAAAGCTTCGATCATCTCCGCGTTAGAACGCATTGAATAATCACCATGTCCCAACATCTTCATTCTATCGGTATCAGTGATTTTCTTTTTATTCTGCAGACACAATAAAATATCTTGCGCTTCAGCATCTTCTTTTTTGAAATAATGAACATCATTGGTAGCAATAACCGGAATTTTTAATTTTTTAGAAAATTTAATTAATTCAGCATTAACTTTTTCTAATTCTGGAATCTCTGGATGATCCATTAACTCTAGATAAAAATTATCCTGGCCAAATAGAGTGTTGTACTCAAGGATTCGCTTCTCGGCTTCAGCTAATTTATCAGACATTATTAAGCGTGGAATTTCACCAGCTAAACAAGCCGTTGAAGCAATAATTCCTTCATGGAATTCTACTAATAAATCCCAATCAATTCTTGGTTTATAATAAAAACCTTCAATATAGGCCTTAGAGACTAATTTTATTAAATTTTTATATCCTACATTGTTTTTTGCTAGTAAAAGAAGATGGTTACTACGCCCATCTTCTCTAGTATTCTTATCAAAACGTGAACCAGGTGCTAAATATGCCTCTACACCAACAATCGGCTTAATACCGGCCTTTTTAGCCTTCTGATAGAACTCTATAACACCATACATAGAGCCATGATCAGTAATTGCTACCGCTGGCGAACCTTGTTCTTTGGCATAGTTAACCATCTCGTCCAGCTTAGTTAAGCCGTCAAGTAAAGAATAGTGAGTATGATTGTGCAGGTGAACAAAAGACATAGCTCTATTTTAATATACGATTTTAAGAATAGCAAATTAAAAAGAAGCCTAAAAAAAGCCCCCTTTTAATTAAATATTATACTATAAAAAATCGTTATTTTTTAATTTTTGTTAATATTTCATTTAACTCTTCTTCACTATAAAAATCAACCATAATTTTACCGCCCTTTCCTTGTCTTTTTATTTCAACTTTAGTACTTAATATTTCACTTAGTTCATCCTCTTTCGCTCTATCAAAATAATCTTTTTGTTTAGCAGATTTAGTTCCGCCTAAACGCTTGATTTCCTTATCAGTTTCCGCAACCGTTAAATCATGACGCAATATTTTCTTTAACATGTTGAGCTGTTTTTCTTCGCCTTCTAAACCCAAAATATATTTTGCATGCGCCTCAGTTATTTTTCCGGAAGCTAAAGCATTTTGAGCCTCTTGAGGAAGTGATAGTAGACGTAAGGCATTAGCAATGCTAGAACGAGCCTTCCCAACTCTTTTAGCCGCTTCTTCTTGGGTAATATTGAACTCATCGATTAATCTTTTATAAGCACGGGCTGTTTCAATAGAATTTAAATCTTCACGTTGTAAATTTTCAATTAAAGCAACTTCTAGTTTTTTTTGTTCATTTTCTTCACGAATAATTACTGGAACCTCCTTAAGCCCTAATAATTTTGCACTTCTAAGTCTTCTTTCGCCGGCAATAAGTTCGAATCGCTCACCTTTTCGTGTAGCAATTAATGGAGAAATGATTCCGTGTTCTTTAATAGACTCCGCTAAATCATTTAAAGCTCCATCTGCAAAAAATGTTCTTGGTTGAAGTGGATTAAAATCTATTTTTTCGGGGCTTACTTTCAATATTCTCTCATTATCATGTAAAACAATAGCCTCTTCATTAATTCCATTGATTCCGTTATCTTGCTGAAAAGGGTTCTGACCATAAGTCATGGTTTTTTTAGGAATAAGAGAGCCGAGTCCTCGGCCTAGTCCTTGTGCCATATAGTAAAAGTTAAACTAATGATTATTATTTTTCAAAACTTAAAATTTCTCTTGCTAACCCTTCATAAGCTTTACCGCCTTTTGATTTTGGATCGTATTGTAAAATAGTACGGCCGTAGCTTGGTGCCTCCGCTAAACGCACACTACGTGGAATAACTGAACGAAAAATACGATTAGGAAAATACTTATATAATTCTTCCATCACAGACTCTGATAATTTATTACGCCTATCAAACATGGTAATTACCGCGCCCATGATTCCTAATTCTGGCTTTAAATTATTCTGAACTAAACTAATTGTTTCTAATAGCTGACTTAACCCCTCAAGAGCAAAATATTCGCTCTGAATTGGTATTAAAACTTCATCAGCGGCAACTAAACTATTAACAGTTAAAAGTCCTAAAGAAGGTGGCCCATCAATTATAATAAAGTCATATTCTTTTTTAGCTTCTTCTAAAATATGAGCTAAACGAAACTCGCGATTTTCCATACTAACCAAATCGATTCCCGCGCCAGCTAAAGCCAAGGTTGCAGGAGCAATTTTAAAACCAGACTGCATAGTTCGTTTAATAATCTGATGAAAGGGTTTATCGCCCACTAAAGCTTCATAAATTCCAAATTCTAAATTACGATGGTCTATTCCTAAACCTGAAGTAGCATTTGCTTGAGGGTCAACATCAACAAGAAGCACTTGTTTGCCCAAATGGGCTAAATAAGCGCTTAAATTAACGGCGGTTGTTGTTTTACCAACTCCACCTTTCTGATTTACGACCGCAATTACTTTACCCATAAGTTAAATGAATTTATATACGACAATTATATATTAAAGCTTTCCTTTTGACAATTAAAAGGATATTTATTATACTAAAATTCGTAATATATAAGAGTCGCAAGTAAATTTAATGCATAGGCCGCGGTGGCGGAATTGGTAGACGCGCACGACTCAAACTCGTGTGGGGGCGACTTCATGAGGGTTCGATTCCCTCTCGCGGCACAAAAAAGACCCAATTTGGGTCTTTTTTTTATTTCAAATTCACATTGTTATTATTAAGCCTTTTTAAACTTAACTGTAAAGACTGGCTCGTATTCAACTTTATTTTCATCAACTAATCTAACTAGCTCACCGCTTACAAATTGAGTTAAAGCTAAATCACTTAAAAGTTGATTATCGCCAGCAATATTCAATTTAATGCCTTCTAGTTTATCAAATTCTGCCTTAAAATCAGATTTAACTGAAGACTCAATTTGTTTCTTTTTAATTTTTAAGTCATCAAGCTCTTGAACTACCTTTTGATATTCACCATTATTAGTAAGGGCATCACGGAACATAGATTTTAGTTCGCGTTGTTCCTTTTTCTTATCTTGGATACGTTTAAAAACTGCGGGTAATTCTTGAGCCATAATTATTGAGAGTTAATTTTAATTATGAAAAGAATTATATCACTTTATTATCCCGCCGCCCAGCACCCTTTCTTTATCATAGAAAACAACGCTTTGACCGGATGTGATAGCTCTTTGGGGTTTATTAAATTCAACAAAATATTCGCGTTCATTCTTAATAGAAACTAAACATTTAACTGCTTTATGCCCGTAACGAATTACCGCTTCACATTTAAAAGGTTTTTTAGGATTGCTACCACTTAACCAATTAACTTTTTTAGCAATTAAATTATCTTTATATAAAACCTCGCCATTCCATTCCTTAACAACATATAAAATATTATTTTTATAATCTAAGCGCGCCGCATAATACGGTCCAGTTCCACCAATTTCTATTCCTCTTCTTTGGCCAATAGTATAAAGCGGTAGCCCCTGATGAGTACCAATTTCTTCTTTTGTTTCCAATAATTTAATCGGTCCAGGAGTAAGCGTTAAATATTTTTTTAAGAAATTATTATGTGGTCCGTTTAAAAAACAAATATCTTGGCTTTCTGCCTTGGACTCAACCTGTAAGTTATATTTAGCCGCTAGTTTTCTTACTTGTGGCTTTACGTATCCACCAAGGGGAAATAATAAATGAGATAATTCTTCCTGAGAAAAGGTATAGAGAAAATATGATTGATCTTTTAATTTATCTTTTGCTTTGGCGAGCTGATAACTACGACCAACTTTTTGAATTTTTAAATAATGACCGGTCGCAACATAATCATAACCGAGACGCAAAGCATATTTAATTAAACGTCCAATTTTAATTTGCTTATTGCAAACTACACAAGGATTAGGTGTTCTTCCGGCTGCATATTCACTTAAAAAATTATCTACAACTGCCTTTTTAAAAGGAGCGGAGAAATCAAAAGTGTAAAGCGGAATTCCAACTTTAGCGGCTACTTTTTTTGCATCCATCATTGACTCTAGAGAACAACAACGATTTTCTGCTTTTTCGCCAACAGATTCATCTTTCCAAAAATGTAAAAAGATTCCAGCAACTTCATAGCCCTGATTTTTTAAAAGCTGGGCAGCAACTGAAGAATCGACTCCACCAGACATAGCCACTAAAACTTTAGGTCGCTTTTTTAATACTTTAGATTTTATATTTTGAGGTTTAATTATTTTTTTCATTTAATTCACTAAATAATTTTAAATATTCCTGGCTAGCCTTTTCCCAAGTAAATAGCTCAGCCCTTTGTTTTCCTTTTTCTATTAATTCATTACGCACATTAGGCTGTGTAATAACTATTTCTATCGCCTCAGCAATTTCTGCTGATTTAAATGGATTAATTAATAAGGCTGCGCCGCCTAAAACCTCCGGCAAACTAGAAACATTAGAAGAAACAACTGGTAGTCCGAATTCCATCGCCTCAAGTGGTGGAAAACCAAAACCTTCGTAGAAAGAAGGATAAACAAAAACCGAGGCGCTTGAATATAACATTTCTTTTTGCTGATTATCAATATAACCTAAAAATTTAATATCTTCTTTATAAGGAGATTTATTCCAATCAGCAAATATTTTTTTATGTTTCCAGCCCTTTGCTCCCGCCAAAACAAGCTGATGCTTAATTTCAGGGCTCTTATCCCTTAACTGATTATAGGCTATTATTAAACCACTAATATTTTTTCGGGGCTCAATATTACCAACGGATAAGATAAAGCCATTTTTTAAATTTTGTTTATTTAAGAAAGCGGTAATTGTTTCTTGAGTGATTACCGAGGCATGACAATTATTTCCAGAATAGATAACTCTAATTTTTTCTTTTGGAATATTTAAAAGTTCCATTAAATCATGCTTTGTATTTTCCGATACAGCAACTATAAAATCTGCGCGGTTTAAAAGTTTTTTGATTCCTAAGGCTTTATGCCAAAAATTTTTACGTTTACTAAAAAATTCCGGATAACGTAAAAATGATAAATCATGAACTGTAACTACTAATTTAGTGTTTTTAGTAACATTAAGAAAATTAAAATGAGGTGCAAAAAATACATCTGTTCCGCCGACAATATTATCAAGTCGGGGACGCGTACAAACTCTTTGCAAAAAATAGTTAAAAATCTTATTAGGATATTTAGTTGCAAATAATTTACTATTATTTTTTGCCCAATAATCTAAACGGGCCTCATGACCCTTAGAAGAATTATAAAAAAGCTTATACTCATTAGCCTGATCTTGTTTTAAAATTTCAGATAATAAATTAGCGGTATATTCTGATATGCCGCTATAATTCTTATCCATTAAAACTCTGATATCAACTCCTATTTTCATATTTTATATCTACCACACTTAAACTTTTTTATGTGTTGAAATAAAATCTCTAATTTGTTTTTGGAAATTAGCTACCGAAAATTTTTCTGCCCAAGCTCTTATTTCTTGTGAATTAAAATCACTAGATTTAAAATTCTTGATTACTTCCATTAAAGCTCCTGCCGTCTGTTCCTTGAAAAATAAGCCAGTCTTCCCCTCTACTACCGTTTCGGTCGCACCGCCTCTCTGGTAGGCAATTACAGGCCGACCAGCGGCCATAGATTCAACGACAGTAATACCAAAATCTTCTTCTTGAGGATTAATGAAGGCTTGAGCATTAGCAAAAAGACCAGGTTTTTCAGCCTCACTTACTCTTCCTAAAAATTCGATATTAGTAGAATCGCCAACAATCTTTTTTAATCTTTCCAAATCAACTCCATCTCCAAAAATTTTTAATTTATAGTCTGTTCCTAATTTCTTGAAAGCCTCGATTACAATATCAACTCTTTTATATGGAGCTAAACGACAGCCAATTAAAAAATATTTATCTTCTGGCTTTTGAGTGCTTAAATCAACAAGACTAAATTTTTCTGTTTCTACAGGAGGATAAATAAGTTCGGAATCGCGACGATAATATTTAGTAATCCTTTTTTGAACAGTTTTAGAATTAGCAATAAATACATCAACTCTATCAGCCGCCATTCTATCCCACATTCTAATACGATTTAAAACAAGTGAAATTATTTTCTTTAGCCATTTATTATACTTGAGTTCATTTATATATTGATGAGTATCACTCCAAAGATATCTGGTTGGAGTATGACAATAACAAATATGTAAAGTATTAGTCGAAGTAATTACACCCTTAGCAAAAGAGCTTGTATCGGAAATAACGAGGTCGTAGCCGCTTAAATCAAAAAACTCAACCGCAATCGGCATAAAAAATAAATACCATTGATAATGTTTAACACCCCAAGGGAGCTTTTGAATAATTGAAGTTTCGATTCGTCTATTCTTAAAATATTTATCAACCTGTTTTTTTTCATACAGCAAAGTATAAATAGGAGCCTCCGGAAACATATCAGCTAAAACCTTCAAAACTTTTTCTGCTCCACCATCTTGAGCAAGATGGTCGTGTATTAAAGCTACTTTCATAAGTTATTCAGTTTCTCTATGCTGAAAGACGGCTAGTGGCGTCTTAAACAAAATAGAAAGATCTAACAATAGAGACCAATTTTCAATATAATAAATATCAAGTTTTGCCTCTTCTTCAAACAATAAATCACTACGACCAGAAACTTGGGCTAAACCCGTAATACCAGGTTTAATAGTTAAAGTCTTACGATGATAATTTTCATATTTCGCTACTTCTTCCGGTAAGTGTGGACGAGGACCAACTAGGCTCATGCGACCAATAAAAACCAAAAATAATTCCGGCAACTCATCAATAGAATAGCGTCTGATAAATTTTCCAATTCTAGTAACTCGAGGGTCATCTTTAATTTTTACCATTGGTCCATCAGCTCTAACATTGCGATCAGCCAACTCTTTATAGCGCATACTATCAGAGTTCGGAATCATGGAACGAAATTTAAAATATTTAAATGGTTTTCCACCCTGACCAACACGATATAAATATGAACCATCATCACGACGAGAAAAGAAAATCGGACCACGAGAATCAATTTTAATAATTAAAGCGGCCAATCCAATAATCGGAGAAAGAATAATAATTAACAATCCAGAAACAACAATATCAAAAAATCTTTTAAAAATCTTACCCCAGCCGTCGAGAGTTGTTCTTTTTACTTCAACAATCGGAATGCCAATAATTTCCGCAACTTCAGTACGCAAAACTTTCACTTCAAGTAAATCGGCAACATATCTATAAGTTATATGATTATCATTAGCAAAATCATAAAGTCTTAAATTCTCTGCCTTACTCATATTCGGGTCACTTTGAATTATTTCATCAACTTCCCTATCTTTAATAAATTCTAAAACCTCTTGAGCAGTTTCTAGAGAAAAATCTCTCACTCTTTTAGCTACCTCATAACCAGCCGCTTTATTACTAGAAAATTCAGCAATTAAATTATCTGTTGTTTTAGAATTTCCAACTAAAATCACTTTGTGAACGCCGATACCATAGAAAAATAGTCTTCTTTGTAACCAACGAATAAAAAGATGAGCGAAACTTACATAGATAATAGTAAAAACAAAACCTACTAGAACGATAAAACGAGAATCAAATAAATCTCTTTGAAAAAATATTAAAATTGCAACAACTGCTAAACCAGTTGAACAAGCTAAAAAAACTCTTCTTAATTCTTGAGCAAGTTTCCGGGCACTTTTAATCTGATAAAGTCCAGATAAAGCAAAAATAATCATCCATAGGACAGCAATCAAAAGCAAGGACCTTATATAACCGGCAAAAGGCAAATTAAAAATAACCGGCCTGATGCTAACACTCCAATCAGAAAAACGAAGATAATAAGCCGAAATGCCGGCGGCAATTATCATCGCAAAATCAACTGGAATAAACAGTGTCGAAAAAAATAATTCAGTTTTTTTCATATATAAATTTATTGTAAACGTTTGTTATCAGAGCAGCTATAAGCCGGATTCTGTTCTAGGCAATCATTTATCTAGGCTTATTATTACTAATAAGCTCATGCGAGCCACTTGTCATTTCTCATAACCCGAGAGTTAAAAGAAAGTTTGCTCTTGCTTCTGGTAGGGTTTACCACGCTATCCTCATTGCTGAGGAGCGAAACCGGTAGCTCCTTGCGAAACACCCAGCTTCTTTTCACCTTTTTTCCTGTTATAAAATCCAGGATTAGTATTGTCTCTGTGGCACTGTCCCTTGACCGCACGACTTTAACCGAAACGGCCCGGTGGGCGTTACCCACTACCATTTTTAGTGAAGTCCGGACTTTCCTCCCCTTTTAAGCCTAAACTTAGAAAGAGTAATTGCCCGCTCACCCTGATAACCCTTAAATCGTACAATAAAAGCCTAAAAAAGGCAAGTCTTAGCTAAATTTACTTAATCAGGCTATCTTCATATATTTTTTTAATCTCTGTGGCTGTTAATGTTCCCTCCCAAAGGCCTAAATCATCAAGTTCAATGCCATTTAATTCATTCTTGATTTCAAGACGATTTGGTTCTTCGCCATCTTTTATCCAGAAATATCGTGCTGACTGTTTTTCCTGACCATCAACATAAAATTTTAAGATATAACGATATGAATCATAAGTTAAAGCTAGGTGATGCCATTTATCATCATAAGGCAAGTCAATATTATTTCCCTCACCAAAACTATTATATCCTTGAAAATAATAATTACGACGATAAAAGTCAGGAGCTAAATTCATTTTTAAGCCATCATTATACTTCAAGGAAATAGCAGAACGGCCTTCAAGTGGCGGCAATTTACTACGCCACCAAAAAGATAAAGATAAATCCTTAGAATCTAAAGGTGTTGGTAAATCAACGCCTATTTTATTATCCCACCTATTTGAAATAGCAGTATTAGCTAAGCCACGCCAAACCCAAGAATTTTCTGGAAGAATTAAATTTACTCCTTGTAATTTATCAACTGCTTTTAATCCGCCGCCTTCATTAACTAATTCGTGCCCTTCATTAAAATTCCAAAAATATTTTAACTCAGCTATTTTTTGAGATTCCCTTGCAAAGACCGGTGCAAAAGGAGCCAGTGATTGAAAATTAGTTATAATTTCTGATTTTGAGAGTGACCGATTCCAAAACACTAGTTCATCTAATGAGGCTGGGCCAACATCGCCACTAATCTCTAAACTAGAAAAATTATTAGCCAATGTTTGAATAAAATTATTTTTATATTTTTCCTGACCATCAAAATATATAGCCCAATAACCAGCACCCTGATCAATTACAAGTGTAAATTGATGCCATAAATTATCAGGATATATATTGGCATCGTAATAACGAGAAACAGAATTAGGTAGCCCCTCAACCTCTAGCATGGCCTCATCTAACATAATTTTTAATTCTTGTCCGCTATCATTTCTTAATTTCAAAGTTAATCTAGACAAAGCATAATTTAATTTTGGGCTACGATAATAAAAACTAACGGAAAATTTATTTAAATCTATATTTGAACTAAGTTGTTTACTAAAATTAGGATTAATATAACCAACATCAATCGAACAGCCAAAACGGCCAACAGCATAATTATATACCCCATAACACTCATCAAAATGCCATAAATCAGATATTCCTGATGAATTTATTGGAGTAGGTGCAACAAATAAGTCGGGATTAGCTGACTGACTATCCGCCTCATTATCATTCGCTTGAGTATTATTATTTGTATTGCCATTTGAATTTGTGTTTGTATTATTTTCATTCGTAACACTTTCATCCCAAACTATTCCTGGATCATCAGAAACAATTAAATTAAAATCGGTAGAATTATTTCCAGATGATTTTATTCTATCTAAAATATAATTATCTTCTATTTTCGGCGCTGACCCCGCTCCTTGGAAATAAGTTGATTCGCCAAACCCAACAGCATCTATAATATCTTCATCAGAGCTAGAGCTAAGAGCTCCCTTACCTAAATAAATTATATAACCAGAATCAGTCCAGCTAAAATCATTCCGAATTGCAATTGCGTCGGCTTTATTTTTATAATAACTATTAGCATCATCCCTTACGATTAGATAATAGCCCCTAGCTTTAATAATGGTCCCTCCAGGATATATGCCATCGCTTACATTACCAATTCTCATTACTAAACTAGGGTCAACAGCAGTTTTAGCTTTTTCCAAACGAAAGCCTGCTTCCGCTAAATCAAAGTCATAATTAGTTGGATTATATAATTCAATAAAATCATTGTTTTCCGTACTATAAATTTTATTAATAACTGCAAGTGGAGTATTAAAAGAAGAACTATTTGCTGACTGACTTGTAGTGGTTGCGACACTTTGATTCCCGGCAGGCTTTACTCCAGCACTAATTTTAGAAGTAGCAGCTATTAATTGTGGAACTGATTTAGTTAAATTAGCGACCGCTGGAGAACTAACAGAAGAAACTAATTTTGATACAGACGCTTTTACGGCAGAGCTAGTTTGATTAGTATTAGTATTATTTACATTATTATTTATCGCTATAGCTGTTTTTGTAGGAGTATTATTTTTATTATTGACTAGTGAGGGCATAACTGAGGATTTTACAGTTGAAGCAGAAGCTATTATTACGGCCGATTCAGAGTCCATTGTAACTCCCCTTTCCTCATCTTTCACATCCTCTTCAGCTACAGCCGCTAAAGCTTTTATTGCGGGATCGTCCTGAGTGGTAATATCCGTTTGATTAATTTCAATTTTTGGTAAACGCGGCTGGTCTACTGCAATATCTTTTTCAGATTCTATGAATTGAGATTCATCTTTAATAATATTATTTTCTAAAACAACTTCAGTTCCCTTTTTTATACCAAATATTTTATCCTTAAGGCTAATCAGTGGTGCAATTGTTGCTTGGGCAATAGTCTTAAGAGAAGAAATAGGATTATTAATCAGACTCCAGCGCAATATCAAACTAGCAACGGGAGTCTTACCTCTAACATCTTTATCATTAAAATTAGACCCCAAAACAATATCAGTTTTTTCACTTTTTAAAGTTGATTGGAGGAACTGAGTATAAGGTAAAAAAATATATCTATCTCCTTGATATTCAACCCCAGCATTAAAACCGACTATTTCTGGGAGCGGTAATTGTAAATCAGTTCGACGCTCTATTTTAGAAAATTCAAGAGTTTTGGAAAAACAATCACCGTCGCTATTTGCCAAACTTGTATTATCAAACCCGTCAGGGGTAATATCAACAGCGTAGTAATCTGAATTATATTCTAAAGCACCTAAATTATTAGGATTAGAAATACCAGCACTCTCATATATTTTTTCAGTAAGACCAACGCAAGTCCAGTCACCGTCATCTGGACCTTTTTGTTTTTTAAAATCAAAATCATAACCTAGCTTTGTACCAACTAAGCTCTTAGCAATTTTAATTGCTTTAGCTATTTCTATATTATTAGCATTCTTAGGCAACTTTGCACCTAATAATTTTTCTCCCAAAGCTTCATTTACAAAATATTTTGCTGGGGTTTTTACTATTCCACCAGCTAATGCTTCGACAATATAATCCTCACCATTTTCTTGACCAATATAAATACCAACATGTCCGGGATAAATGTGTTTCAAAATTCCCTTATTATCAATTTCTAATAAATTATCGCCACTATAACCGTACATCCTTCCCTCACTAGATGTTCTATACACCAATGCTCCCGGAGTAAGAGCTAAGGCATTTTGTGGGAAAAAACATACTACGAGCCATAATATAATAGGAATTAAAAAATATTTTTTTATTACCATATAGATTTATCAATTAGTTATTTAAATATTTAGACCACTGCACATCAGAAATTTCTGGTATAACAAATTCGCTATAACCAAAATTGTTTAATATATCGGCCGTAATTGCCTTAAGCATAAGCTCTGGTGAAGATTCATAAATTTCTATTAATGCTATTCTAGTATCTTCGGAAAATATCAAAAAATAATCACTCAACAAAAACAACGCACCAGATTTTAAATCCAGAGAATTATTATCTGATAAAATTAACTCCTTCAATATTCTAATTTCTGCTATCTTAAAAACATCAGCCTTATTTTGCACAGAGCTCAAAGCTCTAATTACTTCTTCTTTTACAATTTGGTCTTCTTCGCTATTTAAAATAGCAAAATAATATTCGACTAATGAGGGTTCTGATATTTCCGATAGAAATAAACGAACAATTTCCGCTTTTATTTGCGGATTACCAGTACTATCTGTTAAATAATCAAATAAAAAATCGGGAGGATTATTAACCCCATATGCCATCTTAATTATTTTAAGAAGTTCTTGTTGAAATGCGAAAGAAGTATTATTTAAATCCTTATCTAATAAATATTTTTTAATATCATTTTTTAGTCCATTATCTTCTTTCAATGAAAGAGAAATTTTTAATTCAGCTAATTCGCGAGCCTGCAAACAATCCTCATGACATGGCCCAGGCGAAGAAATAGCTCTTTTTAATTTAGCTAAATTTAAACGCGCAGAACTAAGCAATAACATCTCAGAGGATAAATAAAGAATCAATAAAATAAATACTAAAGATAAAAATAGCAAAATTTTGTACTTCCTTGATAAATGTCTGAATCTTAATAATCTAGTAATTAAACGACGAGCCTTACGTTTAAAAGTAGAAAATATTTTTTTTACTACCAGCATGATTTTAATCATAATCGTTATAAATTAGTTTATAAAACCGACCTATATCGGTCTAACGACTATAACAAAAACTACCTGATAGAAACTTAAAGTTTTTATTAAGAAAAATAAAAAAGGGTCCATCTGTGAAGATAAACCCTTTTTTTACAATTTGCATTGTTTGGAGTAATTTACGAAGCTAAAGCCTCATAATTTTTTTGTATCAATTCGGGAACATATTCCGAAATGAAAGAAATTTCAGAATCACCCTCAGAAAAGATCCATAGTACATTACCGTCAAAGGTAGTTGGCGCTTTAGCGACTCCAATACATATTGATAAAATACCATGTTTATCAATAATGAATTCGTCGGGCTTGAAAAGAAACTGCTTTATATCATATTGTAAGCTAATTTCTCGCAGATAACCGCGGCACCTAAAATAACGACTTTTTTCATTACTCTTTAACTCTTCGGTAATAAAACCTAATCTTCCTGTGAGCAACTTTTTGCGCTCCTCAATGTCTTGTGTAAAAACCTTTTTTTTAAACATTTCCTACATTTTTTAGAATGAACAATGCAGATAGTCTATCAAAATTTTTACTTATTGTCAATGGTTAATTGCTCTAAAATCGCATCCGCCTGGCCTTTCAAAGTTGAGTCGAGTTCGACTGCCTTATCTGCAGCTACCTTAGCCTTATCAGCATCACCAACTACAACATAAAGTTTGGCTAAATTAAGCCACACCTCCGCCTTATCACCATAAACCTCAGTTAATTGTTCAACTACAATAATTGCTCTTGGATAATCCTCTGTTTCCGCCAAGTAAGTTGCCGCCATGATTAATGAATTAGCAGAGCCAAGCTGACTAACAGCCCCTCCGTCTACACATTTCTCCAGAGATTCTTTAACCTCATCAACAGCTTCAGATAACATATATACTTGCGCTAAGCGACAATATGATTGTGGGTAATCAGGATTAAGACTAGCTGCGTATTTTAAAGTTTCAATTGCTTCTTGAACTTTATTTTGCATTAAATATGATTGAGCCTTAACAAAATAGCCAGGTATTCTTCCAGGACTAGCGGCAATTGCTTTCTCGGCGGCCGCTAAAGATAATTCCGAGTAATAAGTTCTTTGGGCGTCATCTTTAAAAAAGATACGTGCACCTAAGTCATAAATTTGAGCCGCTTGTAATTGAAATAAACTATCCTGTTCATTATACTGAAGATTCTTAACAACTAAAGAAACGAGATATTCATAATCTAGCTTCATACTTTCAACAGACAAGGAAGTTAAGGCCTCTGGATTACTGGCAACTAAATTTATTAATGTTCCACGACCGTCTCTATCTAAAGGAGTATCGGTTAAACTCGTTCTAAAAATATTGAAACCTTCCTCCGACCTTCCGACCATAATACTAGAATAACCCTTAATAACCCCCTGAAGCATCCGGTATGGCTTCATGTTATATTTAGATACTATAAATAAAGCGATCAGGAAAATAATAATAAGCGCAAACCATTCTCTTTCACTATCTTTAAGCCAGGCAGTATTAATAGTCTCCTCTTCACTCTTGAAAGCATCTTCTTTCGGCAACCAGTAGATAAACCCGAGCATCATCATTAATCCAATATAAGTAACAAAGGAGTCAAAGACGGCCAGATTTTGAATAAAATAAGCGGCCATTAAAGCGATAACTAAAACTATCTCCAAATTTCGGCAACCATTTTGTTCTCCGTTAATCTTATAACCATTCTTTTTTAGTTCAAGCCACAGATAATACAAAACAAAAATAAAGATACTTAAATAAGCCATAAGTCCAATAACTCCAGTAGTTGATACGATATCAATTAAGTTATTGTGAGCTCTATCAAAATAAGTTTCTACTTTATCATAGTTAAAGAAGATAGGATTAAACTGACGATCAAAAATAATGGCATAATTACCAAAACCCGTTCCTAGCCAAGGATGGTATTTGAAATCAAGAGCTGCCCCCTGCCAAGATAATAATCTAGTCTGAAAAGTAACTTTTTGTGAAGTTAAATTTTTAAGAAAACTATTTTGAAACCAAGCTGATTGTTGTTGAGAAAAAATAACGGCTACCGTAATAATCATTAAAGCTGAAACAGATAATAAGCTGTATTTTATTTTTTTATTACTATGAAGAATACCAATTAACAAAATAGCTAAAAATATACTCGCCCCCAATCCAATAATTGCACCCGAAGTATGCATGCCCTTAAACTGAAAAAGCATTATTAAGGTTGGAATAACATAAAGATAGCGCCAGCTTGAACGAGCACGAAAGAATAGAATTGCCGCGAAGAAAATGTTAAAGATTAAATAGCCGCTCACATATGCCGTATTTCCAATAGTACTATATCCATTTGCACCAAATAAACCAATTAAACTAACTACAACCGCAGCAGTAATGGAAGCAATAAACAACATCATCCATTCCGTCCACATTCTAAAAACAGTTATTAGAATAAAGAAGAAAATAAGGAAATGAAAAATGTGAAAAAAACCTAGCATTCTTTCGACGTCTCCCCAAAAACTTAAATTAAAATCAACACCAGTAAAACAAGAAACTAAAATAACAGCAAAATAAGCAACTAGGCCAGCTATCATCAAATTTAATTTAGGCCTATAACTAGGATAGCGCCAGATAAAGACTAGCCAAATAGCTAGCAACAATTCCATTAAAATATTAAAGGAAAGTTGTTTAGAACTGATGTAAGGAAAAAGCAAATCAGTAAAAACAAAGAGTACAAAAAACAAAGAAAAAATTAATCCCCCTTGAAGAATACGTAAATAAGTTTTTGACGACATAATATAAAATTTAGATTTTATAAGCGGCAAGCTTTAATAAACTTAAAAAATGCTAACATAATTATAACAGATTTAACATAAATCCCAAGCCCATTGACTAAATATTTAATATATGTTATTGTTTAAGTAGTTCATTCCAATTCTATATATAAGAGGATAGCCACAGCAGCAGCTCAATTTTGCTGGGGGTAAATAAGATACTAAATCTTTGCCCCTAATACCTAAACATATGTTTAGATTATTTAACAGCTTTTTTGCTCTTCTGCTCACAATAGTTGTGTTAAAATGGCTTCTCCCTCCCGAATTAGCGGATTTAGCTACTCAAATTTTGGTCAAAATTTTGACTATTATTAGAGATTTATTAGCTAACATCACGCTACCCACTTAGATATAAAGGCTTTCTTTCCAGAAAGCCTTTTTACTTTGCAAAATATCCCGTTTTACTGTCTCTTTTCCCTTCTTTATTGACATTTTATCATAAATATGTTATAATAATGGCATAGAAAATGAGAAATCAAAATCACGCTTCTATCCTAAGGTACGGGGGTCGTATCAAAAAAAACAAAGCACTTTAACAAAAATTAATCGCAATGAAAAATCAAAAATTTTTCTGGTTTTCTGTCGCTATGGTAGCGACATGTTTCTTTATTCTAGCCCTCGCTATAGATGGGCAAGCTAAGCGGAATTATTATGAAAATCTCGACCAGGAATTCACCGCCACCTATAAAAGGGTGATGGAGATGAACGAAGGGAGATTCGCTGATTTAGACAAAGTTCAAGTTGGCGACATTATTCTCTTCCCATCCTATTGGGATGAAAATGATACCGAGCTGCGCGAAGTAGGCGGAGTTGATGCGAACGGAAAGCATGACTGCATTTGGAGAATGGTTCACCGTGAAGTTTACGGAGATGAAGAATATTTTGTTTACCACAGACCAGTTAGCCAGCAAGAAAACGCCTCCAAAGAGGAACCAGCTCTGAATCTACTTCCTGATTCTTCGAACGAAAAATCACAATCTAAAAACTTGTGGTGGCTCGCTATCCTACCAATGATTCCTCTAACAGTTGGCGGACGTAAATGGTGGACAAAAAAGCATAACCCGGATTCTTACCCGCCGGTAGGAAGAAATCTCAACAATCTTGAAGAATCAGAAATTATTTCTGATATTCAGAATGTGTTTGCAGAACCTGGAGCAAAGGTTCTCGCTATCCAAAGAGGAACAATGTGGCGTTCTAGCGGACCAGATAAAATCAATGTACTGATGAAGTTTGGTGATGGTAAAGATCGCAATGTCTGGATTCGTCCAGGTGAATCAGTTTGTAAGATTCAAGTCCAAAACTTCTTTGGAGTAAAATCTTTCAAATATTGCCGCAGTGCTTGCACTAACGGTATGATATTGGATGAGTTTAAACTTCCAAAGGGCTGGGAATTTGTTCCCAATCAAAACATCGTTGTCCCTGAAGAAGTAATTCCAACGACCAATGCAAAAACTGACATTCACGAAGAAGAATCCCCAACTAAAGCTGAAGCTGAAAAAGAATTACCAATAATGCTTATCATTATTTCGGAAAATTCTTTCAAGCGTCCCGCACGCTGTACACAAAACAAGAAACGCTGTCGCGCTTGCGCCTACAGCAAAAATGGCCGAAGGTTTTGCGGCTATAAACCAAAACCAAAAAAAACAAATTAAACTACTAAAAGGAACAAATCCTTTCTCTCTTAAACACGAATGCCTCAGCCCTAAAAAAGTTGAGGTATTTTTTTACAAAAACAAAACAGGCCCCTAAATTAAAGGCCTGTTTTTATTTTGTGATGTTAAATTTATTGAGCTAACAAACTTCCACCACCATCTTCAATCATAATTGGTTGAACGGATGAGGTTAATGGATGACAAGCTTTTAAGCCAGTCTTATAGGTTTCCCAAATTGTATCATGGCTTTTTTTAGCAGCCTCCCTTACTACTTTTACTGTATTTTCGAATGTTTTTACACAAGCCTTAAGAGCTTCTCTTTGCTGATCAGCAACATTTACAGTTGTTGAGGCGGTTGCGGAAGTATTTAAATTAAGAGCAGCCTTTTGACAATTACTACGAGTAGTAATTGCTTCATTAATTTTAGTTGCTTGGTATGTATTACTTTCTTGTAAAGTACTGTCTTTAATTTCAATCGCAGCAATTACACAAGCTGCTTGCTCTGGCTTAACAAAGGTAGCCGGAGTAGAAGTTGATTTACGGTCATCATTTTTCATCTCTGGTTTTTTAGGCTCTTCTTTTTTAATTCCCCAAAGCGAATTTCCAATCTTTCTAATTTGTTCGTAAAAATTAATTAATTGAGGAGTAGAAATTTTTTCCAGCTTATTAATTTCATTTCTTACAGTGGTAGTCCCTTTATTATCAGTAGAAGTTCCTTTTTTTACTCCATACAAAGCATTCCCTTGCTTTATTATTTTTTCAAAATATTTTATTTGATCAGGGGTAAGAATTTTTTCTAAACCACCCATATTTGACTTCTGTTCACTGATTAATCTTGGTTCCGGTCTTAAACCATCATCAGATGTATATAAAGTTGTTACTGGTTTTAGTTCATCAGAACTAGTTCCAATAGTTGTATCGTCTTGAGCAAAAATAGGACCTGAAAAAGTTAAAGATACTCCCATCATAATTACCAAAGACCAAATAATAGTTTTTTTCATAATTTTTATTATTTAGTAAATTATTTATATATTATAACACACAAATCGCCTTGGCGACAGTTTCGGAAACTCTTTTATCAAAAGGATCTGGAAGTATTAAATTAACATTTGGAACTTCAACCAAGCCAGCTAAATTTTCAGCCGCTCTAACTAACATTTCATCAGTAATTTGTTTCACTTTATTATCAAGAGCGCCGCGAAAAATACCAGGAAATGCTAACACATTATTTACTTGATTAGGAAAATCACTGCGACCAGTAGAAATAATGTATGCCCCGGCGGCAATAGCTTCATCGGGCATAATTTCTGGAGTTGGATTTGCAAGCGCAAAGATTATCGGATTTTTTTTCATTGACTTAACCATTTCCTGCGTTAGAACTCCCGGAGCACTCACGCCAATAAAAATATCGGCTCCTTTTAATATCTCAGCCAAATCTCCAGTCCGTTGTTGAAGGTTAGTAAATTTTGCTAAACTCTTTTTAACTTCGCTTAAATTAGGGCGAGAACTATAAATCGCTCCCTCTCTATCACAAGAAATAATATTTTTAAAACCATATCCAGAGAGTAAGTTCGCAATCGCATCTCCGGCTGCACCAGCACCATTAATAACTAAACTTATATCTTCTTTCTTGGAGCCACGAACTTTAAGTGCGTTAATTAATCCAGCTAAAACTACCGTTGCTGTTCCGTGCTGATCATCATGCATAACAGGAATATCAAGTTCAGATTTTAGTCTAGCTTCAATGCTAAAGCAACGAGGGGCTGAAATATCCTCCAAATTTATGCCACCGAAATTAGGCGCTAAATATTTAACAGTTTTAATAATCTCTTCCTCATCTTGGGTATCAAGACAAATCGGAAAGGCATCTACCCCGGCAAATTCCTTAAATAGAGCACACTTGCCTTCCATTACAGGCAAAGCGGCTTCAGGTCCAAGATTTCCTAAACCCAAAATTGCACTACCATCACTAATAACGGCAACCGTATTCCCTTTTAAAGTTAGCGAGTAAGCTAAAGATTTATCTTTAGCAATTAAACGCGAAATTTCTGCAACACCAGGACTATACGCTAAAGAAAGTTCGGAGCGGCTTGTTAAAGGCACTTTGCTCCGAACTTCTAATTTACCATTATATTTTTTGTGAAGCGCTAATGCTTCTTCGTAAATATCCATTAATTAAAACTATTCGCTTTTAATTCCGGCTGGAGTTGCGATATTAAGACCCTTAGCAACACCGGCAGTTTCTGAGCCTAAACAATATTTTAGAGTATAGGAGGTCTGGTCACCACTAATAGTTTGCATGGTATAAGTATATTCATCTGAACCACTACAACCATCGTCAGGCAATGGAGGGGTTGGAATCACTGCCATAAATATGGTTCCATTATAAGATAAAATTGCTCCTGGAGTTACGCTCGCAGTTGCCGGGTAAGTCTCCGCATCATGTTGATACAAGGCTAAAGCGCTTTGTAATTGTTTGATATCAGCTAGACGTTTAGCATCACGAGCCCTAGCTCTTGAAGCTTGAAGAGCAATAACTGATACTGTTGCCAAAATACCGATAATAGCGATAACAACTAACAGCTCAATTAGGGTAAATCCTTTTTTTTTCATAATTTTTTAAGACAATTTATTAAAAATATTTTTTAGATAATAATATTAT
>CAJAVM010000002.1 GCA_903945435.1 uncultured bacterium | reverse complement strand
AATCCAGAAGAAACAGTAATTGAATTACCAGCTAAATCCGTAGAAGAAAAACGAACATAATTATTTCCTTCAGAACTAATAGTTAAAGGACTAGAATAATTAGTCCCTGGCACACAAGAATTACTTGAATCAACGCAATAAACTACTGGACCAGCTAATCCAGCAGTTTCATCAGAGGGGGTTATAGTATAAGTTACATTACTTGTATACCAATCGTTTGTACCGAGGGTTCCCGCAGTAATAGCCCCACTTGTATTCGGATCGGTTTCATCCCAAGTGAAATTAATATCATCGTAAGCGGAATTTCCAACATTATCTGTCGCAGTTAGTCTTAACACATATACTCCATCAGTATCAGCAATAATAGTTGTGTCTTCGGCACTTGGCGTACCAAAAGTAACCGTTCCGGGACCGGAAACCTGAGACCAAGAATAACTAGCTATACCGCTTCCACCCGTATCACTTACCGTTGCATTTTGAGAAGCTGAAGCATTAACAACCTTGTTAGTTCCCGCATTAACAGATGGAGGAGTTGAATCTACAGTGAATGTGCTACCCGCTGTATCTGTATAGTTGCCAGCTAAATCATAAGCCCTAAAATAAACCGTATGAGAACCATCTGTTAAAGTGGATGCCGTACAGTCAAAGGTAGGATCATCCCACTCTTCAGGAGAGCCAGGATAAAAATGATTTGGAGGATACCATGTTTGCCATACAGAACAAAGAGTATAGGCTCCACCATCAATTTTATAATAAAACTCCCCCCAAGAATCATGCGTATCATCAGCAAACGAGCCCTGAAAATTTGGAGTGTTATCGCTATAATAACTATAAATAGAATTAGGAGTAATAGTTGGCGGATTGTTTTCAACAATAACAGTTCCTGCATTCGAATCATCATAAGTACTTAAAAAATTATCGTTTTCGTCAAAATTAAGATAACTAGTATACACACCATAAGTTCCCTCAGCTAAAGCATTTCCATTCAATACAACACTATTATTAACTGTACCAACTCCACCACCATCTGAAACGCCAGTACCAGAATCAACGGTTAATCCACCAACATTAATACTATAACTATAATAATCCGTATCAACTCCATCCCAATAATGGTCAACACTAATACTACAAGTTCCCGTACTATTAACATAACACTTCGCTGAAGTGGTGGGCTCCACAATTGTAACAAATGTGGCTTCCGCCCTTGCCTTCAGCCCAACACCGAAACTAACCACCAACACTAAACTAACAAAAATCAGAGCTTTTAATCTTGTAAATCTCTTCATAAATATTTTAAACGATTATTTAACATGGTGATTACATATTACCATAAAATAAAAAATTATAAAACTCATTTTGATGCCTAAATCCAATATTTTATCTCTCCCCCCACTTAACAATAACATAAACAATTTACCCAATATTATAAAATGTGTTAGTATATCCCTATAATAATTACTTAAATTAATATGCCAATTTTAAGACTATTAACTGGTTACGTTAAAAATTATCAATCAGAAAAAAAAGCCCTATATTTACTTTGTTTAATGATGCTATTCTGGGCAATTTACGAAGGAACCATTTCCTACATGACACCATTAATAATTGTAAATAATGGAATTTCTGAATCTATAATGGGTATCATCATCGGAACATCATCTATCGCCGGAGCATTATTTGATTTTGTTGCCTGTCGCATTTTTAAGAATACTTATTACAAAAGAATGTTCTTAATTATGTTCTCTATATGTTTGGTATATCCCCTAATTTTATCCCAGGCACACTCATTTGTAATATATATATTAGCCATGTCTCTTTGGGGAATATATTTCGATTTAAAAAATATCGGTAATTTTGATTTTGTTGGCCGCCATACCGCCAAAACAGAACATACAAGTAGTTTTGGATTAATACAAGTTTTTCAATCAATCGGATTTTTATTAGCTCCAATTTTAGTCGGCTTATTAATTGCCGACAGCTTTAACTACAAACCACTAATTCTAGCCTGGGTTTTTTTAATAATGGGATTAATATTTTTCATTTTTTTATACATATCTAAAAACCAAGACAAGCCATACGAAGAAGCGACCAATAATCCGAAGCAAAAAACTTGGGGCGGTTTATTATTAGATTGGAAAGATTTAGGCAAAATATTATTTCCAGTTTTAATTTTAACTTTAATGATTAATTTTATTGATTCATTTTTCTGGACAGTAGGACCAATCTTTGCTGAAAGTCTAACTGAAATGAAGAAATTTGCTGGTTTTTTTATGACCGCATATTCTCTGCCGGCGCTTTTAGTCGGCTGGATTGTAGGGATGCTTACAATGAAGTATGGAAAAAAAAGAACCGCTTTTGTAACCCTATTTATCGGTTGTCTATTTTTAGCTTTAATTAATGTAATTGATAATACAATTTTAGTAATTCTTGATATTTTTATTGCTTCTTTCTTTATTTCTATGTCCTGGCCCGCAATTAACGGTGCTTATGCTGATTATATCAGCGAAACCCCTCACTACGAAAAAGAAATCTCCGGTTTAGAAGATTTCTTTACTAATTTAGGTTATGTATTAGGACCAATTCTAGCTGGCGTAATAGCTGATAATATTGGAACTGCTGGAGCTTTTTCATTACTTGGAATACTCGGTGCCATTGTTGCTGTAGTTTTATTTATTATTACTCCTCGAAAAATAAACGTGAATAAAAGCTTAAAAGCAATACATGAGGTCTAATCATTAAAGCTTAACTGAAACGTGTTTTTTATCCTTATTCGCTTCATAGCCTAAGACATCGAAATTAACTTGTCTTCCATTTTTATCAGTAAAGACTTTTATTTCTATTTTGGTTGTCTTTAAATAATCTTCAAAAGTTTGATTTTTAGCTTTGTCAAGAAGATTATTAGTTTTTACCAAAGCCATACCCGATGATAATAGCTTGTTCAGAATATATTGATAAGACTGAGCAGACTTTTGTAAATGAGGTTTTTTGAAATCACCTTTTTCTAAAATTTTAGTAATTACTTCTACGTTATCAATTTTTTCTTGACCAAAAAAATCTTGTATAACTTTAGAATCTACTTTTTCATTTACTGCAGCAATCAATTTATTTAAATTCATGGTTTCGGTTATTTTAGCTTGTTCTAAAGCCGCGGAATCAGCAGACATTTTAGCCGTCATAAATTTTTCTACTTGATCTTTGATTTCAAATAAATTTTTCTCTATCGGCAAATTACCATCGCGAGAATACAATCTAACATTAGCATCTTTTATATTCGCTTTTTCTAATAGCTTAGTAACTTCGAATATATTTTCCGCTTCCTGTAAACCTTCGTCCGCGGTAAATATGGCCCCGCGGTAATCCTCTACCTTACCACCATTTTTTACTATTTCTTGATCATTTTTTATCAACTCATTTAAATAAACTATACTAGACTGAAATGGCTTTTCTAAAGATGAACCTTTAACTTTAGTCTGTCTTAAATCCTTAGCAGCCGCTAAAATATCCGGCAAATGTTTTGCTGGACTAGCAACATCTGCATAATAAACCAAATCAGCTTTAGCAATTTCGCCTTTACCATTTTCTTGAAGCCCTAACTCCTCTAAATTCCTTGCCATGTCATCCATTGTGTATTCGGTAGAGGGAGAATTATCAACAAAAAATATAATACGATCGTATTGGTTAATTTTTTCTATGATTGTCTTTGACTCAATCTTCAAATCAATATTAACATAACGACATTTCTCAGTTAAAGCATCAAAGAGTTTGGGGTCGCTTTTTTTCATCTCTTCAACATCCTTGTCGGTATATTCTACACCGGTCTTAGGATTAATCTCGTGAAGTTCAGTAATTTTAGTATATCCTTTCTCTGGAACCTTAAATTTAAATTCTTTTTGCTTATACTTTTCAAGCTTATCTTGAGGAGCATCTGATTTTGAGAAGTCGTGCTTTTGTTTAACCTCTGTTAACAACTTAGCGGCGGTATGAGCTCTATCGGTTGTTAGATTAACATTATTTTCTAGAGTTGGGGCTAGTTTCTTATTACTTTCTCCATATTTCGTAGCTCGTTCATCGCTTGAGGCCTCAATGACTTCTTCTTTAGCAAGAGCATCATCAATATTTTTAGCATTAATTTTATCGAGGAAGGCATCATACTCCGCGATAATCTTTTTAGCGTCTTCAGGAGAAATATCAGCCTTATCAATCTCAAAACCTTGAGCCATATTCATAATGGTAGAATCTTTTGATTCTACCAAAGTCTTTTCATGAGCGTTGAATTGATATGTATTTTCAGGTGTCTTAGTTTTTAGATTATTGCCTCCGTCATATCCTTGTTCTATTTTAGTACCAGCTTCTCCTGGTTCCTGAACAGTTGCCTCATGAGCTTGAACCGCGGGGGTACCAAATTTAAGGAAAAGACAGAGAGCAGAAAATAATACCTTGCTAACTGGTTTGTTCATAATTTGACGAAATCTACTCCCTTTGTATTCATGAGAATCGTCCACTAATTCATGATTTAAAATACCAGATACTTTTTCATGCAGGCTTCTAGCATCCTTATCTTTTATCAGAGCACCGGAGTGAGCAAGAGATTCAAACTCAGAGAACTTCATATCCATGATATTTTCAAAAATGGATTCGGTAATCTGTCCACCATGTTTATCCATTTCACTAATTGCTTGTTGGAGGTCAGAAAGACGTTCGGTGAAGTCTTTTTCTTTTTCTACTGTTTCTTGAGTAATTT
>CAJAVM010000001.1 GCA_903945435.1 uncultured bacterium | reverse complement strand
TTGTTCTGGTGGTTAAAGCGTTGGGGTCACACCTGATCCCTTCTCGAACTCAGCAGTTAAGCCCAACAGCGCTGATGATACTTGGGCCTGAGCCCTGGGAAAGTAGGTCGCCGCCAGAACAATGGTGTTTTTTAATTGAGAAATTTATCTATCAGACAAATTTAAAAGGAGCTTTTTCGGAGCTCCTTTTTTTGTTTATATTTTTGCTTGATTTTTAACATCCTTTATGATAAAAAGATAAGTTCTCAATGAAGAGAACTATGAGGCGAGACAGCGTCTTGAAAGGCTTTGAGTCATACATAACCGTTTGTTAAGTGACGTTCACTTAACTATAGTTCCTTCCAAAACTTAATATTATGAAGGGAGCAAATTTTTTTCCAGAGTTGCCAATTATTTGGCGTTTTATTTTTTTAGGTTTCACAGTGTTAATAGCTATAGCTTGGTATTATTATTGCCGGCGACAGCAAAAAAAGATAGCAATCGCCGAGGCGAAGCTAAAGCCCGAGGGTGGTTCTGTTAACGATAAAAAAATAGTGAAGCTTAATGATTATGAAACAGATCGTTTTGATGAACATCTTTTTATTAGTCCCGTCGATTCCCGGTTGACACTCAGGGAGATGACTTATAAAGATCACGATCGCATGACCCTGGCTACTAGTTGGCCGCACTTATTTACTAATGAACAACTGATTGAAATGCAAAAGATGTTTTTGGAAATAGCTAAGCTATCGATGGATAGTCATGCAATTACTATTACCAAATCGCCGGCTGCCAGTTTTTTTAATTTTCAGAGTAAGTTGTTTGGAGAGATTTTTGCTCAACTTCATCGTCAGTATGCTTTGCGTCTTTTCCGTCAACATTTTCGAATTCAAAGAGACGGAGACCTGGTTATAGATTTGAATTTTGATAATGGCTATGATTATCTTGACGATTTTTGTGACCGTTTACGTGGCTGCCAATCAATTTCCCATGTTATTGTCCATGACAATATTACTGACCATAAAATGGTGTTGGTTAAAAATGATGACCGTAGTTGGCGAGAGTTAAAAGACGATGTTTTAGAGGTGGCCGCTGATTTTTTTCCGGCTGGTGTTAATTGGGGGGGGCGAGTGGTATGCGGTTCCGCAACTCCCAAATACTATTGAAGTTAGCCTGCTATTTAAAAGTAAATGTGAACTGGTCTTAACTTTTTTAGGGGTTCACTTACAAGAGAAAATTAAAGATTTAATGCAGGAGGGATTTTGGGGAATTGATTCGATTCATATTCAGTACATTTTTGATTCCCAAAAGAGCGTAATAACACTTATTCTTTGCCCGGAAATTGATTTTTTTCAGCCGTTTGCTGTGTTCCCGTCAATATTGAAGAAGTATGATGATAAACTTAATTTTGATATTAAGGTTATTCATCCGGTAGAAAAATTAAAAGATTCTAAACCCGCACTGGTTAGTTATCAGGTTAACGCACTTGGGCAGTTGGTGTTTTTCTTACCCTTTGATTTTGATTCTAATTTGGTTAAAGATGATCTTCTTTTGAAAATTATTGAAATTACGAACGTGGAATTGGGTTATGAAATTCATACTGCTCAAGAAACAAGGGTGGTAGTTTCAAAACAAGACGATGTTACTTGGGCGGGATTGCAATTTAGTATTCTTTCAGTCTTAGTTTCAATTGCGCCTCGTACGTTGCTTACTAAAGGTGAATGGCCCAAAAATGAAATTGTTATCAATAATGATACTCTTGGCCAAGGCAGTTTGAACACTTAATTATTTTTGGTAAAAATAATTTACCAATTGAAAAGGAGCTTTTTCGGAGCTCCTTTTTTTGTTGTTAAAAATTATTAGTACGTTTTACGCTGGAGTGAAAAATAAATCACCATCAATTTCTTGAACGGTGTATTTTTTGTCCAGTCGCAGTAGTTCCAGATTGTTCACAAAGCGGCATCGAAATAATTCGATATTGTTATGGTCATGATTTAGCACGGCGGTGTGGTCCCTGTAATTATGAGAAATTACTTTCTCGATTGTGTAGACACGCCCAGATTTGATTTTGGGTTTTTCTTGACGATAATTTATCGCCATCCAAAATGCAAAAAGCATAAACATGCTAGCCGCTATCAGAATCATGCTAATTACTGTTCCAGTTTCTGTTTTTGGGACTGCCCAGATGGAAGCGCTAAAGCCAATTAAAAAGATGGTTAGTGAAATTTTACTTTTCATGATACAGATTTTTTGGTTAAAACTAGTTATTATTCTTATGTAAATGTTCTATTTATTTTCCAGTCACTTTATAATAATTATCATATTGTGTCAACGCCGCAAAAAACCACCCGTTTGGCCAAATCCGCTCTTTCCTGTAAAATAGCTGTATAGATTATTAATGTTAATATGTAATATATGCCTCTTATTAAATCAATTTCTGGAATTCGTGGGACTATCGGTGGTGAGCCGGGTGATAATTTAACTCCGGTAGAGATAGTTAAGTTTAGTGCTGCCTTTGGCTCGTTTATAATTAATCAAAACCAAAATTCAAAAACAAAAATAGTCGTCGGTCGTGATTCTAGAGTTTCTGGTGAAATGGTTAAAAACTTAATAGTTGGGACGTTGTTGAGCCAAGGGATAAGTATTATTGATTTAGGAATGGCTTCAACTCCGACTGTAGAGATGGCTGTCGTCTCTCAAGGGGCGCAAGGTGGAATAATTATTACTGCTTCGCATAATCCGCAAGGTTGGAATGCGCTTAAGCTCTTAGGCGGTAATGGCGAATTTTTATCAGCTGCTGAGGGTGCTGAGATTTTAAATTTAGCTGAACAAAATAATCAAAGCTATGTTGCGGAAGATGAAATTGGTTTTTATGTTTTTCAGCCATACCTAGAATGGGATCATATCAACAAAATTAACGCACTTCCTTTAATAGATGTTGAAGTAATAAAAAATAGAGATTTTAAAATTGTTATCGATGGCATTAACTCTATTGGAGGAAAAGCCGTTCCTCATCTTTTAGAATCATTTGGGCTTACTAAAGAAATATTGCTCAATTGTTCACTGGACGGGAAGTTCGCTCATAAGCCCGAACCATTAGCTGAAAACTTAACTGAGATAATGGAAATTGTAAAAAAAGAAAAAGCTGATTTAGGCATAGTAGTTGACCCTGATGTTGATAGGCTGGCGTTTATTGATGAAAATGGCGAAATGTTTGGGGAAGAATATACATTAGTCGCGATTGCTGATTATATTTTAGAAAATTTTGATACATTAAATACTTTACATCCCGGACAATATTCTAAAGCATCGGTTTCTAATCTTTCTTCTTCGCGTGCCTTAAAAGATATAATCGAAAAACACGGTGGAGTTTATGAAGCGGCGGCAGTTGGCGAAGTAAACGTTGTTACTAAAATGAAAGAGTTAAAAGCAGTTATTGGTGGTGAGGGAAATGGTGGTGTAATTTTTCCTGAACTACATTATGGACGTGATGCGTTAGTTGGGATTAGTTTATTTTTAACGATGCTCGCTAAGTCTGGAAAAAAAGTTTCTGAACTTAGAAAAACTTTGCCAGAGTATTTTATGGTAAAAGATAAAATTGAATTAACTCCCGAAGCTCCGCTCCAACAAATTTTAGAAAATATAAAGTTAGAATATAAAAGTGAAAAAATTACCGATATTGATGGTGTAAAAATTGATTGGGTAGATTCTTGGGTTCATTTACGTGCTTCTAATACTGAACCGATTGTCCGTATTTATTCCGAGGCAAAAACAAAAACCGAAGCTCAAACGAAAGTCGATGAATTGAAAGCTAAAATTTTAGCTTATATTAAATAAATTTTGTTCATCAGAATTTATTGCTTGAAATCTATAAAAATGCTAAAATATAAGGGAAATTTGATAAAAGTTTCTCTTATTTTTTATTAATTGTTTTGAGTTATGACTCAGATTGTAATTTTAGCCGCCGGTAAAGGAACTAGAATGAATTCCGAATTACCAAAAGTTCTTGTTCCTTTAAATGGTAGGCCGATGATAAAATATTTAATGGATTCGGTTATTGCTTCTTTCGTTGATGTAAGGCCGATTATTATTGTTTCGCCTGATAATCAAAATATTATTAAAGAAGCCTTATCGGATTATAATTTAGAGTATGTTATTCAGGATAAACAACTAGGAACTGGTCATGCTGTTTCTTGCGCTCGTTCTTATATCAATCAAGATACAAAAAATATTGTCGTGTTATATGGTGACCATCCTTTTTTAACTTCAAGCTCTATTAAAAAATTTGCCGCTCTAGAACATGACGCGCTTACTATTATGCCAACTGTTTTACCTGATTTTGAAGATTGGCATCACAATTTTTATCATTGGGGACGTATTGTTCGTGGGGAAGATGGTCTAGTTAAAGGAATTGTAGAACTTAAAGATACAAATGATGCAGAAAAATTAATTACCGAAGTTAACCCGGGGTTCATGTGCTTTAATAAAGAATGGTTATTTTTAAATATTGATAAATTAAAGGACGATAATAAAGCACAAGAATTTTATTTAACTGATATGGTAAAGATTGCCTTTCAGAGCGGGGATAAAATTGGAACTATTAATATTGAGCCAAAAGAAGCGATGGGAATTAATAGTTTAGAAGAATTGCAAATCGCTTCGAGTTTATTGGAATAAAATTATGAAACAAATCCTGGATTTACATATTCACTCTCCTTATTCCAGGGCTTGTTCACCTCAGCTTACTTTAAAGAACATTGATAAAACTTGTCGTGAGAAGGGAATTGATATTATTGCAACTGGAGATTTTACACATCCCGCTTGGTTTAAATCTTTAAGTGAAGAACTGGAAGAAACTTATAAAAACTCAGGATTATATAAATTGAAATCTGCCCCTGATGATAAAATAAAATTTATTTTATCAACCGAAGTTGCTCTTATTTATAAGGATGAAGAAAAAGTAAGACGAATCCATCTAGTTGTTCATGCTCCAAATTTAACGGCCGCCGCAGAATTAAATAAATATCTTGGTGAAAATTATAATATTAAATCAGATGGTCGACCTATTTTAGGAATTCAAGCTCCGGAATTTGTAAGATTACTTTTAAATATAAATCCAAATTTTCTAATTTACCCAGCTCATATTTGGACCCCCTGGTTTGCAGTTTTTGGTTCTAAATCTGGTTTTAATACGTTAGAAGAGTGTTTTAAAGAGGAAATAAAAAATATTTACGCTTTTGAAACTGGTTTATCGAGCGACCCGGAAATGAATTGGCGTCTATCAGCACTTGATAAACTAACTATGCTTTCTAGCTCTGATGCGCATAGCCCCGTAAATATTGGTCGAGAAGCGACGGTAATGGAATTAACTACACCATTTAACTATCAGCAGCTTTACGATGTTATAAAACATAATAAAAAAAGTGGAAAATCAAAAATAGTATCTACGATTGAATTTTATCCTGAAGAAGGAATATATCATTTAGATGGTCACAGTAATTGTAAATTTAGTTGCCCTCCGAGTGAAAGTAGAAAATTAAAAAATATTTGTCCGATTTGTAAAAGACCTCTCGTAATCGGAGTGTTAAATAGAGTGGAGGAATTAAGTGATAGACCGGTTGGGTATAAACCTAAAAATGCGGTTCCTTTTAAGAAGGTAATTGAATTAGATAAAATTATTGCCGAAGCCTTAGGAATTAAAAATAGATTGTCTAAAAGAGTAAAACAAGAATATTCAAAATTAGTTCCGAAGTTTGGTAGCGAACTTGAAATATTAATTGATATAGATTTAAAAAAGATCGATAAAGTCGTTGATGTAAAAATTCTTGAGGGAATTAAGAAATCCAGAAATGGTGAATTAATAATTACCCCAGGATTTGATGGCCAATACGGCCAAGTAAATATTTTTTCTAAAAAATAATTTTATGTCGAGTTTTCGTGAACCAACCTTCGTCTTGATTTCAATTGTCGCCTTTCTGGTGTTGGCAGTTGTTGCTACGGTAGAATATAGCGGGAATGCTGAAAAAGCAGCGGCAGTTAAAGAGGGCGGTCTTTATAGAACAGCTGTTTCATTAATTGATACTGTTGATAGCTTGTTTATTACTCCAACAGCTATTCGTCCCGAAGAGACGGTTTCTAACTTATCAAATCCAGAAGATGGAAATAATGTATTAAATAAAGTAAAAGAATATATTCAAATTCAAAAAACTGATACTGGCTGGGAGCTAACTTTACAGAATAAAAATGAAATAATTTTTCAGAAAACGATTGGTATTAAATAAAAAATAGTTTAATTTATTTTTGGTTTATAATTTTTTTAAAAGCGCTTTAACTGCTTAGCGCTATAATAATGGCAGTTTTCAGAGATTAATAAATTAGTGTATAAATTTATGGCTAAAGTAGAAAAAGCAAAGAAAGCCGTTTTAGACGGCGTCGCAATCGTAAATCATGATAAAAAACATGAGGCCGCTTTAAGTGCGATTCAACAAATTAAAGATAAATTTGGTGAAGGCTCAATTATGAAGCTGGGCGATGTAAGAAAAACAAACGTTGATGCTATTTCAACTGGTTGTTTATCTTTAGATATGGCTTTTGGTATCGGTGGCGTTCCTCGTGGTCGGGTTATTGAAATTTTTGGTCCTGAATCATCAGGTAAAACAACTCTCGCTCAACATATCGTTGCTGAGGTTCAAAAGACTGGCGGTATTGCCGCCTTCGTTGATGCTGAACATGCGCTTGATCCTGACTATGCTGCAAAAATCGGTGTTAATATTAAAGAGATGTTATTATCTCAACCGGATAGCGGTGAACAAGCCTTAGAGATTGTTGAGACTTTAGTACGATCTAACGCGGTTGATGTTATTGTTGTCGATTCCGTAGCTGCTTTAGTTCCTCAGAAAGAGATTGAAGGTGATATGGGCGACCAGCATATGGGCCTACAAGCACGTTTAATGAGCCAGGCTTTAAGAAAATTAACTGCTATTATCGGTAAGACAAAAACAGTGGTTATTTTTATTAATCAGATTAGAAATAAGATTGGTGTTTTTTTCGGTAGCCCAGAAACAACTACTGGTGGTAATGCTCTTAAATTTTATTGTTCTGTTCGCGTCGAAGTAAGACGTGCCGCTCAAATTAAACAAGGTGAAAAGATTATTGGTAATCGCGTTAAAGTAAAAATTGTAAAAAATAAAGTTGCTGCTCCTTTTAAAACTTGTGAGTTTGATATTATGTATAATGAAGGAATTTCGGTTGCTGGTGATTTAGTAGATTTAGGTGTTGAATACAATGTTATTAAAAAGAATGGGAATTCTTATTCTTTTGGAGATGTAAAACTTGGCGTTGGACGAGAGATTGCTAAGAAAATGATTAAAGATGATAAGAAATTATTAGCCGAGATTCGTAAAGCAATTATTGCTGAAGTTAAAAGCAAGGAAATCGAAGCTAATAAAGATGGTGCCTCTAAGGAAGCAATAACTACCAAGGAAGCTGAATAATTTCAGTTAACTAGAACTTAAAACTTAAAACAAAAAACCGCTTCTTATTGGAGCGGTTTTTTTATTTCTTCAATCGTTTGATTAATATTTGTAGCGACAGTTTCTATATCGGGTTCACCATTGATATTGATAATTTTTCCTAGTTCTTGGTAGTAATCTAATAAGGGTTTTGTTTGTTCGTGATAAGTTTTAAATCGTTGGGCAATCACTTCTGGATTATCATCAGAACGCCCTGAAGTTTTACCGCGTAGCAGGATTCTTTTTTTCGCTTCATCCTCACTTATTTCTATATTTATAACCGCGTTAAGATGAAGGTTATTATTCTCAAAAAATTTATATAAAGCTTCAGCCTGACTAATACTTCTTGGGTAGCCATCAAAAATAAATCCGTTACCGCTAATATTTTTAGTAATAGCGTTTTCCATCATCGTGGTGATTAAGCTATCAGGAACTAATGTCCCGCTATCAAGGTAGTGTTTTATTTCTGGACCAAGTTCACCACTCTCTATTTCTTGACGTAGAATGCTTCCACTAGATAAATGAAAAAGGCTGCGCTCGGCAGCAATAATTTCCGCCTGAGTTCCTTTACCGGCGCCTGGTGTTCCAAAAAATATAAGGTTTAACATATCTTACAAATTTAAAACAGGCTAACAAGCCCGTTTTTGTGCGCCGTGCTGGATTCGAACCAGCGACCGTCTCCTTAAGAGGGAGCTGCTCTACCAACTGAGCTAACAGCGCATTACGGCTAAAAGCCGAAGTCTACCTTTACATTGTAAACATTAAAAAAATATTGTCAAATAAGTGGCGGGGGAGGGGCTCGAACCCTCGACCTTAGCGTTATGAGTGCTACGCTCTAACCAGCTGAGCTACCCAGCCTAACACCGGAAAAATCCGGATATGTGCGCCCGGCAGGATTTGAACCTGCAACCCCTTGGTCCGAAGCCAAGTACTCTATCCAGTTGAGCTACGAGCGCAAATAACACGCCCTAGGCAAACAGGATAGGGTCCTCAGTGCAAGGGCGGTTGTTTTATCTTTTACCTTTTAAAGCTTGCTTTAAGTGGTAACCAGTTTTGAATTTAGCGACCTTTACTTCAGGGATGGTTATCCTTTCGTTTGGCTTTTGAGGATTTACACCACCACGAGCATAACGAACGCGAGCTAGGAAAGTTCCAAAACCAGCGATAGTTACTTCGTGATTGTTCTTTAATTCCTCGATGACTGTGTCGGTAAAAACATCAATCATTTTTTCGGCCTGTTTTTTATTCAGACCTTCGACATCATGATAAATTTTGTCGATGAGTTGCGCTTTGTTCATATGATTATGATATTAGCTTTTTATCCCGCAATAATCAAGTTACCTAGCGTATTCGGTTGCCCTCATTTCGCGAATAACATTGACTTTTATCTCTCCTGGATATTTTAACTCATTTTCTATCTTTTTTGCAATATCTCTAGCCAAATTATGAGCAGCTAGGTCATTAATAGATTCTGGTTGGACAAAGACTCTTACTTCACGACCAGCCTGAATTGCAAACACTTTTTCTACTCCTTCAAAGGTTAAAGCAATCTTTTCTAGCTCCTCTAAACGTTGTAGATAGTTTTCAAAGCTATCACGTCTAGCGCCGGGACGAGCAGAGGATATAGCATCGGCAACTTTAACAATGACAGAAATTAAAGTAGCGGGGTGGTCTTCATGATGAGTTTCAATTGGAGCAATTATTTCCGCCGGTAAGTTAAACTTCTTAGCAATATCACGTCCAATTTCAGTATGATTACCTTGAACCTCATGGTCAACTGCTTTTCCAATATCATGTAATAGACCGCCTTTCTTAGCTAAAGTAACGTCAGCACCTAATTCTTCAGCTAACATGGCGCATAAGTGAGCAACTTCAATCGAATGACGTAAAGCATTTTGGCCATAACTCGTTCTATATTTTAGACGACCTAAAATAGCAACTAACTTAGGATCGAATCCCGTAACTCCAACTTCATACATGGCTTCTTCTCCAGCTTTTTTAATATCAAGGGCAATATCTTTTTTAGCATTTTCAACCGCCTCTTCAATTTTAGTTGGATGAATGCGTCCATCCTTTATTAAATAGTCTAAAGTCTTTTTAGCGATATGACGTCTGATTAAGGAAAACCCGGAAACAGTAATTGCGTTTGGAGTATCATCAACGATAATTTCTACTCCGGTCATGTTTTCAATTGCTTTAATATTTCGTCCTTCGCGACCAATAATACGGCCCTTCATTTCATCGTTCGGTAAATCGATAGTTGTTGTTGTAAGCTCAACGGTATACGAAGAAACCATTCTTTGCATTGCTAAAGCTAACATATCTTTAGCTTTATCATTTATTTTATCTTCACTATCTTGTTCTAATTTTTTAATTCTAACCATTAAGTCTTCGGCACATTTCGCTTCTTCAGCTTTTAGTAAAATATCCTTAGCCTCTTCTTTTTTTAGACCAGATATTTCTTCTAACTTAGCAACTTGCTGTTCTTGGATGCCTTTGATTTTTTCTTTAATTTCTTGAACCTCACTAACTTTATCGAAAAGCTTTTGTTGTTTTTCTTGTAAGTCTAATAACTTCTGAGAAAAAGAGCTCTCTCTTTGTTCTAAGCGATTTTGTAGTTGATGAATTTCATTGCGACGTTTTGTTTCTTCTTGTTTTGAGTCCTCAACAATTTTTAACGCTTTATCTTGAGCCTTAAGGAGTAACTCCTTTTCTTTCATTTTAGCGTCATTGAGGATTTTATCTGCTTTTTCTCCTGCACTATTAGTTTTAGCTTCAGTTGCCTTTTTGTAATAGATGTAGCCAACAAAAAAACCGCCAGCAGCCAGGACTAAATACAGGGCATAGTTTAAAAATTCCATATGATTTGGCTGTAATTGGAGAGTTGAGGCGGTTAAAAAATATTGATTTTTTAACAAAAACGACCGCTTTGAAAAGCGTTACTTTAGAAGATTTTGATTGAGTTTTTTAATTTTTTTACTAATTTCAGAGAAATAAATCGGTGGTTCATAGATGTTTGTCTTCAAAAATAAAGTTTCTAGACTGATTCTGCGGTTGCTACCTCTAACTTTTCCAAATAACAGATTATTAATTTATCTGGCTTCACTTTAGCACGTCTTTCTTGGTTTGTAAAGTATAAATCAGGCCTAATTTGATTGACTTAAGCGGAAAATTAAAGTAATATTAAAAAACAGATAAGCTTTATTTTATTAATTTTTGTTATAAATTTTCATGAATATTACAGAATTAGCCAGAATCTTAAGGATTAGTCCTCAAGAACTGCGCGACATGCTACCGGAACTAGGATTTGCCATCGGTCAGAAGGCAATCAAGGTTGATAACAACACTGCTAAAAAAATCATTAAAGATTGGCCTTTTTTGCGTCGTGAATGGGAGCAAAAGAAGATGGCAGCGGCTATTAAGAAGCAAGATGAAGTTCTTCCTAAAGAAAGAAAGACTATTTTTGTTCCTAATGTTTTAGCGGTCCGCGCTTATGCAGAATTAGCTGGTATCCCAATTAACCGTGTTTTAGCAGAACTCATGAAGAATGGCGTTTTTACTTCTATTAATGAAAAAATTGATTTCGATACCGCTGCTATTATTGGCGAAAATTTAAATTTGGATGTTCAATTAGCTGAATCAAAGGTTGAAGACGAAGATAAAGAGGATAAAAAATTGGAAGCCATTTTAGCAAAAGAAGATGTGGCTGATATGCAAGAAAGAGCTCCAGTTATTGTTGTTATGGGCCACGTTGACCACGGAAAAACAAAATTATTAGATTCTATCCGTCAGACCGACGTTGTTGCTGGTGAAGCTGGTGGGATTACTCAGCATATTGGTGCTTATCAGGTAAACCGCAAAGGCCAAGCCATAACTTTTATTGATACTCCGGGTCACGAAGCTTTTACCGCTATGCGTAGTCGTGGTGCTAAAGTAGCTGATATCGCAATTTTAGTTGTTGCTGCTGATGATGGGGTTAAGCCTCAAACTATTGAAGCTTTTAGAATTATTGAGACCGCTAAAATTCCATTTATTGTCGCGATTAATAAAATTGATAAACCAGATTCCGATGTTAATAAAACCAAACAAGAATTATCAACTAGATTAAATATAACTCCAGAAGACTGGGGAGGTAAAACTATTTGTGTTCCTATTTCTGCTAAAGATGGAACTGGTATCGAAGAATTATTAGATATGGTTTTACTTGTTTCCGCAACTGAATCTTCAAATTTAAAAGCTAACCCTGGCGCTCAAGCTGCGGGGACGGTTGTAGAATCAAATGTTGATAAAGCTTCTGGACCGCTCGCAACTATTTTAGTTCAAAATGGAACTTTGCGTGTTGGCGACCAACTTTGTTTTAATGACGTCGTATACGGAAAAGTTAAAGCTTTAAAAAATTATAAAGGTGAAGAGGTTACTGAAGCCGGTCCATCAACTCCAGTTAAAATTTTAGGCTTAAAAATTTCTCCAGCCGTGGGTGATATTTTAAATGTTGGTGAGGGTGAAAAGGTAAAAATTAAAAAAATTAAATCTGTTTCTGGCCATAACGAAAATGTTTTAGCTTCAACTGAAGATAGCCCAGAAGATAAAACTCCGAAAGTAAATGTTTTGATTAAAACAGATTTCTTGGGTTCAGCGGAAGCGATTGAAGAATCTTTGTTAAAATTAAACGGTGAAAAAGTAAAAGTAAAAATTATTTCAAAAGGTCTTGGTTATATAACTGAAGGCGATGTTAAGCGTGCGGAAGATTCTGGCGCTAAGATTTTAGGCTTTAACGTTCGTATGTCGCCAGCGATTGAAAATTTAGTGAGAGAAAAACAAGTTACTGTTAAAGTTTATACAATTATTTACGATTTGATTAAGTATGTTAAAGATGAAATGCAGCTTCTAGCAAAACCGGAAATTAATCGTGTTGATTTGGGTCGCTTAAAAGTATTAGCTATTTTTAGAACGGAAAATGATAGCCAAATTGTTGGTGGAAAAGTTTTAGATGGTGAACTTCGTAATGCTAGTATGATAGAAGTTTATCGTGGTGATAATTTTATTGTTGCCGGTAAACTTACAAGACTACAATCCGGAAAACAAGATGTAAATATGGTTGAGAAAGATCAAGAGGCTGGGATGCGTTATGAAGGAAAGCCGATGATTGAAGTTGGTGATATTTTAGTTAATTATATTGAAGAGAGAATAGTCGGAACTATCTAATATGGCAAAGATTGAAAGATTAAATGAATTAATACATGAAGAATTAGCCTTGGCGATTAATCGCGAAGTTGGTATTGAAGGTGCGCTGATTACTATTACGTATGTTAATTGCTCAACCGATTTAAAGCAGGCTCATATTGGCTTTTCTGTGCTACCTGATAAGTTAGCTGGTTCAGCAATGAGAAAACTTAGCTCCGCAACTAGAGAATTAGCACAGCGTTTAACTCAACGTATTAAATTGAGAAAATTACCTAAATTAATCTGGGAGTTTGATGCTACCGAAAGGGAGGCAAGTAAAATTGAGGATTTAATTAAACAGGCTAATAGCGAAGATTACGCGGATTAAATAAGCGATTTTGTAGAAATTAAGAGTCCAGCTTAGGCTGGACTTTTTTGTTTTTTTATAATAGAATATTTGGTTATGGAATTGAATGATAAATTAAAATTAGCTTTTCAAAAGATAAGTTTAGCCGATACAATTTTATTAGTAAGTCATACTTCACCCGATCCTGATGCGCTCGCTTCGGTAGGGGCGATGTATGAATTGTGTAGTATTCTAGGAATTAAGATTACTACTTATACTGAAAAAAAGATTGATTCGATTTATAGCTTTATTCCTCATGAAGAGAAAATAAGTAGCAATAAGCCAACTAGTTTGGCTGATTTCTCTGTGATTTTAATTTTAGATTGCGGTTCGATGTTTCGCACTGGACTAGAGCAAGAATTAAAAACTATTTTAGCTTCTCAGGGCTTAGCAAAAATTACTCGCCCTTATATTATTGAATTTGATCATCATGAATCTCAGGATGCTTTTGCGGATTTAGAAATCAGATTGCCCGAGAAGGCTTCGACTACGGAAATAGTCTACGATTTTCTTAAGGCAAACGACTTTAATATTAATAAGAATATCGCCGAATGTATATTAATTGGGCTCATGGCTGATACAGGTAATTTTTTGCATGCGAATTCTTCTTTTGATGCTTTAGCCGCTTCTTCACAAATGCTTTTGAAGGGGGCGTCTTTATTAAAAATAAGTAGTCGTTTGCGCGGAGTTAGTAGCCTACCTTCTTTAAAAGTTTGGGGAAAGGTGTTTGAAAAAATAAAATTTAAGCAGGATACTGGTTTAATTTCTTCAGCTTTAATGAAAAAAGATTTGGATGAATTATTAACTATTGAAGAAAGGGTAAAAGTTGCTGATATTTTTGGTGATATAGTTTCTTTTATGAGCTATTTATCAGATGTAAAAATTGCATTATTACTTCGAGAAGATGACGGTCGTGTGAAGGGAAGTCTACGAACTAATTATGATGAGGTTGACGTTTCTTTGATTGCTAAAAATTTCGGTGGCGGTGGGCATAAACGAGCAGCTGGATTTTCGGTTGAAGGACATTTAGAAGAAACTGAAGATGGCTGGAAGGTGGTTTAATGATATTGACAAGATTGTAAAATATTGTTATTTTAAATAGTTACTTTAAAAACTGAATATTAACCAAAAAAACATAGATATTATGGAAAAACTGACCAAGCCCGAAGAAAAAGCCCTTCAAACTGTACAGGAAATGATTAGAGATAATAAAATCAGCTTGTTGGATGTTGTTCAGACGACTCAAATCGGCCTGGAATATTCCTACTTAGCTAAAGGTTATGAAATCGAAGTAGATTATTCTATCGACCCGTCCGAAGGATTCTGTATTGAGAGCGTTGAGGCTCAAGAGTGCATTTCTAAATCAATTCGTAATCTTAAGCGTCGCTTTAGATTGAAGTTTATTGAATTTGGAGGATGCACAACAAACGCCTTTAGAGTTCTGGATGTAGTAAGCACTAGTAGTTATGTGCCGGCAACAATCGTTGAATTTTTAGTTTTTGCTAAATGCTATCCAGAGCTGGCTGCTGATTGGGAAATCTTTGTTATAGGTAATATGCCTACCGACAGGAATCTGGATCATGGTAAATATAATGCCTTCCGATTAATTAGGCCTGGAAAGTTTTATAAGGTTGGCTATAAGTTTGGCATAAAAGCAAAACTTCCGACTATTGTCGATGAGCCAGCCGGCCAGTATGTAGAATTTTTTCCGCGTAATAAATTTGCCATTCTGGAAGCAATCTAAGTTTCTAATTTTTAAAAAATGTTCTTTTAAAAAAGACGCTCGTATTTCTACGAACGTCTTTTTTATTTAATTTCTTTTTGTTGTTTAAATTTAGAAACTAGTATTGTTGTCCGTAGCCTTCGTGAGCGTTATATCTTCCTGATTCAGTTGGTCTTTTGCTTTTAGCGTCTTCCATTACTTTTGTAGCTTCTTGAAGTGTTTTAGAAAATCCAGCCTGAATTTCTTCTTGAGCGCTTTTTTCTAGCTCAGTTACTGAGACAACATAATATCCATCCTTCTCACTGAATTGGCCTTTTACTTTTTCTTCACATTCTTTCATGGTCAATCTTTCACTAAGTCCTCCATCAGCACTTAAACTAACAACAGCGCTAGGAACTTCTTGGTTAAAAAAGTTTTTATTTACTTCTTCTTGTGCTTGCCAGGATTTTACGAAGTTAGGAGTTATGCCGTGTATTGTACCATCTGCCGTTTCTCTTACCGAGGGCATGCCTTCATAAGGCATACTAAACCCTAATTCTTTTTCACTCATAGTTTTGTTGGCGATAAAATCAACGTCTCCATCCGCATCAATATCAATGGCGACTGTTTTATGTTCAACCTTTTCTCCTTGTTCATTAACGTCTTCAGTTATTTTAGAAAAAATAATTTTTGAGTCGGGATTGTTATAAGCCGATCCGTTGCATATTATTACCCCTTTTCCGAAAGGAGTTTCAGCTCCTACCGGAATTTCGGGACCGAGCCTTTCTGACTTGGTAAAATAACTCCAAGTAGCATTATCTTCACTTGCGGTACTCAAAAATTTATTAGCGACTTCTAAATTTGGAGTTATCTTTTTGTCCCTGTTATAAGCTTGGCTTTCTTTAGCGGCGCCTAAGCTTAGAAAAGCTAAAGACATAATCGCTGCCATTTTGGCTAAATGGCCTGTTTTATTATCTTCAACCTTTGCTTCTTTGGGTTTCATAAACCCCATTTCAAATTTACTCATATTCTTGTCAGAATAAGTTAATAAGTTATTATATTAATATTTTAGCAAAAATTAAACAGATATTCAATTTTTTATACTTTGCTCTAATCTTAGTAAATTATGGTTTTCATGTTACAAAAAACCGGATTGCTCCGGTCTTTTTTATTTAATCTCCTTTTGTTGTTTTTTTCTCCACTCCGCGATTTTTTTATGGTCTCCTGATAATAATATTTTTGGTGTTGGGTATTTCTTTCCATCTGCAATAAATATTTCCGGTCTAGTGTATTGCGGATATTCCGCTAAGCCTTCTTCGGAATGAGATTCTTCAATGGTGCTCATTTTATTTCCGAGCACGCCAGGCAGCAACCGCGTAATTGAATCTATCATTACCATTGTTGGTAATTCGCCACCAGTTAAAACATATTCGCCGATAGAAATTTCTTCATCAATAAATTTTTTTATTCTAGCATCAACTCCCTCATAGCGTCCGCATACAAAAACTATTTCTTCAAACTTAGAATATTTTTGGGCCATTTTTTGATTCCATTTTTTACCAGATGCAGAAAGTAAAATTACTTTTCTTTTAGCCGTCTTAATCTTGGCTGATTTTTTGTTGATATCTTTCAATGCTTTATATAACGGCTCTATCTTCATTAACATCCCCGCTCCGCCTCCATAAGGCGCATCATCAACCGTTTTATGATTATCGGATGTCCAGTCTCGTAAGTTATGAATTTTGAATTCAATAACTTTTTTTTCTTGTGCCCGCTTCAAAATACTTTCGCCGAAATAGGACGAGAAAATATCTGGAAAAATTGTAATTATTTGGAATCTCATAGTTTTGGTTAATTTCTAATCTCTGCTTATTATAACAAAAAAGCCACGGTTTGACACGGGCTTTCTTGTTTATTTTTATTTTTTCAATTTAGATTTTTAAATCGTCAATTGCTGAAGTATCGATTTCATCACGATTGATAGGAGTTTCAGCACTCATGTTTGAGCGATGATTTCCACCCTCTGGATCGTAAATCTTTAAGTTAACGCGAGAGTTATTTTTAGCACCAACAATTTTTAATAAGGTGCGGATTGCCTGCGCGGTTTGTCCCTTGCGGCCGATAACGTATCCCATGTCAGCTGGATTGATCTTAAGAGTTAAAAGCACTCCTCTTTCATCAATCGTTCTGTCTACGACTACATCGTTTGGATTACCAACGATTTGTTTCACGATAATCTCAAGAAACTTCTTGTCTTGCTCTTCCATAATTTTGGTTAATCTTTTTCTGGGAATAAATAAATTTATTCAGAGAGAAAAGAAATTTATTAAATAACTATTAACTGAATGTGTAATAGTCTTATGCTAGTATTTTAGCACTGCTTAGCTATTTGTCAATTTGCTAATTAAGCTTGTGTTTCTGCTTCAGGAGCAGCTTCTTCAGCTACAACTTCTTCTACTTTTGGTTCTTCTACAACTGGAGCTTTAGCGGCAGTTTCAGCGGCAGCTTTTTTATCAGCTTTAGTTTTTACTTGAGCAGTACGCTTTTCGCTTTTTTCTCCAACTTTTGAAGCTACAACTTTTTTACCTTCAATAATCTTTTTTTCAACTAAAAGATTATTTACAGTTGCGGTCATCTGAGCGCCCTTGCTAATCCAATAGCTAACACGGTCAGTCTTAGCAACTAATTCTTTAGAATGAGGATTGTAAGAACCTAAGATTTCTAAAACATTACCATATGGATCACGGCCTTTTTCCGAGATTATCAAACGGAACATTTTTTTGTTTGTTTTTCCTGTTTTGGATAATTTTATCGCTAACATAGTGTTTTTCTGTATTATTTTATATTGTGTTAGATTAACTTAATTTTGGTTAAAAGTCAATGGTTTGTTATCTTCTTAGAGATTTAACCTCTAGGAACAAACCCTCCTGGTTTTCTTGCTCCGCCGCGGTCATTTCCGCCGCTAGAACCGAAACGACTAGGTCTAAAACCTCCAGCTGATGGTTGGCCGTTAGATTTACCCTTTTCATCCTTCCAAAGGTGAGCATTTTCCTCCAAACCTTTTAAAGTTAGATTAACTCTTCCTTGGTCATCTATCTCCTTAATTTTAACAGTAACTTCATCACCAATATTTAAGAAGTCGCTTGGTTTTTCAATGCGGTAAGGAGCTAATTCGCTAACATGAGCCATACCATCTTGGTTAGCATTTAAAGCGATGAAAGCACCGAAGTCTAACATTCTTACAACCTTACCTTTCATTACTTCACCAGCTTCAAAAACATGGACGATTTCTTTAACTTGTCTAACAGCTTCATTAACTTTTTCAACATCAGTTCCACAAATCATTACTAAGCCGGTATCTTCGATGTCGATACTAACACCGGTTTCATCAATAATACGGTTAATAATTTTTCCGCCGGGACCAATGATAGCGCCAATCTTTTCTGGATCAACATTAAAGCTAATAATTCTTGGAGCATATTTAGACATCTCTTCTCTTGGAGCAGGGATGGCAGTTTTTATAACTTCTAAAATTTCATTCAAAGCTTTACGGCCTTGAGTTAAAGTTTTAGCAATGATTGCTTCAGTTAAACCATCAGTTTTTGTATCAAGCTGAATAGCAGTTAAGCCAGTATCAGTTCCAGTTATTTTGAAATCCATTCCCCCTTCGCCGTCTTCTAAATCTTGAATATCAGTTAGAACTTCCCATTTGCTCATATCATGATTTGAGGCAAGTCCCATTGCAATGCCGACAACTGGTTTTTTAATTGGTACACCAGCATCCATTAAAGCTAAAGTTGAAGCACAAGTAGAAGCCATTGATGATGAACCATTAGAACCTAAAGTTTCACTGACAACACGAACAGTATAAGGAAAGTCTTCACGATTTGGGATAACTGGAAGCAAAGCTTTTTCGGCAAGTGCACCATGTCCAACTTCACGTCGGCCAGTTCCTCTTAAAGGAGAAGCTTCGCCAACTGAGTATGGAGGGAAATTATAATGATGCATGTATCTCTTTTTGCTTTGGCCTTCCATACCTTCTAAAGATTGTTCCATTCCTGGAGCGCCTAAAGTTACAATTGACATAACTTGAGTTTCGCCACGAGAGAATAGGGAAGTACCATGATCACGAGGTAAAATAGCAACCTCAGCTAATAGCTGCCTGATTTCTTCTAGACCGCGACCATCAACACGTTTTTTATCTTCAACAATTGCGCGAGTAACTTCCGTATCAATCATTTCTTCAACTAATTTTTTAGCAATAAAGCCACGCTTATCGCCGCTTAATCCTTGAGCAGTTAGATATTCATCCAAACCTTCTTTAATGGCGCCAACAGCTGCTTTTCTTTCGCCTTTAGTATAGTATTCTTTAGTAAATAAAATTGTTGGAATATTTTCGCTTAACCATTTCTTTCCAATTTCAAGTAAGGCTTCTTTTTCAGCTAATGCTTCTAGCTCTTCAGCAGACTTTTCTTTAATTGGTTTTTCAACTTTTTTAGGTTCAACGTTAGCTTTTAATTCTTTGATTAAATCGATAGCAACTTGCATTTCGCGTTGTCCAGCATTAATTGCTTCAAGCATTACGCTTTCTGGAATTTCATTAGCGCCCGCTTCAATCATAATAACTTTCTTATCAGTTCCGGCAACAATTAAATCAAGAGTGCTTTTAGCTTGTTCTTCGTAAGTTGGATTGAAAACTAATTTATCTTCAATTAAACCAACGCGAATTCCGCCGATTGGTCCATTCCATTTAATTCCAGAAATAGATAAAGCGGCTGAAGCAGCAAGTAGAGAAACAACGTCGTAGTCATTCTCTTGGTCAATTGCTAAAACAGTTACAATAACTTGAATATCACGATTATCACCAGTTACAAAAAGCGGACGAATAGATCTATCTATCATACGTCCTGTTAAAACTGATTGGTCGGTTGGACGACCTTCGCGTTTAACCCAACGAGAACCTTTAATTATGCCAGCGGCATAAAGCTTCTCTTCAAAATCAACCATCAGTGGGAAGAAATTTACTCCTTCACGTTCGGTTTTAGATTGTACTACTGTTGCTTGTACAACAGTTTCTCCATACTGTACCCAGAGCGCGGCATCGGCTTGTAAAGCGATTTTACCGGTCTTGATAGTGAGAGGACGGCCAAGCCACTCTCCTGAAAATACTTTTTCCATAATTTTTTTTGCCTGGCCGTTAAATTACAGGACTGTAATTATCTTACAGCACTATCTATTTAACGGGCAGGTCATTTTATATTTATTTTTTCTTGCTTATTTATTGTCGGTTATATATCAGAAATTTTTTATCACTTCCTAAATCAATAAAGTCATCCGCTTCTTCAATTAATCTTGAAGAACAGGTTTTTCTGAAGGCCATCACCTCCACTAAACATCCTTTGTTATTCTGTAAATATGATACTAATGGCAAATAATCTCCATCACCGGAAACAATTACGATAACATCTAATTTATCAGCTAGTTTAATAGCATCAATTGCAATACCAACATCCCAGTCAGCCTTTTTAGCGCCGCCGGCAAATATTTGTAAGTCCTTTAATTTCACTTCAAACCCTTGTTGTTCGAGAGCTTCAGCGAAGGGAAGCTCTTCTTTTGTTTCTGTCCGTATAGCATAAGCAGTGGCCCGGATAAGTTTCCGGCCGGCCACTGCTTTTAATAAAATCTCTTTAAAGTTGGTTTTTCGTTTGTATAAATTCTTAGCAGAATGGTACATGTTCGACACGTCTACTAAAATCCCAACCCTTTGTTCCTTGTGCTTTATCATAGTTATCTTATTCTTCCGTTTCTTCCTCTTTTATTTCTGCTTCATCTTCAGGATTAATATATTTCTTTTCTTTTTTCTTTTCTTCTTCCTCTTCTTCCTGTAATCTAGCAGCAATCTTAAGTTTTAACTTTTCAGCTAATTCTTTAAATTGTTCAGCGTTTTCTTTTTGTAAATATTTAAGTAATTTTCTTCTTTCGCCAACTTTCTTAAGTAATCCGCGACGAGAAGAGAAATCATGCTTGTGTTTTTTTAAATGCTCAGTTAATTCTTTGATTTCTTCTGTTAAAATGGCAATCTGAACTTGGGATGAACCAGTATCCGTATCATGAACACGGAATTTTTTGATGATTTTTTCCTTTGCTTTTTTGTCTAACATAGATTCTACGCTCTATCCGAGAAGCGGTTAAGCTGTCCGCATCCAAGATGGAGTACAATTATTATAAAATTTTTAAAATTTCTTATTTTAAAGCGTTGATTTTCTTCATTAATCTGGATTTTTTGCGGCTAGCAGTATTTTTTTTAATAATACCTTTTTTAGTAGCCTTATCAATTGCTTGAACAGTAGTGATAAAATCTTCTTTAACCTTCTTATCAACAGCTTTTATTTGTTTAATATTAGCCTTAATCAAAGATTTAAGTTTAGTAGCAATCTTTTTGTTAGCAGTATTTCTTTTAACGGTTTTGCGAAGTTCTTTTTCCGCGGATTTCTTATTTGGCATAACGGATTCTAAATTAATAAAATTATTAGAGACGAGCGTCCCTTTCTATGGAAACATTAACACAATAATAAATAAAAATCAAGTGTCGGGGTGGAGAGATTCGAACTCTCGATCTTCTGGTCCCAAACCAGACGCCTTAGACCAACTGGGCCACACCCCGATAAAAAAATAATCCGCCGGAACTACGGAATACCTTGCTTTTTCTGTGCCCCGGGTCAGAATCGAACTGACGACACAAGGATTTTCAATCCTTTGCTCTACCACTGAGCTACCGAGGCCCGATGTTAAAGTTTTTAGTTGCGGGAGTCGGACTCGAACCGACGACCTCCAGGTTATGGGCCTGGCGAGCTGCCAACTGCTCTATCCCGCTATAAATTTTACCTTTTATCAGGCTAAAGTGGGCAATGGAGGATTCGAACCTCCGACCTCAACATTATCAGTGTTGCGCTCTAACCAACTGAGCTAATTGCCCGATTTTTAAACGAAAAAAACCAGATTCTCACCTTCAGAAATTCTGAATTAGAATATAACAAATAATAAATAAAAAGGCAAGGGTTTCAGGCGCTATCTATTGGTTTTAGTCTTTTTAGAGACCCGCAATCAGCATTGTTAATTCTACTTTTATATTCCCACCACCGGTCTTACTGGAAAAATCTAATTGAATCAGTTTATTTAAATAATTTAATAGTTGTTGTTTGGAGAAGTTTCTAACCTGAGCAACCCCTTTTTTAGCAACGAAGGGGTGTATTTTTAATTTAGAGGCAATTGAATCGGGAGTTAATCTAGAATCTAGTGCAGCATTTATTTGAACTAAAATTTTGAATTGTCTAATGAGCATTGCGATGAGATATTCATCACTTACGCCGGCTGAATATTGTTCTTCTAAAATTTGTAAAGCTAATTTTTTATTTTTTCCGCCCAAGGCATCAGTTAAAGCAAAAATATTTTCTTCAAATATTTCAGCAGTCATTTCTTTTACGGCTTCTATACTGATTGTTTTGCCCTCGTTACTCAAAGAAGCTTTTTTCAAGCCTTGAGAAATTAACCAAAGATTTCCACCCGTTCTCTTAATTATTTCCGTAGCCGCCGGCATCCCGATTTCTTTTCCGTTCATTTCTGCTTCTTTTTTGATAAAGCTTAGGAGTCCGGCGTCTTTTAACCTTTGAAATTCTTGAACGTATTTTTGTTTAAGTAAGAACGCAAATAATTTTTTAGCATCAGCTTTAAGCATCGAGCCTTTTTCATTTAATTCGCTATCGTGAAAAATAATTATTTTTTCCTCATCAGTCTCTGCTTTTTTTAAATAGGGAAGAATCTCGGTAAATATTTTTGTCTTTTTATTTTTGAAAATATCTTCAATAATTACCATTCTCTTTTTTGTAAAAAGAGAACCGGTATTTATTTTTTCATTTATTTCTTTAAGGTCTGTTGTTTGGCCATCAACCAAACCTAAACTATCTGAATCATGGTCAGTATCTTTAATAAATTTGGTTTTCATTTCTTGGAGTAGTCGTCTTGAGCGAAAAGAGTCGGCTCCGTAAAGAAAGATAATCATAATTACAGTTCGGTTATTTTAACTTGTTCAATATTTACTATTTTAGCGTCTAAAAACTTTTCTCCTAAGTCTTTAAAAATCTTAGGGTCGTCGGTTGTATAATAATTTCTAGTTTTTTCTGTGGTTGATTTCAGTCCGAGTTCTGAGTGCTTGTCTAAATATTTTTTTAAGCGACTAGCAATAATTTTTCCTGGGTCAAGCACTGAAATTCTGCGACCCATAATATTTTTGATTTCTTTTAATAGATATGGATAATGCGTACAACCTAAAATTAGAGCTTCTACCTGCTTTGTTTTTAAAGGATGAAGATATTTTTTAAGAATCATTTTTGTTTCCGGTTTTTTCGCCCAGCCCTCTTCTATTAAAGGAACGAGTAATGGCGCGCTAGTTGCTTCAACTTTAATATTTGGATTTAATTTTTTAATTTCAATTTCATAAGCTCCGGAATTAATAGTAGACTTTGTTCCGATTACTCCGATTTTCTTTATTTTCTGATTTGCGAATTCTTCAGCTAGCGGTCTAATAACCCCGAGAATTCTTCTGTCTGGCCAGTGTTTTGGGAGATATTCTTGTTGAAGACGTCGTAATGCTTGAGCAGAAGCAGTATTGCAGGCAATAATAATTAAGTTACAACCTTTTTTAAATAAAAATTCCATTGCCTCTAGAGTATACTCATAAATTGTTGCCTGTGATTTTTCGCCGTACGGTAGACGAGCGTTATCGCCTAGATAGATATAATTATATTCTGGTAAATCTTTTAGAAAATGTTTAAAAACAGTCAGCCCGCCTAGGCCTGAATCAAAAACGCCGATGATATTTTTTGGTTGCTGAGTTTTATTTTGTTTGTCTGACATATTTTTTAAACAGGTCACCTCTTTCTTTATAATTTTTAAATATTCCGAAACTAGCACAAGCGGTTGATAGTAAAACGACGTTACCGGGGGTTGCTTTTTGTTTGGAAATTTTAACCGCCTCTTCCATACCACTTGTTAGAGCTAACTTATTATTTGGAAAATTAATTTTTTTAAGTTCACTTTTAATTCTATCGGACCCATGTCCTGGAAGTAAGATTAAAAAAGAAGTTTTTTCCTTAATTACTTTGGCGAGGTTTTTAAATTCTGCGCCCTTATCGGCGCCGCCAGCAATTTGGACAATTGGAACGTTGAAAGACTCTAAATCTAAAGCAGTACTTTCAGGGGTAGTCGAAAAACTATTATCAAAATATTTTATTTTATTTATTTCCGCAACTAATTCTAGGCGATGTTCTAAATTTCCAAACCGAGCGATTACTTTTTTATATATCTCAGGTTTTATTTTTAATAATTTAGCAACTTCAACGGCGGCGGCAATATTTTGACGATTATAATTACCGGTTAGTTTTGAAGGTAGGCTGCAATCGGAAAAATAAATTACTTTTCCCCGAGGGTTTTCTTTAGTTAATATTTTTCTTAAAGATTCGTTAGCTATTAAATGTTTATTTTCTTGATTCTTGGCGATATTTAATTTTGCCTTCCAATATTTATTTATTGATGAGTGGAAATTAGGATTATTAGGGTCGGCGGGAGCGAGATGTTCCTTAAATAAATTGGTTATCACTGAAATTTTTGGAGAATATTCTAAGTCTTCAAGTTGAAAGCTCGATAATTCTAAAACAACGTAATCATCAGGCTTAATTTTATTTAAAAATGAAAGTGGGGTGATTCCAATGTTTCCGCCCAAAAAAACATTTTTTCCGGAAGTTTTTTTATTAGCTAATAGAATTTTATAAATTAAAGTTGCGGTCGTTCCTTTTCCCTTGGTTCCGGTTATGCCGATTATGTTTTTAGTTGGAACAAGATTAAAAAATAAGTTTAAAGGGCTAGATAGTTTGGTGATTTTATTTTTTAAAGCTTCATAAATCCCTGGGCAATTAACTGGCCAACCGGGAGAACGAAATAATAAAGAAAAATCTCCTAAATTTTTGTTAAAGCTTTCGCCTAGTCGATAATTTATTGTTAGATTTTTTATTTTTATTTTTGGTAATTTATCTTTATCTCTAAAATCACAAATAGTAACTTCAGCTGGAGCATTATTAGCGTCTAATAATTCTAAAAGAGCCAGGTTATCTAAACCTAGTCCTAAAAGAGCAATTTTAGTAATCTGATTTTTTGATTTGGTTTTCATTGTTTTAGTTTTATTTAAGTTCGCCCCAGTTATCGCCAGTATGCTCATCAACTGTAATCGGAACTTTCAATTTTACTACATCTTGCATGATTTCTCTTATTTTTGGTAGGTAAGATTGTATCTTATCCTCTTTAATTTCAAAAATCAATTCATCATGAACTTGTAAAAGCATGCGAATTTCATCCTGTTTATTTCCAATCATTTCTGAAATTTGAATCATGGCCATTTTTATTAAATCAGCTGCCGAACCTTGAACGGGAGTATTGATTGCCATGCGTTCCGCACTTTTTTTCACAAAGGGAATAGTCGATTCCATATCAGGTAAAGGACGACGACGTCCAAACATGGTAATTGCATAGCCTTCTTCACGGGCCTGTTTAATAAAACCATCAATCATTTTTTTAATTCCCGGATAAGTTTCAAAATATTTTTTAATAAATTGGCCAGCTTCAGAATAGGAAATTCCTGCCCCCTGGCTTAAGCCATGTGCGCCTTGTCCATATAGAATACCAAAGTTAACCGCTTTAGCTTCGCGGCGCATTTCTTTGGTAACTTCTTTAAGGCTAACGCCATTAATTCCCGCAGCTGTTGCACTGTGAATATCTTCTCCAGAATTAAAAGCAGCTATCATCCCAGCGTCTTTAGACATATGAGCCGCAAGACGTAGTTCAATTTGCGAATAATCAAAACCAATTAATTTATATCCATCATCAGCTACAAAAGCCTCTCTAATTCGTCTACCCTCTTCAGTTCTAGTAGGAATATTTTGTAAATTCGGTTCATTAGAAGAAAGCCTTCCGGTTGCAGCGACCGTTTGATTAAAATTAGTATGAATCTTTCCGGTTTCTGGATTTATCATTTTTGGTAAAGCATTTAAATAAGTTGTTTCTAGCTTATTTAATTCTCGGTATTCTTGTAATAAAATAATAATCGGATGTAAGTTCTTTAATTTTTCTAGTTCATCTTCAGCGGTTGAAAATCCGGTTTTTGTTTTCTTTAAACCATCAGTTGGAATTTCTAAAGTAGTAAATAAAACTTCCTTGAGTTGTTTGGTTGAATTAATATTAAAATCACTACCAGCTAATTTATGAATTTCTTTTTCTAGCTTTTTAATTTTTATTTTTACTTCTTTATCTAGCTTATTTAGAGGAGCCATTGCTATTCTCACTCCGTGATTTTCCATTTCACCAAGAATAGAAGTGAGAGGCATCTCTATTTTATTAAAAACATCAGCTAGCTCTAGTTCTTTTAATTTTTTATTTAATATCTCTTCTAATTGTTTTATTAAATCAGCATTTTCACAGGCAAATAAACTTAATTTTTCTGGGTCAGGTCCGCTAAAGTCTAAACTTAATTGTTTAGGTTCTTCGGCTTGGATATTTTTAGAAGTTATTTTTTCTATTCCTAATTCAGAAAAAGCGAGCGCATCTAAATCATGTCGCCTTTCTCCGGGATTGAGTAAATATGAAGCAATCATGACATCAAAATATATTCCCTGAAGATTGATTCCTAATTTATTTAAAATGCGCCAGTCAAATTTTATATTATGACCAGTTTTTTTAATATTTTCATTTTCAAAAATAGGTTTTAATTTTGCTAAACGTTCCTTATTAATAGTTGCGAAATATGCCTCACCTTCTTTTATACAATATGACATTCCTAAAATTTCGGCCGTGAGAGGATTAGTATCGGAAGCTTCAGTTTTGAAGGCAAATTCTTTTGCCTTACTTAAATTTAAACAAAAATCTGTAAATTCAGTCTCCGTTTTAATAAAAGTATAATTAGTTTCTTGACGACGTTTTTCAATTTTCTGTTCAACTACTTCCGCTCCTGCTTCGCCTCCTTGATGTGCTTTCTCTAATCTATCTCGAACCTCCTTAACTTTTCCAAGAAGTGATCTAAATTCAAATTCACTAAATATACTTAAAACTTTGTCTAAATTAAAAGTTGCGAAACGCGCCTTTTCCAAAGAGAGCTCAATTGGCGCATTGCAATCAATAGTTGCTAATTCTTTACTTAAAAATGCATTTTCTCGAGAAGTGGTTAGTAATTCTATGGTTCGAGGTTTTATTTTTTTATCATTTTTCTCAGCTGCTTTATATACTCCATCTAAATCCTTGAAGTCTACTAACAGCTCAACTGCTGTTTTTTCACCGATTCCTCTAACGCCAGGAATGTTATCGCTTGGGTCGCCACGTAAAGCTTTGTAATCAATTACTTGCTCAGGCGTTAAATTATATCTCTCTTTAATTTTATCAGCATCGTATAAAACGCTATCTGATAAGCCACGGCTCATGGTATAAACTTTTGTTTTCTCGCTAACTAGTTGGAGGGTGTCCATATCGCCAGTCATGATAATGGTTTCTAAGTTTTTTTCCTTTTCCGCTTGTTTGCAAAGGGTTCCAATTAAATCATCGGCTTCAAAACCAGTTTTTTCAAAAATTGGGATATCAAAAACTTCGGCGATACGTTTAACGAGCGGAATCTGTTCGTATAATTCATCAGGCGCTTTAACCCTAGTCGCTTTATATTCCGCATAAGCCTCATGTCTAAAAGTTTTACCAGCTTTATCTAAGGTTAATATTACATATTCCGGATGAAACTCGTTTAAGGATTTTAATAAGAAAGAGGTAAAGCCATAGACCGCATTAACTAAAACCCCATCCTTAGTTCTGAGGGTTGGTGGAAGGGCATGAAAACTGCGGTGAATAATCGCATTTCCATCAATGATAATAAGTTTTGGTTTAGTTTTAGACATAATATTAGTTTATCATATAGTCTTAAGAATTTCTATTTGACTAAAACGGGGTTTTCTTATTTTTGACCAAGTAAAAAGCGCTCGTAGGTTGACGGCGCTTTTTGGTTTAGAGCTTTTTAGTTTTTTGTACAGGACCCTGTCTTGTGATTGAAGGTCCATAATGTTTTGTGCGTCTCTTGATGAGACTAAGAAGGTACTACGATTAAAGAAATCTTTAATCCGAGGATAACATTGTCATAGGTATAATATTTCCTCTTCTATTATACCTCTGAGTTCGTACTTTTGCCTTTGATACGCCAACTTTTCTGTGAGTAAAAAAAACAGATGTGGTATAGCCCCGGCAAAAAGTGGGGCCGCTTGAGTAACAACGTTAAGTGTTGTGGGAATGGTCGGTACAAGACCGATTATTTCCGGAAAATCAACTTCCTGGAAGTCCGCTTGTAATAGCACGAGGCTTTTAAGGGATGTATCCAGATACTTAACTTGTGAGAGCGGACCGAAACTCAGAATCAAGACCAAAAACACTTTTGTCATCATGTTCTGTAGCTTTGGTATGTTGTTATATTAAATAAAAGAATAAAAAGAATCAAGAGGATTTATCAACAGGGCTGATGGAGAAGTCCTTGTATAAATAAAACTTATTTTTTGCTAAAATACATTTATAATAAAAATATATGAAAAAAGTTGCCTTATTTTTTGGTGGGCTAGGAAATGAATCAGACGTTTCAATTGTTTCTGCCAAGAATGTTGTTAAAAATTTTGATTATAAAAAATACGAATTGATTTTAGTTTTTTGGAATAAGAAAGATAGTCTTTTTTATAAAGTAAAAGATATTAATAAGCTAGTCGTCGGGAAAGGATATCAATTAAAAATTGAAGATTTTACGAAGACGTTTGATATCGCTTTACTCATGACTCATGGTAAATATGGCGAGGATGGTGTACTTCAGGCTATATTTGAAAGTCAAAAAATTAAATATTGTGGCTGTCGCGTGTTAGGCTCGGCTCTTTGTATGGACAAGGCAGTATTTAAAGATTTACTCTGTTCATCAAAAATTAATCAGGTTGCCTATCGCGTAGTTGATTTTAAACGTCAAACGAAAAATGAAATTGCCGATACTCTTAGTGATATAGTAAAAAATTTGCCCCTGCCTTGGTATGTTAAACCAGCCAATTCCGGTTCATCGGTTGGAATCACTAAAGTTGATAAAATTGAAGATTTGGCAAAGGCAATTAATTTAGCTAAGAAGCACGACTCCAAATTAGTTATTGAACAGGGCTTAAAGAGTCCAAAAGAAATAGAGGTTGCGGTTTTAGGTAATCAGACTTTATTAGTTTCTCGTCCAGGTGAGTTGAGGCTAGCAAAAGATTTTTATAATTATGAGGATAAATATAAGTTGGGTCAGGCTCAAGCTGTTATTCCGGCTGATATTAGCCCTAAGCAAATTGCACAGGTTCAAGAGCTTGCTACTAAGGCCTATCATTTATTTAACTGCCAAGGATTTTCCCGCATCGACTTCTTTTTACATGATGGAAAAATTTATTTAAATGAAATTAATACTTTGCCTGGATTTACCGATATCTCCATGTTTCCCATGCTTATGATGGATACGGGTTTAAGCTATAAACAATTGATAAATAAAATCATAGAATTAGGGTATTAAATTGTAATAGGTAATTGTTCAAGGAGCCTCGCCATTCATCGACGAGGCTCTTTTATTGACATTTTATCATTTTTGTTTTAATATTCACAAGCTCTTTAAAAATTCATGTTTAACCAAAATAACAGCACAATGAAAAAAGTAAATGATGTTTTAAGTGTTAGAGTTGCCAAAAAGATTGCGGCACTCTTTATTGATTTAGATGAAACCTTGTGGGAGGGGACAATTGTTAAGGAAGATAGATTATCTTTGCACCAGGATCGTTATGAATTAATTAACTTCATGTATGACCGTGGAATCCAGATTTTTATTGTTTCTCAAAATGATTTATCTGACGTAGAAAAAGCCTTTATCCGATTAGGGATTGATAAGAGTATTTTTACTCAGGTCATTGCCAATTGGGAGCCTAAAGTTCTTAATATTAAGCGGTTATTACAGCTGACGGATATTCGTCCGGAGACAGCTGTTTTCATTGATGATAACGAAGCTCTATTAAGGGAGGTTAGCGAATCTATCTCCGGTATTCACGTTTTATCTCCTGAAGACTTAGTAAAGTTAAAGAGTCTTAAGATTGTTAGTTCTCGCTCCAAAGAATCTTCGAGTGATATTCGGGCTCGTCAAAATCGTTATCGTTTAAAGATTAAAGAACGTAGTCAAATCGGTTTGGGTTTTGAAGTTCAAAAAAGTTTGGGCAAACAAATTTGCGTTGCCATTCCTCCTGCCCGGGGTCTTTATAGAATAATCAAATTACTATTTACGACTCATCGGCTGAATTTTAATCCTGACCAATTCGAAAGTGAAGAAAATTTAATTGAATCTATCTTTGCTAAATTGAATAACGGACGGGTTGTGTATGCCGTTTCCGCTTTCCAGCAAGAAATTTCGCTGGGATTGATAGGAGCTTTTATTGTTGATATTAAGGGTGAGATAGCCACGGTTGAAAATGCGACTTTTTCTTGTAGTTCAATGGGGCTTGGTTTTGAAGAGAAGGCAATTTCGGTTTTAATTAAAAAATTAAAAAACCAGAAAGTTAAAAAGCTTTTACTTATGCTTAATACTTCAACTACTAATTCTCGTATTCAAAAAATTCTTTGGCAGCTTGGTTTTGAACTTCAGAGTCAAGTAGTTAGCACGAAAGGCGGAACTAATTGTATTTTTAGTCTTGATATTTATTGTTATGAAACAAAGAATCAATTACCTTGGATAATAGTTTCCGATAAATTAAATTTAGATTATCCAGGCATGCCTGATGTAATTGATTTTTTTAAGAGTGAAGTGGTTCCGCTTATTGATAAAGGAGCATTGATTACTAACTTAGGTTCTGCCCGCGGAGAAGTGTTGGGTTTATTACAAGAAAGTCGTCGAATTAAATTTGAGGAGATGATAAAAAATGCTGGAGCGACACTCTCCAAGGTTGACTTAGAGTATATTCCTGAAGAAGAGAATATCGTTGGTGACGCCGAGAACTTACCAGACTTTTTTTATGATGAAACCCAAGATCATGTTTGGGCATTTGAGCTTTTGGAACACACTTTTCGTCCTTGGAAGGTATTAAATGAAATGATGCGAATTTGTAAAATTAGCGGCTATATCGTTATTACTGTTCCTGGAAAAAGTTTCCCTAAGCATGAATATCCAGTTGATTTATGGCGTATTGGGCCAGAGGCTTTGTTGGAGATATTTTCTACTGATTTTTTTCTACCAATCGCTTTTAAAAATATCGGACCGGACAATAATCTTCGTCGCACTATGGCAGTTTTTAAAAAGATTGCCCTAACCCCTAAAAATTTTGTTAAGCCATTTAAGGCTGACTCTTTTGCTGGCGGTAGTTACAATCAAAATAATGGCATTATTTATTTTGATTAAATAAATAAAAAATAATGTAAAACAAAACCCCTTAGCTAATAAAAGTTAAGGGGTTGTTTTATTTGTGGACCCTACAGGACTCGAACCTGCCACCCCCTGCTTGCAAAGCAGGTGCTCTACCAGATGAGCTAAGGGCCCGCATATATCTGACTGTAAAAGATTATCAATTGTTTTCTTTTCGGTCAAGAGCCTATAATTTTATTATCAAATTTATTCTGGTAATTAGCTATCTTTATTTAAGTTAGCTGTATTTTAAAATAGGACTAAGTAGCCAAAGCATAAAATCATCACCGCTACCCGTCATTAAGATAATGCCTAAAAATAACAAAGCAATTCCTACTAATTTGTAGCCTAATCTAGAGCCACCATCAGAACCAAGCTTTTCTTCAAACCAGGCAATGCGTCCGAAGTTGTTAATAAACCATTCAGTCTTGATAACTAAAAATGCGCCCGCAGCAGTTAAAATTATACCAGAGAGTATTTGACCCATATTATTTTATATAGTTAAGTGGATTATATTTTTTACCATTAATGATTACTTCAAAGTGGATGTGCGGTCCAGTTGACCAACCGGTAGATCCCATGGCTGCAATATTTTCGCCCCTTTCAACTTCGTCCCCAACTTTAACAAATAATTTACTAGCATGAGCTGAGCGAGTTTTTTTGCCGCCGCCATGGTTAATTACCACGTTATAGCCATAACCGTTACTCCATCCCGCAAATTCAACAGTTCCAGCCTCAACTGCATATAAAGGAGTCCCAACTTTATTGGCGATATCTAAACCAGTATGTCTCCATGAATAGTATTGCGTAATACGATGACCAACTGTTGGCCAAGCCATCTTAGCTCCCGAGGTTGGAGCGCTAGATTCGTTTGGAGATTTTACTAAATCACGAATAATAGATAAGCCGGTATTGCCATTATTGCTTCGTTTATTTGTGGCGATAGAAGTAGTTAATTTTGTTCCTCCAGGAATAATTATTTTAGCACCAATTTTTAGAGAGCCACCAATATTATTGCTGCTTAATATCTTTTCTGCCTCTACATCATATAGTTTAGCAATCTTGGATAAGGTGTCGCCACTTTTAACGGTGTGCACGACGCCGCTATATGGAAGAATAGTTAAAGTATCTCCTGGTCGAATTAAACTGAAGGCAGTTAAATTGTTGGACCAAAGAATAGTGTTTACAGTAATATCAAATTTACGTGCAATATTACTTATAACATCACCTTTCTGGACAGTATAATATACAATAGCATTTCTTTGAGGAATAATTCCATCATTTGCTAAATTAGACCCAATCATTCGCGGCTTAATAGCTAAGCCATCTTCGCTCACGATTACTAATGGATTATATTCTTCTTCACTAGTGTTTCCAGTTAATCCTATTTGTTTTTCAACGGTGGAGAACGAATCCAGATACTTTTCTTTACCAGCAACCTTTAGACTATTGGGCGTGTATGATTCTTCTATTAATTCTTCGCTATCTAGAGAACTGAATTCATTCTTGACTAAGTTTGCCATGATAGTTTTTGGAATTAAACTATCTGGTGTATTAGTTTGATTTTTACTATTTGTATTAGATACAATAAAAAAGATACCTAAAACAGTAATAATGATAAAGATAATATTACTGCGGATGAATTGTGAGGAGGTTTTTTCTTTAAGATTATTTTTTTTGAATCTAAAAATTTGAAAGTATATTTTGACTAATATTTTATAAAAAAACAATTTAAAGAACAAACGAAAAAAACCGGAAAAGATCCGGAACGAACCCATCATTAGTCCTCCCAGGATATGGACGGACTTGATGGCAATTAATCCGCTTTCGACGGCTAATTTCTTAAATTGGCTAGTCTTAGTAGTTTTGATATATTTCTGATATATTTCTGTTAGACTATACTTTATACTATCATTTTTGAACTTTTATAGTCAATTTATGATATAATAAAAAAATAAAAAAATAAGTAAGAATCTTATGTACAAAATTGTTTTGTTGCGTCACGGTGAAAGTACTTGGAATAAAAAAGGCCTTTTTACTGGCTGGACTGATGTTAATTTATCATCAAAAGGAAAAGAAGAAGCTAAAGAAGCTGGAATACAACTTAAAAAAGAAGGTTTTAAATTTGATTTAGCTTTTACTTCATTTTTAAAAAGAGCTTCCAATACTTTAAAAATAGCATTGAAAGAAATGGACGCTGCTAAGTTGCCGGTTGTTACCGACTGGCGTTTAAATGAAAGACACTATGGAAATTTACAAGGATTAAATAAAAAAGAAATGGCAGAAAAGTTTGGGGAGAAGCAAGTTCTTATTTGGCGCCGTAGCTATAGTACTCCGCCTCCAAAAATTGATAGCAAAAATCTTTTTAATCAGAAGAATGACCCAAGGTATAAAGGTATAAAAGTTCCAGAAGCTGAAAGTTTAAAAAATGTAGTTGAAAGAGCAGTTCCTTTTTGGAAAGAAGAAGTTGTTCCACAACTTAAAGATGGCAAAAAAATTATTATTACTGCAAGTGGCAATAGTTTAAGAGCCATCGTAAAATATTTAGATAAAATTTCTACTTCTGAAATATCAGAATTAAATATTCCAACCGGGATTCCATTAGTTTATGAATTAGATGCTAAATTTAAACCAATAAAACATTATTATTTAGCTGATAAAAATAAATTACAAGCCGCGATTGATAAAGTAAAAAAACAGGGGACTAAAAAATAATTAAATTAAATTTGATAAAAAAAGAAGCCTCACGATTTTGTCGCGAGGCTTTTTTTAAAAAGAGCGTAAATATTAAATTATAGGAATTTCAGGAAATTTGACCTGTATTCCTGAGTCTTCATATTTCTTTTTAGTTTTTTGGAGATAGGCTTCAAGCTGTGACGCTTCCACTTTATTCCATATTTTTGGTAAAAACTCGGTTGTCAGATTTAATATATGCTCAATATTGAGAACTATATTTTTAATCCATTCTTCGTCTGACCACTCTTTTTCATAGCCAAACTCTAATGAGTTGATAATGCTCACGAAAGCTCTAAACCGGAATTGTTGTTTCGTTTTGTTTAGAATTATATTCGGGTCCATCAACTTTTCGCAGAATCTTTTCAGGATGTCTTTTTTATCCTTGGAATACTTAAAAAATAGTGGTAGTTCAGTTTCATTAAAATAGTAAGCTGTGTTGAAACTAAGAATAATGCTCACATCTTCTATCGTAAGTTCATCTAGAACTAAAGCTAAAATTTCCGGTGCCATCGCGAAATTAGCGAATTCCATTTTTGCAACCAACTTTTTAATTTCCAATCCTTTAAGCCGATTATTATCATCTACAACCAATCCCTTGATAGTCGTTAGAATCAATTCGGATTCCGTCTCATTATTTTTCTTCTTGGCGTTGAGATACTGCATTGCCAGGCTGTAGCATCTTTCGTGAGATAGATCGACCATTCTTTTTTCTAGGGCCTTGTTTCTTCTTTCGGTTTCTTCTTGTTCCTTTCGTTTAATTGATTTTTTTTGATAAAACATATAACTATGGAAGATTGCAAGGATGACCAAGAGAACGGCGGTGATCCAAGGGTTTTTCCAGCTGAATAAAAATATATCCAGGTAGTAACTTGCTAGCACTGGGATGAGCATGAATGCCCATACTAACCAATTGCTTGGTTTATAGTCATCATTATTCCAGTTAGCATCTGCATTCTTGATTATTTTTTGCAGAATTCTGATTTCTACTAGTGCAATAGTAATAAACCCAAGAGCTATAAGCCAACCCTTTAATAATCCAAAATGGTTAGATAGCGGAAACGTGGTCAGCACAAAACAAATTAAGCCAATCCAGATGATTTTTAGACCAGTTTCATATACCCAATCTTTTAAGTGTAGGTTGTAGCGGTCCGCTATCTCGTTAGCCGTTTGTGAAATTGGCCAACTTGGCTTATACCAAAATTTTTCATTAGCTGCATACAATGATCCAAATGATCTACTACTAATAAAATATACAAAAGCTCCAAGATAAAAGATAACAATTGCACCTATTACTAGGAAAGAGGCATGGTCGGTTGCCCAACCAAAAGTAGATTTCGGCCAAGTGGCTACAGTGTGCCAGTTGGCTACTAAGGAAAGGATTACAAAAACTGTAATCAATCCTGCAAACATCACGAATAACGGCAGCGCAAGTATGCGTGCCAAAGATTTCTTTTTCAATTTGATAAGTTTTTAATGTGCACCCATTCCCGGGTCAGGCGTCCTTGAGAATTAACTACGTAGCACTCTTTGCTATTTCGCCTCAAGAACTTCAGATAGTAACACGTTTTTAGATTAAATGTCAATAGAAAAACGCTCCCAGTGAGAGAGCGTTTTTAGATGAATTTGTTTAATATTAGTAATTACCCGGGACAACAATATCAAATTTTCCTTTCTTACCGTACGCTTTAGGCCCGTCTATGCAATATTTAGCAATATTTTGTTTGTAATATGGAGGCTTGGCTGCTTGAATTTTACCAATTAAATAATAAGTTAAGGCCATAACTAATCCCGCCCCGTATTTTTTTGGCATTTTTATTTGTAAACGATTTTGTGGTAAGCCAAAATATTTATTATTACCAAGACTAATAACTAACTCCTTTTCCCAGGGCATAACAAATTTAGCATGCCGGGCATCACCAAAACTAAAAGCGCGAAGAGAAAGATGGGGTCCAAATAATTCATGTTTTTTTATATCAAGCATCGGTGTTAATTCAGAAAACTCATCAGGAACGATAATGGAGTAAGCGCCATACTTACCAAAGTTTTTTGGTAATTTCACTTTTTTTATAAAGTTTTTAATATTTTTTGCATTTTCATTGCTGGCCGACATAAGCATTCCTAGATAAGTAGAAGTGTTATATGTTTGAGGCTCTGGTAGATTTCTGTAGACTATGGTTTTATCTGCTAGTTTAGCGGCTGAGGAATTAGAATTACAGGTTAGGAGAGTGGTTTCTAGACCATATTTTTCCGCTTCGGCTACTTCCCAGGCAGCATCTTTTTCTCCAGAAGCCGATATAATAATTGCTCTTTTAACAACACCAGATTTAATTAAGCTTAGATGAGCGACAAGCTTTGGTTTTAAATTACTTTCATTAGCAAAGATGGCTGGGCGTTGTGAAAACAATAACTTTCCGGTATTGTAGGCGTTCCCACTCCCAACTACAAAGGGTTGACCAGCTTTTTCTAAATTTAATTTAGGTGGCGTTTCTTCGATAAATAAATCAAGGGCGGAAATGACAACTTCGTCTAAATCTGGCAAATGCTTATTATCCATATTTTTGCTTTATTTTATTATATTTTTATTATAATTCATCTTGATTTTTATTTCAATTTAAGTTAAAGTTCTATTAGCTGAGAAATGTATTTTTTCGGTGTTTTAACTTTATAAGACTAGCAATTAATATGTCTGGACATTCCAAGTGGGCGACTACGCATCGCCAAAAAGAACTAGTTGATGCTAAAAGAGGGGCTATTTTTACTAAATTAGCTAATGTAATTACTATTGCCGCTAGAAAAGGTGGCGACCCTAACTCTAATCCGTCCTTAAGAGCCGCTGTAGATAAGGGGCGAGCAGCTAATATGCCTAAAGATAATATTGAAAGGGCAATTAAGAAAGGAACCGGAGAGTTGGCTGGAGCTCAGGTAGAAGAACTTTTATATGAAGGTATTCTTCCTCCTGGAATTCAGGTGATTGTTAAATGTTTAACTGATAATAAAAATAGAAGTGGTTCTAGCGTTCGTCATTTGTTTACTAAAAATGGTGGTGCTTTTGGGGCGGTAGCTTGGAACTTTTCTCAAATGGGAGTGATTAGAATTCCTAATGAAGAAATAAAAGCTAAACATTTAAGTAATGAAGATTTAGAACTTGAATTAATCGACCAGGGGGTAGAAGATTTTCAGAAAGAAGAGGAGGGGATATCCGTGTATACTGAAATTAAAGATTTACAGAAAATAAAAGAATTTTTAGAAGCTAAAGGTTTAAAGATTGAGCAAGCAGAAATAGAATCAGTTTCTAAAGAAAAAATTAAAGCCCCAGAAGAAGATAAAGAAAAATTAGAAAAGTTTTTTGATGAACTTGAAGATAATGAGGATGTAAATGACTATTATACTAATCTCATCTAACGATTAAATGTCAAAAATCATTCTTGGTATCGACCCCGGTATCGCTGATACTGGATATGGAGTGGTTAGAGAGGATGGCGGGAAGCTTTCATGTCTTTGTTATGGAACAATTAAAACAGTTCCCGCAGATGACTTAATTACGCGTTTAGATATTTTACATCGTGAATTGGATAAGATAATAAAAAAGTACCAGCCGGGGTTGGCAGCTGTTGAGCAGTTATTTTTTAATAAAAATGTTAGAACAGCCTTAATAGTTGGACAAGCGAGAGGGGTAATGCTATTAACTTTAAAACAAAACAATATTCCAATTTGTGAATTTACACCTTCACAAATTAAACAGGCAGTTTCTGCATATGGTAAGGCGAATAAAAAACAAATTCAAAAAATGGTTAAACTGATTTTAGGTTTAAAAGAAATGCCTCAACCTGACGATGCCGCTGATGCTTTGGCGGCTGCTATTTGTGCATTAAATTCTAGTCTATGCTTAAAAGTAAAAGATTAAAAATCGTTCATATTGCTTCTGAGGTTGCTCCGTTTTCTAAAACGGGCGGCCTGGGAGATGTAACTCGTAGTTTACCTAAAGCGTTAAAGCGCTTGGGACATGATGTTGCAATTATTACTCCGTTATATGGGCGGATGATTGATAAAAAGGAAAAAGGCTTAAAGCTGATTTTTAGTGATGTGAATTTACGCCTGAATAGCCAGGAAAATATTACAGTAAATTATTGGCAAGGGTATTTAATGGAAGATTTGCCGGTATATTTTATAGAATGCAAAAAGTTTTTTTCTAAACATAAAAAGATCTATGGTTCTTCACGTGAAAATGCAAGATTCTTAGTTTTTAATGTTGCTTCTTTAAAATTATTATCGCTTTTAAAATTTGAAGCTGATGTAATTCATTGTCATGATTGGCAAACTGGTTTGATTCCGTATTATTTAAAGACTGATTTTAGATATTCTAAAACCTTAAAGAAGGCTAAGACGGTATTTACAATTCATAATCTGATTTTTCAATTTGGTCATAATTGGTGGGAAATTGCTCCAGAAAATAAAGATTATGGTCGCGGACGCATTCCTCATCTTGAAGACGAAAATTTAGAAAATATTAATTTTGCTAAACGTGCTATTATGTCGGCCGATATTATTAATACTGTTAGCGAACAATATCGTAAAGAAATCATGACTAAAAAGTTTGGCCAGGATTTAAATCGAATTTTAAAAAATAGATCAGATAAATTATATGGGATTATTAATGGTATAGATTATAATACTTATAATCCAGAGAAGGATAATACTTTACATAAAGTTTATTCCGCCTCCTCTTCAGTAGCCGGTAAAGGCGATAATAAAAAGTATCTTCAGAAAAAAATTGGTTTACCTGAAAATGCTCAAGTTCCAATATTGTGCACGACTTCTCGTGTTACCTTTCAGAAGGGTTTTAATTTAATTTTAAAAATTATTGAATTGTTATTAAAGCTCGATATCCAGTTAGTATTTATGGGCGATGGAAGTAAAGAATATATTAAACCTATTAAAAAATTGCAACGCAAGTTTCCTAAAAAAATTATTTGGCTACCATTTGATCAAAAATTGGAAACATTATTATGTGCGGCGAGCGATTTATTTCTTCTACCATCAAATCATGAGCCTTGTGGGATAAATCAGTTGATTGCTATGCGGTATGGATGTATCCCAATTGTTAGAGAAATTGGCGGATTATATGATACGGTTGAAAATTTTAATCCAGCGACTAAGCAGGGAACAGGCTTTACTTTTAAGTCGGAAGATTCAAATCTTTTTTATGGTGCAATTATTAGAGCTTTAGAAAATTATCATCATAAGACTTCTTGGAAAAATTTAGTAAAAAGAGTAATGCAACAATCTAATAGTTGGGAAATACCAGCGAAAAAATATGTTGAGCTGTATCGTAAAGTGCTAAAAAAATAAATTTATGAAATGGATAAATTTTTTACATTTTTATCAACCAGCCAATATTGAATCTTATAGTGTTCAGAAAGCTTTGGATAAAAGCTATTATCGTTTGTTGCGTTTAATGGAGGAAAACCCCAAGCTAAAAATGACTTGGAATATTACTGGTTGTTTGTTAACAAGAATAGAAGATGAAAAAAAGATAGATTTTATTAATCGTTTATCTATATTAGTTAAAGCTGGTCGAGTTGAGTTAACTGGCTCAGCGGCTTATCACGGGTTTCTGCCCCTATTGCCAGAAGAAGAAGTTTTAAGACAAATTAAGGAGAACGAAAAAATATTGAAAAAATATTTTGGTAATAAATTTAAGCCATCAGGATTTTTTTTGCCAGAAATGGCCTACTCTCCAGCAGTTGCCAAGATTGTAAAACGCTTAGGTTACAAATGGATTATTTTAGATGAGATTGCTTATGATGGCGGGAAAAATCATCCTAATTTTAATACGTTCTATATAGATAAAAACAGTAATCTTAAAGTCATTTTTCGGAATCGTGATTTTTCTGGCGCTTATCCTCCCGATAGATTAGCTTTAGAGACGAAGAAATTAAAATCAGCTACAGAAATTATTATTACGGCTACTGATGCTGAATTATATGGGTTAAGACATGAAGATCCAACCGCAGAAATAGAAAAGATTGTTAAAGTTAAAAAAATAGAAACAGAAACTATTTCTGAGTTTATTGATTATAGTTTAAAAAATAAAATTAAGCCTGAAAAAGTAGAAGTTATTTCTTGTTCTTGGGAATCTACCAGAAAAGAAATTCTTGCTAAAGAACCATTCAAGCTCTGGTTTGATAAGAAAAATAAAATTCATAATTATTTATGGAAGTTCGCTTATCTAGCTCTTTCTCTTGATGCAAAATATAAAAAAGATAAAAATTACGAATGGTTTTATTGGCATCTAGTTCGAGGAATTGCTAGTTGTACATTTTGGTGGGCAAGCGCGAAAGATTTCTCTAAAATTTTTGGACCTTATGCTTGGAGTCCTGATGGTATCGAAAGAGGTTTAGAGGATTTAGTTCGTTCGGTAAGATCTTTAAACGATCCAAAAACAAAAAAATATAAATTACAATCGGAGAAATATTATTTAAAAATTAAAAAGCTCATTTGGGAAGAACACTGGAAAAAACATTGGAGAAAAATAGTTTAATTTCAGGTTTACAAAAGTTATGAACAAAATTTTACAGTTATTTGACGAAGAATATGTTATAGCCATGTTTCGTCGCAAGTTATTACCTTTATATCCTGACTTTTCGGGAATAGAAAGAGTAGTAATTAGACCATATAAAAGATTAATTTGGACCACTACTTATCATGTGGTTGTTGGTTTTGATGTTTATTTTACAGATTCCGAAAATAAAACTACTAAAATTTTAATTGTATGCTCCGCTCATAGTGATGAACCTAGAGATAATGTGTTTCAAGCTATGAAATATCTTTGGGATAGAGATTTTAATCAAGGGGATATCGATATCCCGCGGCCGTTGTTCTATTCAGAATATTTTAGAGGAACTTTTTATCGTGGCATTGTTGGCGAAAATCTACTTTATTATATTAAGGAAAAAAATTATCCTGAAGTAAAACGATTACTACCCTTTGCCTCAGAATTATTTGCTCGTCTTCATAGACTTCCAGCCGGGACGGCGGCTAATTTTAACCCGATGAATTCTCGCATTAGAACTGTAATTCCTGGAGTGGAAACAATTTTGAGAGAAATGTCTATTCGTTATGATAAAAAATTTGATGAGGATTTAAAGAAAATTTATAATTATTTTATTACTCAGGAAGAAAAGTTTTTTTCACATGAGTTAGTATTAAGTTTAATACATGGCGACGCTCATACAGAAAATATTATTAAAACCGGCGAAGAGAGGGTTGGTTTAATTGATTTTACGGATTTTTGTTTGGGTGATTTCGCTCGTGATATAGGAACATTTTTACAGCAATTAGAATATAAATTGGTAACTAAAAATAAAGATCATCAAATGGCCGAGGAGCTGAAAGAGGTTTTCTTGTCATCTTACCTCACTTACTCTGGTTTAAAATTAGATGATAGTTTAAGAGAAAGAATTAACTTATATTATAATTGGACTGCTATTCGTACTTCAGCGTTTTTATTTTTAAAGCACGATTGTGATCCAATCCGAGCTGAAGAACTTCTTCATCAAGTAATAGCTAATTTAAACTTGTAATGATTAAAAACAAAAAATTTAAGATTGCTCATATTCATGTTTGGGATAAAAATAATAAAGGCGACCACGCCATAGTTTTGGCTGTTCAGGAAATTTTGTATAAGAATTTTCCGGGTGCGATTATTAATAATTTTCCAGTTGAAGTTTTAAAGAATCATGATTTAAAAACAATTGTAAAATTGAATCATGCTGATTTTATTGTTATTGGTGGTGGTGGAATTTTATATTCTTATTTTTTACCTTTTAATTTAAAAACAATTAACGAAATTGTTAAACCGATTTTTTTATTTGGCCTTGGTTATATTAAAGAGGTTGATGCTCCTTTATGGTCTCAGGATAAGATTGATAGCGTGGTAGCACTAGCTAATAAGGCGACTGGAATTGGAATTCGTGATTTAAATACAAAACGATTTTTGATTGCTAATGGGGTTAGGACTACTAAAATAAAAGTAGTTGGTGATCCAGCCGCTTTCTTATTTGAAAAAAAGCCATCAGTCGCTACAATTTCCAGGCTATCTCTTTTAAATCGTAAACAAAAAATTGGTTTAAACTTAAATTATTCTGGTTGGCTTGGTTTTGGAAAATGGCGCGAAGATATTTTACATGCCTATAAAGAAACGGTAGATTATTTTCAAAACGAATTAGGTTTTGAGGTATATTATTTACAACATCACCCTGGTGAAAAAAATATTTATCCAGAATTGAAAATTAGCAATTTGAAATTGGTCGATTTAAAACCTAACGAGCAGAAATATGTCTACGGGAAGTTAGATTTAATAATTGGAATGATGCTCCATGTTGGAGTGATGGCCTATGGTGCAAAAACTCCAGAAATTAGCGTTGCCTATGATATTCGTAATTATGGGTTTGCTGAATTTATTAATCATCCCGAACTGGTTGTCGATTTAGAAAAGTTAAAAGATGGAGAATTATTACGTCGAGCTCAAATGGTAATTAGTAAAAAAACAAATTATCAAAAACAATTTGTGAAGAAAAAAATAGAAATGAGTAATAGTGTATCGAAGTTTATTAAAGATATAAAAAATAATTTAAATTAATAACAAAAGTATGATTTCTTCTGGTTCTGGTGATGGAAATAAGCTATCTGGATTATTGCCGATTATTGCCGCTTTTTTTGGGAATGCCGTAGTCTGTGTCGCTAAGTTTGTAGGTTTTATTATGACTGGTTCTGGGGCGATGTTCTCTGAGGCGGTTCATAGTTTTGCTGATACAGCTAATCAATCATTGTTAATTATTGGTGTTAAAAAAACAAAGAAACAACCAAATCATCTTTTTCCTTATGGCCATGGACGCGAAAGATTTATTTGGGCATTAATTTCTGCTTGCGGAATCTTTTTTATTGGTGCTGGGGTTACTATTTATCACGGAGTTGACGCTTTGATTAATAAACCCGCTATACATTTTAATGTTTGGAATTTATATATTTTATTAGCAGCTTTTGTAATTGAATCTTTTACTTTGTGGCTTGCCTTTAAAGATGTTCGTAAACACTTTCCTAATGATACCTGGGGAACTATCTTTAAAAAAGCCGACCCCACAACATTAGCAGTTATTTATGAGGATGGCTTAGCGGTTATTGGCGTCGCTTTGGCAGGTTTAAGTATTATTTTGTCTCGTGTTACCGGCCAAATATTTTGGGATGCCGTTGGTTCCATTGCTATTGGAACTTCCTTGGGTATTGCCGCTATTATTTTAATTGCCAAAAATCGCAGTTATTTAATTACTAAGTGTATTCCTGAAGAAGATGAAAAATTAGTATTACAAGTTTTAAATAGTGAGCCAACAATTGAAAAGGTGCTAGATTTTAAATCGGCCGTTTTAGATGTTGATAAGTATTTGATTAAGTGTGATATAGAATTTAATGCCTCTTCACTCATGAAAGAATTTAATAAACATCATTTCTTGGAAAATGAATATGAAGATGTAAAAGAAAGTTACGAAAATTTTCTTAAGTTTTCAGTTGAATATATGGATAGAGTCCCTCGTTTAGTAGGTAAAAAGATTGATGATATTGAAAGGAAGATTCGCGCTAAAGTTCCAGAAGCTATCTTTATTGATATTGAGATTAATTAAGCCGTCTTTTAAATTTTGTGCTATAATGTCATATATTTGGGTTATTTATCATTCAGTAAATTAGGTTTAACTAATATGGGAAGAAAAAAGAAGAGTCAGAATCCGATGGATTATGTAACTTTGCCAGATTTCGACTTAGACGAAAGAGCAAAGCGTAGTATTATTATTGTTCTGCTCGTTGTGCTGGGGGTTATTAGTTTATTAGGCTTGCTTAATCTTTCTGGTCATCTTGGTGAGTTCCTTTCAAAGGGATTAACTCTTATTTTTGGTTATGGACGTTGGCTAGTCCCATTGATTTTTCTATATTGGGCTTTTCTTTTAATTCGTCGCTCTAAATCTGCTTTTAAATTTACTGATTATTTAGGACTAGGACTTTTATTTGTTTCTTATCAGACCTTGTTTCATTTTTTTATGAATCAAGCAAATTGGAAAATAGCAGTTTCTTTGGGAGAAGGTGGCGGATATGTTGGTTATTATTTAAGTCGTCTTTTCTTTTATATTTTTGGTTTTTGGGGTGGAGTAATAGTTTTAATTGCTTGCCTTTTAATTGCCTTAGTTTTAGTTTTTAATACGTCTTTAGAAAAAATAATCGGTCGTGAAAGTTTTTGGGCAAAAATATTTAAACCATTTGCCCTATTCTTTAAAGAATTATTTTCTAAATCAGAAAGTGATGATAAGGATGACCAGCGCTCAGCTTTAATTGAGTCCGCCCGCGAGGAAGTTTTAAGTGCTTGGCAGAAACGAGATGTTAATGCTCTGCTTGAAGAAGAAATTGTAGAAGATAAAGAAGATGAGCCTTCTCCAGCTGCTAAGCATAAAGATAAAAAACAGGTACAAGAAAAAATTGCTTGGCCTAAAAATTCAGTTAGAATTGATTTGCCAATGGAGTTATTAAATAATAAGTTTGCTAAAGCAATTGGTGGCGATACAGAATTAAATTTACAAAAAATACATAATACTTTAAATAAATTTGGAATAGAGGTTGAAATGGGAGAAACAAAAGTTGGTCCTACTGTAACTCAATATACCTTTAGACCAGCCGAAGGAGTTAAGCTTTCTCGCATTACAACTTTAAGCAACGATTTATCTTTAGCTTTGGCCGCTCATCCTATCAGGATAGAAGCCCCAATCCCTGGAAAATCTTTAGTTGGAATTGAAGTCCCAAATCGCTCTAAGGCGATTGTCGGTTTGAGAGAAATTCTTGAAGATGAAGCCTTTAAAAATAGAAAAAATAATTTATTTATTGCTTTAGGAAAAGATGTTTCCGGAACCTCTTGGTTGTATGATTTAACGAAGATGCCTCATTTATTAGTAGCAGGCGCAACTAACTCTGGAAAATCAGTGTGTCTTAATGCAATTATTGTTAGTTTGTTATATCAAAATAATCCTGATGAGTTACGTTTTATTATGGTTGACCCTAAACGAGTCGAACTTCCTGTATATAATGGAATTCCTCATCTTTTAACCCCAGTTATTACCGAGGTTTCAAAAACTATCAATTCTCTTAAGTGGTGTTTGAATGAAATGGATAGACGTTATGATCTTTTAAATAAAGCGGGAAAGAAAAATATTCAATCATATAATCAAACAACTACAGATAAGCTTCCTTACATAGTCTATATTATTGATGAGTTAGCTGATTTTATGATGACTGCTGGTAAGGATATGGAAGCAGCTATTATTCGCTTAGCACAGATGTCTCGGGCGATTGGTATCCATTTAATATTGGCGACCCAAAGACCGAGCGTTGATGTTATTACTGGTTTGATTAAAGCAAATATCCCAACAAGAATCGCTTTTTCGGTTGCTTCTTTAGTAGATTCTAAAACTATTTTAGATTCTTCTGGCGCTGAAAAATTATTAGGTCAGGGGGATATGCTTTTTTCAACAGCTGAGCTATCTAAACCTAAACGTATTCAAGGCGCTTATTTAAGTGATAATGAAATTAATGATGTTGTTGAGTATATTAAAGAAAAGAGTGGTGCGCCTGAATATCTTGATGGTATTACTGAGCGCCAGAAAGTCGGTGGAGTAGCGGGAGTGGGAATGGATGGAAACCATGGTGATGAAGATGAGTTATTTGAAGAAGCTAAAGAAATAATTGTAAAAGCCGGTAAGGCCTCAACCTCAATGTTACAAAGAAGATTATCTATCGGTTATGGAAGAGCTGCTAAAATTTTAGATATGTTAGAAGAGGGCGGAATTATTGGTCCGTCTAATGGCTCTAAACCTCGCGAAGTGATGATTAGTCGTGAGCAATATGAAGCAGGGGGTGGTATGAGCGCTATGCCTATTCATAATCGTGCTGAGTCAAAAGCACCAGATAGTTATTTTGGCTCCGAAGATGAAGGCGACGATGGTGTTTTAGATTTTGGTAAAGATGAGGATGTTGATGTTGAAAAACAAGAACCAGAAGAAGAAACTGAGATAATTGAAGAAGAAATTGCCGAAGAACTACAACTAACTTCAAATGAAGAGGAGGAGGTAATTGAAGATGAGGATGAAATTTTAGAAGAGATTAGAGAAAATAAAAAAAATGAACCTAAAAAACAATCATTTCCTCCCAGCGATGATGATGAAATGTTTTTTTCTAAATAATTATTAAATATAATAAATATGGAACATTTTGAAAATGTTAGTAGTAATTTTCCACATGAACAATTTGATCGTTTAGATTCTTCTCGTGATTCCGTTTTAGCGCCAAGTGCTCAGGTTAGAGTTTTGCAGGAAAAAATTGTACAAGCTAATGAAAAAATTAATAATTTGAAAAAAAATCTGAATATTATTGCTGAAGAAGATTTTAGGTCTACACAAGGGCAGATAATAGACAAGGGGTTTGAATTACACGAAGCGGAAGCTGAACTAGAAGCGTTGAATGCAAAAATGGAAAATATTAATAGTATGAAACAGGAGTATAGTAACGTCGAAAAGAATATAAATAGTATCGCGTCTCAGAATTAATTATGACGGAAAAAATAAAAAAACTTATTCCGCTACGTTTGTTTAAAACCGTACAACCGGTTTATCATTTTTTATTGAGCTTTGTTGCGGCCGTATATTTTAAATTTCCTAGTCGCAAACTTATTATTATTGGAGTTACTGGAACGGCCGGAAAAACATCAACGGTTTATTTGATTGCTAAAATGTTAGAAAAAGCGGGTTATAAAACCGGCTTTACTTCAACGACTATTTTTTCTGATGGAAAAAGTGAATGGTTGAATGATAAAAAGATGACTATGCCTGGTCGTTTTTTTATTCAAAATCTTATAAGTCGGATGGTTAAGAATGGTTGTCGTTATGCAGTTGTAGAAACCACTTCCGAAGGAATTAAACAATTTCGACATCGTTTTATAAATTATGACGTTTTAGTTTTTACCGGTTTGTATCCTGAGCATATTGAATCTCATGGCAGTTTTGAAAAGTATAAAGAAGCCAAGGGTCTGCTATTCGCTCATTTGCAACGTTTCAAGAATAAATATGTCGATGAAAATAAAAAGGTTCGTAGCGTTAAAAACGGTTTAAAAAAATTAGATTTAACTAGAATTCAAAAAACTATTATTGCTAATGGCGATGATAAAAATGCCTCGTACTTTTTAAATTTTAGAAGTGAAGTTAAAATAGCCTATTCATTAAATGCAGAGCATAGCTTGACTGCTGTTTTGAAACATTTAAGTAGTGAGGCGCACGCTAAAGATTTTACCTTTATCAAGGGAGTCTTGGCGGCAACTGGAATTTCTGGTACGGACTTAGAAATCGATGGGAAACAAATACATTTGAATCTTTTAGGGGATTTTAATGCGCTGAACGCTTTAGCTGCTTATGCCGTTGGCTTGAATCAAGTTATCCCTGTAGAGAAAATTATTTCAGGACTGGAAGGGGTTCAAGGCTTGGCTGGTAAAATGGAAATGATTGATGAGGGGCAAGATTTTGGGGCAATGGTTGATTATTCTTTTGAACCAAAAGCTTTAGAGAAGTTATATGAAACTATTTCTTTGGTTCCCTATGAGAGATTAATTCATATTTTAGGTTCAACTGGAGGGGGAAGGGATAAAACTCGTCGCCCTATTTTAGGGCGCATGGCCGCTCTTAAAGCCGATGTCGTTATTGTTACTAATGAGGACCCTTATGACGAGAATCCCAATGATATAATTAATCAAGTTGCGGTTGGCGCAGAAATGGCTGGTAAGATTATTGGTCAAGATTTATTTAAGTTGCTAGATCGTCATGAGGCTATTGAAAAAGCACTAGAATTAGCCAAGGAAAATGATTTAGTGCTTATTACGGGGAAAGGAGCCGAACAACATATTTGTGTTGCTGGAGGGGTGAAAATCCCTTGGGATGATAGAGAGGAGCTTAGAAAAGCGATTGTGGACAAAATGTGTATTGACAAAAGATAATTATTATCATATTATTCTTATCATAAGAACAGACTAACACTTTTTTACCTAAAAAAAGTGATTTATAAAAAAACGAATTAATTTAATATTTCTTGAAACTCAAGCCAATTTTTGATTGGGATTTTTTTGTTAAAAACCCTTTATTTACTGGCTATCTTTTTTTGCTCTTTTGTTATCTTATAGTTTAAATAGTTAAATAATTACTCTATATATCTATGTCTAAACGCAAATCATTTTCTGAGGTAAAAGAGGTCCTGCCAATGCCGGATTTAATCGAGATACAGAAAGATTCCTATAATTGGTTTCTTAAGGAAGGCTTAGCGGAGCTATTTGATGAAATAAATCCCGTTGCCGATTTTATCGGCCGTGATTTAGAATTATATCTTGAAGACTATTATTTAGATGAAGCTAAATTCTCTGAAGTAGAAAGTCGCGAGAAGAATATTACTTACGAAGCTCCTTTGCGTGTAAAGACTAGACTATTAAATAAAAAAACCAATCATGCTGTTAACCAAGAAGTTTTTCTTGGTGATTTTCCATTGATGACTGATAAGGGAACATTCATTATTAACGGTATTGAAAGAGTTGTTGTTTCTCAGCTTATTAGAAGTGCTGGGGTAATGTTTACCGCTGAGTTTATAAAAGGAAAAAAATGCTATGGTGCTAAGATTATTCCTAATCGCGGTGCTTGGCTTGAAATAGAAACTGACTCTAATAAAGTATTATGGGTTAGAATTGATCGTAAACGTAAAGTTGCCGTTACTTCATTGTTGCGTGCTTTTGGCTATACTAGTGATGAAGAAATTATTAAATTGTTTGCTGATGTTGATTTAGTAAAAAATAAAGAAGAAAAGACTTTCATTGAAGCAACGATTGAAAAAGATGCTGCTAAGGATGAAGCCGAAGGTTTACAAGAAGTTTATCGCCGCATTAGACCGGGCGATTTAGCTTCTGTTGAAAATGCTCGTCAACTTATTTATTCTATGTTCTTCCGTTTTGATCGTTATGACTTTGGTCGTGTTGGACGCTATAAATTAAATCGTCGTTTTAGTCTTGATTTACCTTCAAACAAAAAAGAATATCGTATTTTAAGAAAGGAAGATTTAGTTTTAATTATTAAAGAAGTAATTAGATTAAATATTACTAAAGAACCGGAAGATGATATTGATCATCTTGGTAATCGTCGTATTCGTGCAATTGGTGGTTTAATTCAGAACCGTTTCCGTGTTGGACTAGCTCGAATGGAAAGAATTATTAAAGATAGAATGTCGACTTCTGATATTGCTTCACTTACGCCTTCTAAATTAGTTAATGCTCGTCCAGTAATTGGAGTTGTCAGAGAATTTTTCATGTCTTCTCAATTATCTCAGTTCATGGATCAAACTAATCCTTTAGCTGAACTTGAACACAAGCGTCGTTTATCGGCGATGGGTCCTGGAGGCTTAACAAGAGAAAGAGCGGGCTTTGATGTTCGTGATGTACATACTACTCATTATGGTCGTATTTGTCCGATTGCTACTCCTGAAGGTCCAAATATTGGTTTAGTAGGCCATTTAGCTAGTTATGCTAGACTCAATAGTTATGGATTTTTAGAGACTCCATATCGTAAAGTTGTTAAGGACAAAAAAGGTCCTCGTGTTACTGATGAAATTGTTTATCTTGATGCTTTTGAAGAAGAAAAATATATTACTGTCGATTCAACCATTCCTACTAGTGATGATGGTTACTTTTTAGTATCTAAATTTGAAGGCCGAAAATATGGCCAACCGGGAATGGAAGAAGTTGATAAAATCGATTTTGTTGGGGTTGCCGCTAATCAGATTATTTCTATCGCTACCAGCTTGATTCCTTTTATGGAACACAACGACGGACAGAGATCTTTAATGGGAACAAACATGCAACGTCAGGCCGTTCCTCTTGTAAAGAGTGAGGCGCCTGTAGTTGGTACTGGAGTTGAAGAAAGAGCTGCTCGTGATAGTGGTCATGTTGTGATTGCCGCTGAAGATGGTGTGATTACTAAAGCTGATGCCGGTACAATTGAACTTACAACTAAAAAAGGTGAAGTTATTACTTATACTTTGAATAAATTTTTACGTTCTAATTCCTCAACTTGTATTAATCAGCATCCCACTACTGATGTCGGAACTAAAGTTAAAAAAGGAGATATCCTTTCTGATGGTCCAGCGATTGATAACGGGGAATTATCTTTAGGAAGAAATGTTTTAGTTGCTTTCATGACTTGGGAAGGTTTCAACTATGAAGATGCGGTTATTATTTCTGAACGTTTAGTTAAGGAAGATGTTTATTCATCTATTCATATTGAAAATTATACAATTGATGTTCGCGATACTAAGCTTGGTCCCGAGGTTGTAACTAACGATATCCCAAATATCAGTGAAGAAAAATTAAAGAATCTTGATGACGAAGGTATTATCAGAATTGGTGCTGAAATTTCATCTGGGGATATTTTAGTTGGTAAGATTACTCCAAAAGGAGAAACAACTTTATCAGCTGAAGAAAAATTACTTCGAGCTATCTTTGGTGAAAAAGCTAAAGATGTTCGTGATTCTTCTTTGTATCTTGAACACGGTGAACACGGTAAAGTAGTTGATATTAAAATCTTTTCTCGTGAAGAGGGTGATAAACTGTCAGCTGGCGTTTTACAATCAATTCAAGTTTCCGTTGCTAACTTAAGAAAGATTCAAGTTGGTGATAAGATGTCTGGTCGTCATGGTAATAAAGGTGTTATTTCTAAAGTTGTTCCAGTTGAAGATATGCCTTATATGGCTGATGGTACTCCAGTTGATGTTATCCTTTCTCCATTGGGTATTATTTCTCGTATGAATCTTGGTCAGTTGCTTGAAACTCATCTTGGTTTTGCTGTTAAGAAGCTTGGTTACAGAGTTATGTCTCCAGCTTTAAATGGTGTTACTGAAGAACAAATTAAAGAAGAGCTTCGAAAGGCGGGGTTACCAGAAAATGGAAAGATTACTTTATATGATGGTAAAACTGGTGAGGCTTATGATAATCAAATCACCGTTGGTTATAAGTACATGTTAAAACTTAACCACATGGTTGAAGATAAAATTCACCAACGTTCAATCGGTCCTTATTCTCTTATTACTCAACAACCTTTGGGAGGAAAAGCCCAATTTGGTGGACAGAGATTTGGAGAAATGGAAGTTTGGGCTTTAGAGGGTTATGGTGCCGCTCATACTTTACAAGAAATTTTAACTATTAAGTCTGATGATATTCCTGGAAGATCTAAGGCTTATGAATCAATTATTAAGGGTGAGGAAATTGAAAAATTGAACGTACCTGAATCCTTTAATGTTTTGATTAGAGAGCTAAAAGGACTTGGTCTTAATGTTGAACTTTTAAATGGAAAGAACGGAATGACTGCTTCAGAGGTTATGACTGATTTAGATGAAGAAATAATTAAAGAAGAAAAGTTCGATTATGATAAGCCTGAGATAGTCGTCGCTTTAGAAGAAGGCGGAGAGAAGTCTGAGTAATAATATTAAATAAGCATTTACATATACATATTATGTTAAATCCAATAAAAACCAGCGATTTTGACGCTATCCGTTTAAAACTGGCCAGTCCGGATGAAATTATGTCTTGGTCTCACGGAGAGGTGACTCGACCGGAAACTATAAACTATCGTACTCAAAAGCCGGAAAAAGATGGTTTATTTTGTGAGAAAATTTTTGGTCCGACTAAAGACTGGGAATGTGCCTGCGGAAAATATAAAAAAATCCGTTATAAGGGAATCGTTTGCGATAAATGCGGTGTTGAAGTAACTCGCAGTATTGTTAGACGTGAAAGATTGGGTCACATTACCCTACAGGTCCCCGCTTCTCATATTTGGTTTTTAAGAGGCTTATCTTCTAAGATTGGTTTACTTTTGAATTTAGGAATTCAATCTTTAGAGAAAGTTATCTACTATGCAAGTTTTATTGTTACCGACGTTGATGAAAGCTTAAAGGAAATAACTATTAATCAAATTAAGGCGGAGTATAAGAGTAAGATTAAAGGTTTTGAAAATGAATATAATAATGAAATAAAGAAAATCAAAGAAGCCGGCGATAATGATGGTGAAATCAAAGAAGCTTTAAAAGCTAAGAATGAAAAAGTTGCTCGTTTGGATGAAGACTTTGCTCAAACTCAAAAAGAACTTAAAGAATTGAAACCACTTTTAATATTATCTGAACATCAATATCAAAGTTTAAGTTTAAAGTTTGGTCATATTTTCGAAGCTTCTATTGGAGCTGAGGCCGTGCGTGAACTTTTAGAAAAGATTCAGTTAGAAAAGAGTATTGTAAATCTAGAAGAAAAGTTAAAGGATGCGATTGAATCTAAAAAAGAAAAATTAGTTAAGAGATTAAAACTTTTAAAGAGTTTTAGAAATAATAGTTTGCGCCCAGAGTGGATGATTATGAATGTTCTTCCAGTTGTTCCCCCGGATTTACGTCCGATGGTAGCGTTAGATGGCGGAAGATTTGCTGCTTCTGATTTAAATGATTTATATCGTCGTGTTATTAATCGTAATAATCGTTTGAAACAATTATTAGATTTAAATGCTCCAGAAGTTATTTGTCGTAACGAAAAAAGAATGCTTCAAGAAGCCGTTGATGCTTTAATTGATAATTCTGCTCGTCATACAAAAACGGTTACCGCTTCTACTGGTCAAAAGAGACAACTAAAATCTTTAGCTGATACTTTAAAGGGTAAGCAGGGAAGATTTCGTCAGAATTTACTTGGTAAACGTGTTGATTATTCTGGTCGTTCCGTTATTGTTGTAAATCCAAAACTAAATCTTGACCAATGTGGTTTGCCGAAGATTATGGCGTTGGAATTATTTAAACCCTTTATTATTTCTCAATTAATTAAGAGAGAGATTGTTCATAATGTTCGTAGTGCTTCTCGTTATATTGAAGCTGGTCATGATGAAGTTTGGGATATTTTAGAAGAAATTGTTCGTGGAGCTTTTGTATTATTAAATCGTGCTCCTACTTTACATCGTCTTGGTATTCAAGCTTTTCGTCCGATTTTAATTGAAGGTAAGGCTATTCAAATCCATCCTCTTGTTTGTACAGCGTTTAACGCCGACTTCGATGGAGACCAAATGGCTGTTCATGTCCCTTTAACTAAAGAGGCTAAGTGGGAAGCTGAGCATTTAATGTTAGCTAGCCACAATTTATTAAAGCCAGCAACTGGTGACCCGATTATTGCTCCTGCTCAAGATATTGTTTGGGGAACTTATTATATTACTTTGGTTAATAAAGATTTTGCTGATGCCAAGCGTGAAGATATGCGTTACTTCTATAATGAAGATGAGGCATATTTAGCATACAATAATAATTTCATTGCTCTTCATGAACCAATCTCAGTAAAATATAGAGATGAAATGTTAAAGACTACCGTTGGTCGTTTAATTTTTAACTCACTACTCCCAGAAAAATTAAGATTTATTAATGATGTTGTCGGTAAGAGTAAATTAAAAGATTTAATTCGTGAATGTTTGCGTCTTTATAGTGAAGACGAAACTGTTAAATTTATTGATGGTTTAAAAAATCGTGCTTTCTCATTTATTACTAAATCTGGTCTTTCTTGGGGCTTCGGTGATTTGCCTAACTTACCAGAAAAGGATCAGTTAATTGATGCTGCTAATAAACAAGTTGAAATTATTCAAGAACAATACGAAGATGGTTTATTAACTGAGAGTGAACGTTACGCTAAAGTTATTGAAGAATGGACTAATACTAAAGATAAAATCGGAGATATTTGTAAAAAAGGATTGAACAATGTTTTACCGGTTTATTCTATGATTGATTCTGGTGCTCGTGGTTCTTGGGCTCAGCCAGTTCAGATCTTAGGTATGAAAGGTTTAGTAACCTCTCCTTCCGGCGCCATTATTGAATTACCTGTTAAAGGAAACTTTAAGAAAGGTTTCGGTGTATTAGAATATTTCATTTCTACTCATGGTGTACGTAAAGGTTTGTCCGATACTGCCTTAAGAACTGCTAATGCTGGTTATTTAACTCGTCGTTTAGTTGATGTTTCTCAAGATATTATTGTTTCTGAAGAAGATTGTGGTGATGAAGAGGGGGCAATTATGAAAAAAACTGACGCTGAAAAGACAGGTGAAGATTTTTACAAGAAGATTACTGGTCGTTATTTAGCTAAAGACGCTTTAGATGAAAAAGGAAAGTCTATTCTAAAGGCTGGCGAAATGTTGGATGAAGATAATATTAAACTGATCAAATCTAAAGAAGTTGTTGAAGTTTGTATTCGTTCAGTTTTGAGTTGTAAGATGCATAAAGGAATTTGTGCTAAATGCTATGGTTGGGATTTGGCTTACAATAAGCTAGTTAAGATGGGCTCCACAGTTGGTATTATTGCCGCTCAATCTATCGGTGAACCTGGTACTCAGTTAACTATGAGAACCTTCCATACTGGAGGTGTTGCTGGTCAAGACGATATTACTCAAGGTTTACCTCGTGTTGAAGAAATCTTTGAAGCTCGAAGTCCAAAAAAGAAAGCGCTTATGGCCGACGTTTCTGGACGCATTAAGATTGAATTTGCACAAAAGACTATTAAAGATAAGGATGGAAAAGAAATATTAGTTGATAATCCTCAAGCTAAGATTTTAAGCATTTTCTATAAAGGAGAAGATAGTGATAAATATTATTTCTCTGAAAAAGTTAATGAAGTAAAATTAGCTGGTGGTTTAACTGCTAAAGATAAAAAGAAATTTGAAGTTAATGTTTTAGTGAAGGATGGTGACCATGTTTCTAAAAATACTGATTTATTTAGTGTCGGCGGAGAAATGGTAAAAGCTACTACTGCTGGTATAGCTAAAGTTACTGAGAAATTAGTTAGCGTTTCTAAGGAAGCCGAAAAAGTTAAAGAGTTCTCCATTTTAAAGGGAACCATGATGATGGTTAAGGATGGCGAGATTATTGAAAAAGGAACTCAATTAACTGAAGGTAGCCTTGATTTACGTGAATTGTATAAACTTAAAGGACGTTTGGAAACTCAGAAATATGTTATTAGAGAAATCCAATACGTTTATTCTTCTCAGGGACAACCTTTAAATGATAAACACGTTGAAATTATTGCTCGCCAAATGTTCTCTCGTTTCTTTGTTACTGACGCTGGTGATACTACTTTGCTTCCTGGTGAAACAGTTGAAGATGAAGTGTTCTACCAAGCTAATAAGGACTCTAAGCAGCTTGCTACTGGTGATCAATTATTGTTAGGTATTACTAAGGCTTCTTTAACTACTGATAGTTTCTTATCTGCCGCTTCTTTCCAGGAAACCTCTCGTGTATTAATTGATGCTGCTGTTAATGGTAAGATTGATTATTTAGAAGGTCTTAAGGAAAATGTTATTATCGGTTGCTTAATTCCCGCGGGAACTGGTTATAAGGGTAAGAAAAAACGTTTCGAATACGGAAAATAAGACTAAAGTATATAGACGAAAAACACTCTCACGAATTAAAGTGAGAGTGTTTTTTTATTTGTTTTTTTGCTCAAAATAACGTAAAATAAAGATATATGATGCTTCAATTTTTTAAAAAAAAGCCATTTTTGTTGAAAGTGAGGCTGGTTTGGATTTTGCTGATTATATTCATTATATTGATTTTTTTCTTTTTGAAAATAGTTCCGCTTGGTAAGGCAACCTACATCAAAAACTATTCTCATACTTTTAAGCTAGGTAAAGGGTTTATAAATAATTTTACCCCCGTCGTTAATGTTAATCAGAAAGAAGATAGTTCCCCTCGTATTATCAAGAGTCCGGTTTATTTTTCCGTGTTTACACCACGTACCTTTTCCAGGGCAAAGTTGATAATTAAATATCGGAGTAACTTAACTAGGGGCGCTATTATAGAGGCTGGTGCACTAGTTAGCCCTGCAACAGCAGACTATAATTTGCAACCACTTGAATTAGTTGCACCAGATACATTGTCAGCTGATTTTAATTTAAAAGAAGTTTATAGGTCGAACGGGAAATATGTGTTTACTATTTCTATTCCTAGCCTAGAGATTATAAATAGCCCAGACTATCTAGAAATCAGTGAAGTAAAAATAGAGTTTTCTGGAAGAAATTTATATCAGAAAATTTTTGATATTTCTGACTAGTTAATATGGATTTAAAATTTTTATTATCAAGATTGTTTATTAAAGAAGTCTTTTATTTTTTAGTTTGCTTGTGGTTAGTTTTTATAGTGCTCGAAGTTATCTTCCCTAATATTATTTTAGTCTACTTCAACATTAATTATTTATTTTTATTAGTTTTTGGTTTTAGTATATTTTTATTAATTAAAAAATAGGTATGGATTTAAATTATTTTTTTAAACCACTAGGAGTCGCTATTGTTGGCGCTTCATCTGATAAGACAAAAATTGGTCGACAAGTATTAGATAATATTCTTAAAAGTAATTACCCAGGAATAATTTACCCAATTAACTTGAAAGAGAAGAAAATTGCTGGTTTAAATGTTTTTCCTAGTCTAGATAAAATCCCTAACAAAAAGTTATCTACTATTTTAGTTGTTATTGTGATTCCTGCACAATTTGTGCTTGCAGAAGTCGAAAAATGTGGACTTTTAGGAATTAAAAATATTATTATAATCAGTTCTGGATTTAAGGAAACGGGTTCAGAGGGAATAGTTCGAGAAAAAGAACTAGAAGCTCTTGCTCGCAAATATAAATTAAATATTTTAGGCCCTAATTGCTTAGGGCTGATTAATAATATTAATCATCTTAATGCTAGTTTTGCTGGTAGCGGTTTGGCTGGCGGAAAAATTGCCCTACTTTCACAATCAGGGGCAATTGGTAGCGCGGTTTTAGATTGGTTGAAAGATAAGAATTTTAATTTGGGTTATTTTATAAGTTTAGGCAATAAAGCAGTTTTAAATGAAAATGATTTTTTAATTCATTTAGCTACTGATAAAAATATTGGAGCAATTATTTTGTATTTAGAAGATATAAAAGATGGTTGCAGATTTATGGAGATTGCTTCTAAAATTTCTCCTAAAAAACCAATTATTGTACTAAAGGCTGGAATGAGCGAACAGGGGAGTAAGATTGCTAAATCCCACACCGGTGCTTTGGCGGGCGGTAGCATAGCCGTTAAAGCAGGCCTAGAGCGTGCTGGGGTAATTATGATTGATACCTTAGGAGAATTATTTGATTTATTACTTTTATTACAAGCAGAGGCAACACACGGCCCGATAACTAATAGCTTGCAGATACTAACTAATGCTGGTGGCTTAGCAGTTTTATCAGCTGATGAGACTGCAAAACAAAATTTGTTGTTAAATGGAAGCTTGGATATTTTTGGCGATGCGGATGATGTGCGATATGAGGATGCTTTAAGGGAGCTAGCTAAGAAAAAATCTACTGATAATATTCTAATTCTTTTAACACCACAAACTAGTACTAAGCCCCTAGAAACAGCAGAAGCAATTATCAGGGTAGATAAGCAATATCCTAAGCGTTTACTGATGGCTAGTTTTTTAGGAGGAGAAACCGTGAAGAACGCCAAATCCTTATTAACTAAAGAAAGTTTACCAGTTTTTGATTATCCTGAATGCGCTATTAGAACTGTAAAAAAATTATCTAGCTGGAGAGAAGTTGTAAATGGCTTAACTCCATTCCGTCAGCTAGCACCAGTAAACAAAAAAACAAATAGTGACTATCTATCTTTATTGTCACTAATAAAGCAATATAAAATTCCAGCCGTGAGAACAATAAGATATGGTGCTGACGTGGAGACTTCTTACCCGGCAGTTTTGAAAGCAGTTGGACCAGATTTTCTTCATAAAACTGATAAGGGGGCGGTTATTCTGAATTTAACTAATCGTTTAGAACTGGAAAAGGCGGCCGCAAATTTTTATCGTAGTAATAAAAAAGTTTTACATAATGAACAAAATTATTTAGTAGTTCAGCCACAAATAACTAGTAGTTTAGAATTAATTCTAGGCTTCAAGCGTGATGTTTCTTTTGGACCAATACTTTTGCTGGGCTTGGGTGGCATTTATGCTGAAATATTTAAAGAAATCAAAGTTGTGGTAGCCGATTTAGATAAGCGTCGAGCTTATAAACTAATAAAAAGTTTGCCCTTTTTTCCTATTTTAGACGGTGCTCGCGGTAGAAAAAAATACGATATTGATAAATTAGCTGATATTTTAGTGGCAGTATCTCGTTTAGCGATGGAGCATGTTGAGGTTCAAGAGTTTGATATTAATCCGCTCTTTTTAAAAGAAAAGGGTGCATTAGTTGGCGATATAAGGGCAATTATTTAATTACTTTATCCCTATGTATAGTAGCCATAAAATTATTGTTGTTCTTCCGGCTTATAATGCTGCTAAAACTCTAGAAAAGACCGTAGCTGATTTACCGAATATTGTTGATGAAATTATTTTGGTTGATGATAAAAGCTCTGATGATACGGCCGGTATTGCTAAAAAGTTAGGGCTAACTGTTGTTGTACATGGTAATAATAAAGGCTACGGTGGAAATCAAAAAACTTGTTATGAAATAGCGCTTAATCATGGCGCTGATATTATTGTAATGATTCATCCTGATTATCAGTATGACCCTAAATTGGTTAAATATTTTGCTGAATTTATTGCTGATGATTATTTTGATGTAATGCTTGGTACGAGAATTAGAAGTCGACGTGAAACTTTAGCAGGAGGAATGCCGTTATATAAATATCTTGCCAATCGAGTTTTAACGATGTTTGAAAATTTAATTAGCGGACGCAATTTATCAGAATGGCACACAGGAATGCGTGCTTATAAAAGAGAGGTATTGGAAAAAATATCTTGGAAAAATAATTCTGATGATTTTGTTTTTGATAGTCAGATGCTATTTAAGATTATTGCTCGTAAATATCGTGTTGGAGAGATTCCCGTTCCTGTGCGATATTTTAAAGAAGCATCTTCAATTAACTTCTGGCGTAGTTTGAAGTATGGAATGTTAACTGTCTGGACTGGGATTAAGTATTTTTTTGGATTATATAAATAAATCCAAGTAATTTATGTTGGATAAATACCGACCTTATTTAATTATATTTTTTTTGGGCATTTTGCTTTATTCGCTGACGGCTTTTTTTGGTTTTTCTTATTTGGATGACCATGTTTTGATTTTGGAAAATAATCCAATGATTAATAGTGTTTCTGATATTGGTAATATTTTTGTTGAGGACGCTTTCTTTTCTAATAGTAATTTTTATTATCGTCCTATATTGAACATTTCATTCATGTTAGATTCTTTTATTTCTGGTCCGTTGCCTTGGTTTTATCATTTAGTTAATGTTTTATTGCATATATTAGCGGCTTGTCTAGTTTTTAAGTTATTAAATAAATTACAAGATTCTCGGTTTTTAGGTCTTTTTTTAGCTTTGTTATTTTTGTTTCATCCTGCTTTAGTACAGGCAGTTGCCTGGATTCCTGGTCGCAATGATTCGCTGCTTGCTATTTTTATCTTGAGTTCTTTCTTATATTTTATAAAGTTTTTAGAAACCCCTAAGACGGCTAACTATGTTGGTTATGTGCTTTTCTTTTTGTTGGCATTATTTACTAAAGAGGCGGCCATATTTTTTCCTATTTTATTAATTTTTTATTATCTTTTTTTATCTAAGAAGAAGTTTGCAGAAACTAATGGTTTAATATCGATGTTTGGAGCCACGGCGGCTATTTTTATATGGTTTTTATTTCGTAGTCTGGCTATGTCTGAAGGGAGCTTAACAATTTATAGTGTATTCAATTCTATCTTGGACAATTCTCCAGTTTTAATAATTGGTTTGGGGAAGTTTTTCTTTCCTTATGATTTATCTATCATGGCGGTTATTAGAGACGCGCATGTATTATATGGTTTAATCGCAATTGCACTGTTATTTGTTGTTTTTATTTGGAAAAAGGGAATAAAAAAAGAATATTTTGCTTTTGGTTTATTGTGGTATTTTTTATTTCTAGTTCCATCATTAATTAATCCTGAATCGTCTAGTTTTTATTACGTTTTAGAGCATCGTTTTTATTTGCCTTTTATCGGCTTGCTCATTATAATTTCTCAAATTCAATTTTTGCAAGAGATAAATTATAAAAAGTTTAAGTCCTTCCTGCCATTTTTATTAATTTTGGTGTTATCATTTTCTTTGGCTGCGTATCATTTACCCAATTTTCAAAATCGTTTAATTTTTTGGCAATCTGCCGTTTTTAGCTCCCCATCTTCTCCCATAGCTCACCGTAATCTAGGGGCAATGTTATATCTAGACGGTCGTAAAGATGAAGCAATTGTCCAATATCAATTAGCACTTCAAGCTAATAAAAACGAGCCCATGGCACATAATAATATTGGGCTAATATATATGGAAAAAGGAGACTTACAAGCCGCGGAATCGGAATTCAAAAGGGAATTAGAGATTAATCCTGGTTATGATAAGACTTTGATTAATTTAAATAATTTGCTTATTTTAAAAAACCGGTTAAGATAAGATTATGTTTAAGAGTATTTTTAGTCGTCAAATAAATAGCATAACTGTCGCCGCTGCTTTAGTAGCGTTATCTTCGCTTGTTTCACGATTTTTAGGAATTATTCGTGATCGTATTTTGGCAGGTAATTTTGGTGCTGGAACTACGCTTGATATTTATTATGCCGCTTTTAGAATTCCTGATTTAATTTTTAATTTAGTCGTACTTGGTGCTTTATCGGCTGGGTTTATCCCAGTATTTACTTCACTTATAAAAAATTGGAAAGATGAAGGTGCACAAAGTGCTAATCATAATAAAGAGGCTTGGTTCTTGGCGGGAAATATTTTAAATTTTTTAGTTTTAGGATTAGCGGTTTTATCAGTCATTGGTATGATTTTTGCACCCGCTCTAACAAGATTAATTACTCCTGGCTTTGGCCCAGAAGAACAAGCAAAAACGGCTGCTTTAACTAGGATTATGTTTCTATCGCCAGTCTTCTTGGGACTGTCTGGAGTTTTGGGTGGGATTTTGCAATCATTTAAGAGATTTCTAATTTATTCATTAGCGCCTATTTTTTATAATTTAGGAATTATTATTGGGGCTTTATATTTTGTTGATATCTGGGGTTTAGATGGTTTAGCCTGGGGAGTAGTACTGGGAGCCTTTTTACATTTTATTGTTCAGTTGCCCGCCACTTATAATTTAGGTTTTAGATATCTTTTTAAACTTTCTTGGGGAGATAAAAATACACGAAAAATAGGGCGCATGATGGTTCCTAGAACAATGAGTCTAGCGATATCTCAGGTTAATTTAGTTGTGACAACAATTATTGCTTCAGGCCTACCTGGCGGGTCGCTCGCTGCTTTTAATTTTGCTAATAATTTACAGTCTTTTCCAGTTGGTATATTTGGTATTTCATTTGCTATTGCTGCTTTCCCTGCGCTTTCAGAAAATGCACATAATAAGGAAAAACTGACTGAACATTTTTCTAATACCATAAGACAGATATTATTTTTTGTGGTTCCAGCAACTGTGTTGATTGTTGCTTTGAGAGCACAGATTATTCGTGTTGTTTTAGGGACGGGTAATTTTGATTGGCGGGCGACTTTTATGACTATGGATGCGTTAGGATTTTTTGCGATGAGCTTGTTTGCTCAAGCAACCATTCCCTTGGTAGTACGAGTTTTTTATGCTCGTCATGACTCTAAAACACCTTTTTACTTAGGTTTAGTTTCTATTGGCATTAACATTATTTTGTCGTTTTATCTTGGAAAAAGCATGGGCGTTTCTGGTCTGGCCCTAGCCTTTTCCATTGCTAATATTTTAAATTTAATCTTGCTTTGGACCTGGCTTTATGTTAAAGTAGGAGTCTTGGATTTAGGTAACATTCTTATTGCTACCCTTAAGTTTACTATCTCGGCTATTGGGGCGGGACTAGCGGCTCAGATTATGAAAGTTGTTGTTTGGCCATTTATTGATATGACTAAATTTAGTGGAGTATTTATTCAATTAATTATTTCATTTAGTGTTGGAATATTGGTATACGCTATATTTTGTTATTTATTTCAGAGTGAGGAATTTTTTGGACTTATGTCCTCTTTGAAAAAACGCTGGCCCTTTAGAAAGGTTAAGATTGAAGACCAGGGAGAGGCTCGTGGTGTATAACTTAAAATTATGTCAGATATAAATAAAATTAGAAATTTTTCTATTATTGCTCACATCGATCACGGTAAATCAACCCTAGCCGATCGCATGCTTGAAATTACCGGAACAGTTGAAAAAAGAAACATGAAAGCGCAGTTATTGGATGGGATGGATATTGAAAGAGAAAGAGGAATTACTATTAAACTTACCCCGGTAAGCATGGAATACAAAGGGTATAATTTGAATTTGATAGATACCCCTGGCCATGTAGATTTTTCTTATGAGGTATCACGCTCCTTAGCAGCTGTAGAAACAGCCTTGCTTTTAGTAGACTGTACTCAAGGAATCCAGGCTCAGACTTTGGCAAATTTATATTTAGCTTTAGAGCAAAATCTAACTATTATTCCGGTAGTAAATAAAATAGATTTACCAGCGGCCGATGTCTCTAAAACTAAAAGAGAAATTATTAAACTTTTGGGTTGTAAAGAAGAGGAAATATTTTGTACTTCTGGTAAGACTGGCGAAGGGGTGGCAGCGATTCTTGATGAAATTATTAGTCGTAGTGAGCCACCTAAAGAGCCTGAGATATTAAGTGCTATAAATTATTCTCGCGCCTTAATTTTTGATTCTAAATATGATACTTATCGCGGAGTAGTTGCTTATATCCGAGTTTTTAATGGTGTAATTAAAAAAGGCGATAAAATAAAATTGGCCTCTGTTCGGGCTGATAGTGAAGTTCTTGATTGTGGAATTTTCCGCCCAGGTTATGTATCAACGGGGGAACTGAGACCTGGCCAGATTGGTTATGTAGTAACTGGCTTTAAGCAAGTTGCTGATTGTCGCGTTGGTGATACTTTAGTTTCCGGAGCTAATTTAGGATTTGATGAAATTGAAACTTTGCCAGGCTATAAAGAGGTAAAACCAATGGTTTTTGCTGGTATTTTTCCGCGTGAAGGTAGTGATTTTAAAGAATTAAGAGAGGCAATGGAAAAATTAAAATTAAATGATGCCGCTCTATCATATGAACCAGAAAGATCTGATGCTTTAGGGTTCGGGTTCCGTTGTGGATTTTTAGGACTTCTACATCTAGAGGTATTTCAAGAAAGATTACGTCGAGAATATAACTTAGATTTAATTGTAACTATTCCCAGTGTTGCCTATAAGGTTCTAAAAACTAATGGTGAGGAAACAATTATTAGAACTCCACAAAGATTGCCAGAACAAAATAATATTGAAGTGATTGAAGAACCGTGGGTATCGCTTGATATTGTTAGCCCTAAATTCTACATGGGGAATATTATTAAACTTGCTCAAGATAAACGGGGAATCTATAAGAATACAGAATATATTTCTGCTGAAGGTGAAGATAGTCGTGTTATTCTACATTATGAAATTCCTTTATCGGCGATTTTAACTGATTTTTATGATAAGATAAAAAGTGTATCCGCTGGTTACGCTTCAATTAATTACGAATATTTAGATTATCGTCCAGCTGATGTTGTAAAAATGGATATTTTAGTAGCGGAAGATATTATTGAAGCCTTAGCCACAATCGTTTATCGTGATGACGCTAATCGAGAAGGTCGTGAGATAGTAGACATTCTAAAGAATAGTTTATCTAGACAGATGTTTGCTGTTAAAATCCAAGCAGCTATTGGCGCAAAAATTATTGCGGCTGAAAAATTATCAGCTATGAGAAAAGATGTGACCGCTAAATTATATGGAGGTGATGTTTCTCGAAAACGTAAACTTTTAGAAAAACAAAAAAAAGGTAAAAAGAAAATGATGGCCGCTGGTAAGGGGAGCGTTGAAATTCCGCCAGAGACTTTTGTAAAAATATTAAAAAGATAATATGAAAAGAAAAAAAATTGTGCGTGCGCTTTGGTTATTTATTTCAATCTTGGTTACAGTTTCCATGGTTATTTTTCCGCTCATGATGGGCTTCTAATTTAGTTGATTATTTATTAAATTATGAAAGAATGGCGCGTTTTGCCTAAGATAGAATCGGATTCTGTTGTTAAACATGAGGGAATAAGTAAAATTTTTTTACAACTTCTTTTTAATCGTGGCCTCAAAGAAGAGGCGGCTATAAAAAGTTTTTTAAGTGGTGAGCTCGATAATGGTTCAGCTGTGTCTTTTGGTTCTGGTTTAGATTTTTATGATCCTTTTATTTTTCGGGATATGGCTGCCGCTGTTGATTTGATTATTAGTCATATTAAAAATGGCGATGGAATTGTAGTTTATGGTGATTATGATGCTGACGGAGTAACATCGTCTACGGTATTGCTAGAAACTTTAAAAATACTGAAAGCAAAAGTTGAAGTTTATTTACCAGACCGTGTTAGCGAGGGTTATGGTTTAAATAAAATGGCTATCAACCAAATTTTAGAGAGCGGATTTAAACTGATTATTACGGTTGATAATGGAATCCGTAATAAAGAAGAGGTCGCTTATGCTAAAAGTAAGGGTCTCGATATTATTATTACCGACCATCACGTTCTACCAGAAGATGAAAAGGATTTACCAGAGTGTTTAATTATTAATCCAGCCGATAAAAGAAATCATTACCCCTGTCCATTTTTAGCGGGAGTTGGAGTTGCTTTTAAATTGATTAGTGCTTTACTTATAAAATCTAATTTGCCGGATAATCAGAAAAAATTAATTTTGGAAAAGAGTTTAGATTTAGTTGCCGTTGGAACTATTGCTGATATGGTAAGCCTCTTGAGTGAAAATAGGCTTTTAGTAAAAAAGGGGTTAGAAATATTAAATCAAAGTAAACGACTCGGCCTTAACGCTCTTTTGAAATCAGCTAAAATAAGTGGCGGTAAAAAAATAGAAGCCTGGAATGTTGGCTGGCAAATAGGCCCGCGTTTGAATGCGGCTAGTCGTTTAAGTCATGCTAATACCGCCTTTGGTTTATTAACGGCCACTACTGAAGAAGAAGCTGAAATATTAGCCGAGGAATTAAATCAACGTAATTTAAGCCGTCAGCAGATAACTAAAGAAATTACTGAACAAGTTGAGAAACAAATTGATTCAGAAAATATGCCCAATATTATCGTTGGCATAGCTGGTGAAGATGAGGTTTGGAATGAGGGAGTAATTGGACTAGTCGCTGGAAGAATTGCCGAAAAATATTATCGTCCAACCTTGATAATTACTAGATTAATAGAGGCCGCTGAATTTGATATTGAAAAAAAGAAATTAGTTCCTAAAAAAGTTTCTTTTAAGGGTTCTGGTCGCTCTATTCCAGAATTAAATTTAGTTAAAGCGATAGAAGCTTGTTCTGATGAATTAGAAAAATATGGCGGCCATCCGATGGCTTGTGGATTTTCGATAAATTCTGAAGAAAAGTTATTAGCTTTTAAGAAACATATTAATATTTTAGCTGATAAAGAATTGGCCGGTAAAAGTTTAGCACCAAAATTAGAAATAGAATCAATTTTAGAGGCTTTAGATATTAATTTACATCTCGCTGATGAAATAAGTACTTTAGAACCATTTGGTCAGAACAACCAGCAGCCAAAATTAGCAAGTTGTAATTTGTTAATTGAAGATATTAATTTGATGGGCTTCGATAATCAGCATATTAAGTTAAGATTATCTGGTTTTTGGGCTTTAGCTTTTGGGGCAGCGGAGCAGTATAAGAATTTTAAAATTGGAGACAGGGTTGATGTCGCATATTATTTAGAGGTGAATGCCTTTAATGGTCGCCGGGAAGCACAATTAAAAATTATTGATTTGCGATTATCCCCTAAGTAATTAAAAATTAGATTGTTGATAAAATTATGAGCGTTGAAAAAATAATTATTTTTACGGATGGCGGTGCAAGAGGAAATCCTGGGCCCGCTGGTATTGGGGCAGTTTTATATGATGTTAATAAAAATGTGATTGCTGAAGTTTCGGAATATTTAGGAGTTGCGACTAATAATCAGGCGGAGTATAAAGCCTTAATTGCTGCTCTAAAAAAAGCAGCTCAATTGGGTTCTTTGGAATTAGAGTGTTATCTCGATAGCGAATTAGTTGTAAAACAATTAAAACGTGAATATAAAGTTAAGAATAAAGAACTAGCGCCGCTGTTTTTAGAGATTCATAATTTAAGTTTAAGTTTTAAAAATATTACATATACTCATATTCCTCGAGAAAAAAATAGGGAAGCAGATCGGCTAGCTAATGAAGCAATGGATAGGGGTCGTTAATAAAATTTTGAGATTTAAAAAATCACCAGTATTTGCTGGTGATTTTTATTTTTATTTTACTGCTATCGGATGTTATTTTTTGCGACAGGCAGAAGCACTGACATGAATATGATTTCCTTCATCTAGAACATAAGCATTTGGGTCGCAAGCATAAGCTGCTATTTGTATAGCGTTTTTATTTTTTTCATCTCCAAAATCAACAGCATAAGATTTATTACTGCTATCTCCGCCCCCATAATGACAAGAGGAGCAGCTATGAACACAGGGTATAACGGACCCGCAATCTGCTTTGTTGCATTGAGCCAACTTGCCTATGTAGTTGCTATCGCTAATGGAGGAAATAGTCCCTACTCCTGCTGGTAATCTAGAGCGCATGCAATTTAGTAGCTGTCCTAAATTTTGGCTAGCATCTCCAGCTTGATTGATTATACCGGGGTCAAATGACCAACCAGTAGTATTAAATGTTCCGTTATAGATTATAGCTGGCCCAGTACCGCAGGCGCCTTTTGTTAAAACTCCTGTACCGGTTACGGAGCTAGCACCTGAACAATCTCCCGTCCAGATATCAATTCTTTTCCCCTCAATAGCTCCTCCAGAGTCAGTAATAGTATAATTTTTTCCGTTAAAACAAACTTTATCCCCGAGCGATAAGTTTCCGCATTTTATTGGTCCAGCAATAGTTCCGGGACCTGGAGGAGTTCCGCTCTTGGTTGCATTGCAGTAACTAGTATCTTTAGTAAATGGTTTACAAGGGTGATAATTTTTAAACTTGGGAAAAAACTCATCACAATTTTGAGATGTATCCACTCCAGCATCACCTCCAGGACAAGAGCAGTTCATGGCGATTGCACAATAAAATTTCTTAGTATCGGCCCAAGTAGGACGGCAATAGCCAGTTGCATAGAAGTCTACCCCATTTTTTAACTCTTGATCAGTCGCACAGTTTGCATTACGATAAGTATCCGACAAGCCGCCATTTTTTGAGTCTATTAAACTGCTTACCTGTTGGTCGCTTAAAGCGCCGATGGTTATTGGCCGGAAATTTACTAAATCAGGATTTATTTGGATTAATAATAAATAAGAAGAGAAGAGAATAATAAGTCCAGTGATGCTACCAATTATCATTTCTTTAGCTTGGCCAACTTTTCCTGCATCACCGCCAGAAATTAACCACATCACGCCTCCGGCCATCATCACAATCGCCGCTAGAATGCCGGCAACTTTTAAGGCATAGTTATAAATCCAAGTTATATATTCTCCTAGCCAGTTTACTTTGCAAGTATATTCTCCATTTGTTCCTTGTACACATTTCGGTTGAGTTAGGGTTAAACCGGTAAGGCTTACTTGTAAATCAGGAATTTCAAATTTAGGAGCCTTAGAAGGAACGCTTGCCCCACTTTTTGGTTGGCAACAACAAATTGCCATTTGTCCAAGCATAGAAGTAGTTTCTGGTTTTGTAATACCAGCACATCCTCCCGTATTATCTTGAGTATAACCTTGGTTGGCTTTACAACCGCCAGAATAAGTAGTTCCTCCTCCAATCATACTAGGGCTCGAACTGATGGTAAGGACTTCCCATTGGCAAGCCGCGGCCGAAACTAAGGTTGGCGATAATAAAACAAACAGAAAAATTAAACTCGCGAATTTAATAACTGTATTTTTTTTAAGAATCGCTAAACGCATACTTATATTCTATATTTTTTAATATTTTCTTCAGCAAGGCTTTGAATATGTTTTATATCTTCCTCGGTTAAATGTTTAAAGCGCCCCTGACCTTTTAGGTAGGTGTTTACCGGCTCTGCTTTAAAGTTTGCATTAATACTAGATGCACTTAATTTCCCGTTTGTATATTCTAAAATCGGATATAGTCCAGTTTTAACGGCTAGTTTCCCCATCATTGCCGCTTCGTCATAATTTATTTTCCAGCCAGGAATACAAGGACTGAGAATTTGAATATAAGCTGGACCAGAAACGGCTAAAGCTTTTTTTACTTTGTTAGTTATGTCATCAGGAAAGCCAGCTGCTGTTTGGGCAACATATTTTAAACCATGCGCTAAAGCGATGGCTAGCATATCTTTTTTTACTTGAGTTGAGCCAACTGATTTTTCGCCGTTTGGAGTAGTTGTAGTTGCGGCGCCATAAGGAGTTGAACCAGAAGCTTGAATTCCAGTATTAGAATATGATTCGGTATCGTAACAAATGTATAAAATGTTTTCCCCTCTTTCCCACATTCCACTAATCAGCCCTAGTCCAATATCATAAGTCCCGCCGTCTCCAGCTTGAACTAAAACTTTTGTTGTATGGTTGCCCTGTTTATCTAAAGCCGCTCTAATTCCTGATGCAACCGAAGAGGCGTTCTCAAATAAAGAATGTATCCAGGGCAGCCCCCAAGAAGTTTGAGGATAAGCCGTTGTAGTTACTTCTAAGCAACCAGTTGCATTAGCAATTATAGTATCGGGGGTTAATCCTCGCATTACAGCATGAACCGCTGATAATTGCCCGCAGCCAGAACAAGCGTTATGACCGGGTGAAAGAAATTTATTTTTATTTTTTGTATTCATAATTATTTTGTTCGACAATAACTCATAGCTCCGCCCGCGCAAGAATATGATTCGCTACCGCCTACATATCCTAACCAAGCTGAGCCTACCCAGCCATTTATACACCAGCTAGAGCATTCGCTCAGAGTAACGTCATTTCTACAAGTTACGTACAAATAAACGCCACCTACGCCTCCTTGTCCACATTGGCAACACAATTTAGTATTGATACACTTTTTTTGATAGCAATATCCTTTAACAACTGCAGTTGTGTTAATAGAACAGGGAGTATAATCACTTTTATTTTGACAAAAGTTATCGGCCATTTGAGTAACACTGTTACTTTGTCCGCAGCATTTTTTCCGATTATAAGGACATTCTGCATTACTTGGCTCTGCATTTATTGACGCTCCTCCAGTACGGCAAATATTATTATCAAGATTAATAGATGGGGGATTGTTATCTTCACATCTCTGATAATCTCCAGTCATGCAAATCCAGCCGTACTTTAAATCTGTAGGAGCATTTTTTAAGCTAGATATTAAATAATCTTGATCAGCTGTTAATCTTGTAAGGCTTATTGCTCTTAATTTAAGTAATTCTGGATTAACAGTATTAAGTAACATCCAGGCGCCAAATAAAATAATGAGACCAGTAATACTTCCAGCAATTAAATCTTTAGCTTGAGTAATTTTTGATTCATTGCCTCCCGAAGTTAGCCAGATAAGGCCGGCCCCCATTAACACAATAGCCGCTAAAACACCAGCGGCGGCTAAGCCGTAATCGTAAACAGCTTTAATATATCGTGCTAATAAATCACTCTGCATTACCCCGTTTACCTCTTTCCCAACAGCTGAAGAATTCCCCATTCCAGGAATTGGAATTTGTGGAGTAAATTCTAGAACATTGGCACTGTAAGCGGTATAGGGTTGAGTTAATAAAATTACACCAGAAAAAAGTGTTATGAAAGCGAATATTACAATTGATTTAAATAAATTAATTTTCATATTTAGCCTATAAAAGTTATTTGTTTACCTTTATTTCTTGAATCTTTGATTATTTTTTGAATCATTTTTTGGCTAATATCTTTTCCTCCTAAACCCACAATATAATTTTTGATATTTCTTTTTCCTGTTTGAGAAATCGCCGCTCTTATCTCGCTGTATAATGGCCCGCCACTTCCCGGGCTAACAGCTTTTTCAATGATAGAAATATTTTCGCACATCCCAGCTGCTTTAATAATTTCTTCACTAGGAAATGGTCTAAAAGTAGTAATTTTCAATAAGCCGACTTCTTGGTAATCTTTAATAGTTTCTTTTATGGTTCCGGCGAGTGAGCCCATAGTAACTAAAATCACTTTTGGTTTTTTGGGACCAGAATATTCTACTAAACCATTACTATCATCTTTAAAGTTAAAAACTTTTTTTAATTTACGATATTCTTTTTTAATTTCTTGTAAACTTAAATTGAAATCCGTAACAATATTTTCTCGAGTTTTGAAATATGAATCTGAAGAAAAAAATCCACCCATGGTAACTGGGTTATTGGGGTCTAAATAGGTCCCGGTTTCTGGTTTATAATCAGGAAGATATTTTTTAATTAAACTTTTGCTAGGGATGGAAACTGGCTCATAAGAATGAGTTAAAATAAAACCGTCTACATTAACTAATGCTGGTAAGCTCATTTTCTCTGCAACTTTATAAGCTAATAAATGTTGGTAGACTGCTTCTTGATGATTCTCGGCAAAGAATTGCATCCAGCCACTATCTCTAACCGCCATTGCATCAGAATGATCGTTCCAAATATTAATTGGTGCGCTAACGGCACGATTAGCACAAGTCATTACTATCGGTAAGCGCATGCCAGAAATATTATATAAAACTTCAACCATTAGCAATAAACCCTGAGAGCTGGTTGCGCTATAAACTCGAGCTCCAGTCGCACAAGCACCTAATATTATTGAGGCAGCTGCAAATTCGCTTTCTGCTCTTATATACTCATATTCAGCTTTTCCGTCGGCTTTAAATTGTGCTAAATCTTCCACTATGTGAGTTTGAGGAGTGATGGGATAAGCAGAAACAACATCAAGATTTATATTGTTAATAGTGAGTGCTATTGCTTTTGAGCCTTCGAGAATGTGGTCCTTAACGCGATGTTGTATGTTAGTTTTTTTCATTTTATTTTTAATAATCTTCTTTCATAGCGATTACTTTGACTGGACATTCTTTTGCACATAAACCGCAACCCTTACAGTAATCATAATCAGTTCTCGGTTTTTGTTTATTATTTATACTGATCATTTCGATACAGCCCTCTGGACAAAGTTTTGCGCATAGAGAACAACCAATACATTTATCTTGATTAGTAATTGGTCGATGTGTTCTCCAGGCCCCAGTTTTATTGTCTAGTGCCGTATTCGGTTTTATAATTAGTCCTTTTTTCATATGGAGTATCCTTAATCCTTAGTCGTTATAAGCTTGCTCAATTGCTTTAATATTTTTTTCAATAATACTGATTCCTTTATCGTGAAACTTTTCTTTGATGGCTATTTTAAGGGCTTCTAAAGTTACTAAGCCAGAATGTCTAGCAAAGGCTCCAAGAATTACAGTATTTACAATATTTTTTCCAAATATTTTTAAGGCAATTTCTGTAGCTGCACAGAAGAATACTTTCTTAGAAGGCAATTTTATCTTTAGTTGATAATTTTTTGGAGCATTAATAATAAAAACAGTTTCTTTATTTGTTCCGTGAATTATATTTTCTGTATCTAAAAGAGTTGCATCTTGAATAATAAGAACTGTTGGATGATATATTTGCTCCCTGGTAATTATTGGTTCGCTAGAAATTCTAGCATATGATTGAATAGGGGCGCCTGTTCTTTCTACTCCAAAATTTGGAAAAGCTTGAGCATATTTTCCTTCATTGAAAGCGGCAATCGCAATCAATTCCGCGGCCGTTACTACGCCTTGTCCGCCACGACCATGAATTCTTATTTGTTCCATATTATTTTGTTTCTAGATTAAGCATCCCCTCAATCATCTCCTGTAATTTTTCTGCTGGTATGTATCCAGTTAGACGACTATTATTTATAAACCAGGTTGGTGTTCCTTGAATTTGAAGATAGTCCCCGTCTTCGTAGTCTTTTTTAATTTGAGAGAAATAACTTTGCTCTTCAAGGCAAGTATTAAACTGATTAACATCTAAATCTAACTCTACTGCTAAATTTGGCATTAATGTTTCTAGTTCTGCTAAAGGAATATTAAATTTATCTTGATTTTTAAAAAGTAGGTCATGCGCATCCCAAAATTTTCCCTGTGCCCCAGCACAGCGTGCAGAAAGAGCGAGGAAAATAGAATTATCATGAAGAGGATAGTCACGATAAACGATCCTTACTTTATCCGAATATTTTTCTCTAATTGCTTTTAATCCAGTATAAGACTGTTTACAGTATGGACAGGCAAAATCAGAAAATTCGATAATAGTTATGCTAGCATTTTGTGGGCCGGAAACATTGTTGGCCGATCTGTTGATTGCGTTTATATAAGCTTGACGTTGTTCTTCTAAATATTGAGTTGAACCGCCGTCATTTATTTTTTGAATTTGTTGAACAACATATATTCCTGAGGCAATTACAAAAATTAAAAATATGGCCGCCAGTATTATTAATAATACCCCCCACCATTTTTTATACCAGGCGCGTAATTTGTTTTCGTGACGTGCCTTCATGGCCGCGTATTCAACTCTTTCTTGTAGGCTCATAGTTTTTTTCAAATTGAAAAAATATCCAGTTTCCAGTATGCTTATATTATAACATAGTTTATGAAATTAATCTCTTGGAATGTTAACGGAATAAGAGCGATTGCAAAAAAAGGTTTTGCTACTTTTTTAAAACAGGAAAAGCCTGATATTTTATGTTTGCAAGAAGTGAAGATTTCTGATTCTGCTAGGGAATTGGTTGAATTTGATTTCTTGGGTTATAAAGAATATTGGAATTGTGCTAAGCGCCCAGGTTATAGCGGAACGGCTATTTTAGTAAAAGAAGGATTGCGCGATTTTATCGGTGTCAAGAATGGTTTAGAGGAAGAAAAATTTGATATTGAAGGTCGTGTGCAAATCGCCGAGACTAAAGATTTTTATTTATTTAATGTTTATTTTCCTAATGCTAATAATGAGCTCAGTCGCTTAGATTATAAACTTGAGTTTAACGAAAAGCTTCTAGAATATTCAAAAAAATTAGAAAAGAAAAAGCCAGTTATAATAACCGGTGATTTTAACGTTGCTCATCAAGAAATAGATTTAGCAAGACCTAAGGAAAATGTCGGAAGCCCGGGATTTACTCCTGAAGAGCGTGCTTTTATGAATAAATTTTTAGCGGCTGGTTTTATTGATACTTTCCGAGAACTTAATGGTGATAAAATCCAATATTCTTGGTGGAGTTTCCGTAGCGGCGCTCGGGAGCGTAACGTCGGATGGCGGATTGACTATTTCTGTGTATCCGATAAACTTAAAAAATACTTAAAAAAAGCCTTTATTTTAGATAAACAGACTGGTTCCGACCACGCTCCAGTGGGTCTGGATATTAGTTAATATTTATATGTATAATCATCAAGAAATTGAAAAGAAATGGCAAACGCATTGGAAAGAAACTAGTCTTTATTTAACTAAAGAAGGGAAAGACAGGCCAAAATACTATATTTTAGATATGTTTCCTTATCCATCAGGTGCCGGTCTTCATGTTGGCCATCCAAAAGGTTATATTGCAACCGATATTTTAGCACGTATGCGCAACATGCAGGGGTATAATGTGTTGCATCCGATGGGTTTTGATGCCTTTGGTTTACCAGCAGAAAACTATGCTATTAAAAATAAAGTTAATCCTAAAATTTCAGTTGCTGAAAGCGTTGCTCATTTTAAAAGTCAGTTGGAAATCTTAGGCTTTTCTTATGATTGGGAAAGGGAAGTAAATACTACCGATCCGAATTATTATAAATGGACTCAATGGATATTTTTAAAGATGTGGGAAAAAGGCTTAGCCTTTGAATCTAGTGAACCAATTAATTGGTGTCCGTCTTGTAAAACTGGATTAGCTAACGAAGATTTAGAGGATGGGAAATGTGAACGTTGTGGAAGTGAGATTGAACAAAAGCCAATGCGTCAGTGGGTTTTAAAAATTACCGATTATGCTGATAGGCTTCTTAATGATTTAGATAAATTAATTGATTGGGATGATTCTATTAAGGAGATGCAAAGAAACTGGATAGGTAGAAGTGAGGGGACTGAAGCCATCTTTAAAATTGCTGATACTAACGAAATAGTAACCGTTTTTACTACCAGGATTGATACTATTTTTGGTTGTACTTATTTAGTGGTTGCACCTGAGCATGAACTTGTTTTAAATCTAAAAGAAAAAATTAGTAATTGGGCGGAAGCGGAAAAATATATTGAATCTTTAAAAAATGTTCCAGAAATGGAGAGAACTAGCGCGAGCAAAGAGAAAACTGGAGTTAAATTAAAGGGAATTAAGGCGATCAACCCTTTTAATAATGAGGAAGTAGAAGTTTTTATTGCCGATTATGTTTTGAATTCTTATGGAACTGGAGCCGTAATGGCTGTTCCTGCTCATGATGAAAGAGATTATGAGTTTGCTAAAAAATACGGCTTACGAATTAAGTCGGTAGTTTCTGTTGACGGAAAAATTCCTTTTGAGGGTAAGGCTGCATTTACTGACGATGGGACTTTATTTCATTCTGAAGATTACGATGGCCTCTTATCAAGCGATGCTAGAAAAAAGATGATTGATTGGTTAGAAAATAATCAATTGGGAACTAGAAAAATTAATTATCGTTTGAAAGATTGGGTCTTTTCTCGTCAGAGATATTGGGGTGAGCCGATACCGCTTGTTCATTGTGAGCATTGTGGCGTCGTTGCTATTCCAGAAACAGAATTACCTTTAAAATTGCCGGATGTTGAAAGTTATGAGCCAACTGGTACAGGAGAATCGCCTTTAGCGGCTATTAGTGAATGGGTTAATACTAAATGCCCAAAGTGTGGCGGAGCCGCAAAAAGAGAAACTAATACTATGCCTCAGTGGGCTGGTTCATGTTGGTATTATTTGAGATATATAGATCCTAATAATAGTAAGGCATTAGTTGATACTGAAAAAGAAAAATATTGGTCGCCGGTTGATTTCTATGTTGGCGGAGCGGAACATGCTACTAGGCATCTTATCTATGCACGTTTTTGGCATAAGTTTTTATTTGATATTGGGGTTGTTAGCCATGACGAACCATTTACTAAATTAAAAAATGTCGGCTTGATTATGGGAGAAGATGGAAGAAAAATGAGTAAGCGCTGGAGTAATGTTGTTAATCCTGATGATGTTGTTCATAAATCTGGAGCAGATGCGATGCGTGTTTACGAAATGTTTATGGGCCCGTTTGAACAGGCTTGTAGCTGGAATACAAATGGTGTGATTGGTGCTCGTAAATTTTTAGAGAAGATTTTATTATTTGCAGAAGTAAATAATTATCAAGCAAATAAGAAATCAATTTCTTTACTCAACAAAACTATTAAAAAAGTTACTGAAGATATTGAGGCTTTTCGTTTAAATACCGCCGTTTCAGCAATGATGATTTTAGCTAATGATATTAGTGAATATAAAATCAAAGAGTCGGCTTTACCAATATCTAAAACTGATTTTTTAAAGTTTATTCAAATTTTAGCACCTTTTGCACCACATTTAGCTGAAGAAATCTGGGAGCAATCTGGAAATAAGGAAAGCATTTTCTTAAGTAGTTGGCCTGAATATGATAAGGCTCTAATTAAAGATGATACGATTAATTTAATTGTTCAAATAAATGGAAAATTGAGAGCGACTCTTGAAGTTGCCGCGGACATTTCTGCAGAAGAGGCTTTTGCGTTAGCAACTCAACAGGAGAATGTAAAAAAATGGTTAGAAAATAAAGAAATTGTTAAGCGAATATTCGTTCCGGGAAAATTATTAAATATAGTTATTAACTAAAAATTTAAATGGAAGATTTAGTTTCAAAAACACGAGAAATTTGTAAAATTTTTGATATAAAACCGAGCCGTTCTAAGGGGCAGAATTTTTTAATTAATGAACGTATCTATAATGATATTGTAAAAGCGGCTGAAATTAGTTCCCAAGATGAAGTTTTAGAAGTGGGTCCTGGATTAGGGTTTCTTACTGTTCGTTTAGCTAAAGAAGCTAAAAGAGTAGTTGCCGTTGAACTTGATGACCAGCTCGCCTCTTATCTCAAAATAGGTTTTGAATCACGCAATGAAGAAAAGGTTAAGATTGTTAATGAAGATGTTTTGAAATTTAATATTGGCTCTGAGTTTAAAGGTAAATATAAAATTGTGGCTAATCTTCCTTATAATATTACTTCAATTTTTTTACGCACAGCGCTTACCGGAGAAAAAAAACCTGAGTTATTGGTTTTAATGTTGCAGAAGGAAGTAGCGGAGAGAATTATTGCTCAGCCCTCTGAAATGAGCATGCTTGCTGTTTCTATCCAATATTATGCGGATGTCTCGATTGTGAAAAAAGTGGCGGCGGGAAATTTTTGGCCAGAACCGAAAGTGGATAGCGCGGTTATTAAAATACAATTACGTCCTGGAAAATATAACTTGGAAAAAGATAAAATCTTTTTTAGAATGGTGAAATCAGGTTTTAGTGCTAAACGCAAAATGCTGAAAAATAATTTAGCGGGTGGGTTGCAAATTGACCAACAAATTATCACTCAGGCTTTACAGAAAATTGGCTTAGATTTAAAAATTAGAGCTGAAGATTTGAGTCTTGATAATTGGCATAAATTATTTGCGGAGTTAAACTCGTTTATGGTATAATAAAATCAACTTTATCGTTATAAAAACGATTTGATTTCATTTATGCCGTTAGATAATAATCTTGATAATAATTCTTCAGAATACGGTTTTAAAAATATGCCTCAGCCGCAAAAAATTGCGGTAATTTCTTTATCTGTTGTCGGAGTTGCGATAATATTTTTTGGCGTTCTTCAATTTAGAGCTAGAATTACAAACCCACTTCAGTTTAATGGAGTTTCCACGACTACTCCGGAATTAGCACTTGATTTCTCAACCTTAGATACTGATAAGGACGGTCTTTCTGATAATGACGAGTTAAGTATTTATAAGACTTCACTTTATAATGAAGATACGGATAGTGATGGTGTTTGGGATGGTGATGAAATAAAAAATGGAACTGACCCCAGCTGTCCAATTGGTCAAACTTGTAACGGAGAACAAAATTTTGCGACTAAAAATAATTCAAGTACTCCAAGTGATTTAGTAGACGGAGTGACGAGTATGGGCGAAATAAATATTGCAAGCGGAACTAATGAAACGGAATTAAAGAATGCTCTCGCCGGACAGGTTGATGCTGTAACTTTAAGAAAATTACTTATAGATGGTGGCGCTAGCAAAGAAATGTTGGATCAGATAAGTGATGAGGATCTTCTTAAAAGCTATCAGGAAGTTTTAAATAAACAAAATGAATAATAACATGGAGCCTTCTTTCTCCCAAAAGAAGAAGCGTCAGACTTTAGGCAAAAAGATTGCAATTTTTTTGCTATTTTTTATTTTAATGTCTTCTGCCCTATTTGCACCACTCAAACCAGCAAAAGCTCAGATGGCGGTTACTGATATTCCTAAATTAGTTTGGGATAAGGTGACTGAAGTTGCAAAAAAGCTTTGGCAGAAGGGTGGTTCATTGGCTTTCCAACAAACTCTGCGAACCGCCTTAAATAAAATCGCTTATGATTCCGCTAATTGGGTTGGTTCTGGCGGCGAAGGTCAAAAGCCTCTTTTTGTAACTCAGGACTGGGGAGCTTATATGGCTCAAGTGGGTGATGAGGCGGCTGGTTCTTTTTTAGAAAATTTTTCTAATAATTTAACAAATAGTAATTCTCCCGAACAATGTGAGAGAGAGGCCGACACTTGTTTTAATAATTGTAATGGCGATTATGATTGTGATTCAAAATGTGAGACAAAGGCAGCTGCCTGTAACGTTAAAGCCTCAACTGCTGGGACTGGTTTAACTTTTAATTTTTGTCAGCCAGCCTCTTTAGAGGCAAAGGTAAAAATTGGTTTAGGGCTATCTCAATCTAACCAGCCCCAAGCTCCAGCTTGTACGGCTACAAAAATGATTCAAAATTGGGGTGATGCCGCTCAAAAGTATACCGATTTTAAAGATCCTCAATTTTTAAATAAAATTGCTGATGTCTTTGACCCTACCTCTAGCGAGCTGGGAATATATTGGTCCGCAAGCACTGATATGTCGACTAAGCAAATTGAAGGAGAAACAGTTGCGAAGACAAAATTATTAGGTAAGGGCGGCTGGTTGGATCCGTTAACTATCGATGATAAGCCGATTTCACTTCCTAATCAAGCTGAACTGCAAATTAGCGGTGCATATGATCAATATTCTAGCAACTTCGGTAAATATACTGGCGATGCTTTTGTTGATGCGGCTAATTTATTTTTAAGTCAGTTATCAGTTACTGCTTTTAATAAATTAATTCAGAGTATTGGTCAGAAAAGTGCTAGTACAGCTAGCGTTTCTAATGGTATTGAACAAGACCCAAATACTGGCGGCGGGGAAACTCTTTTAAAAGATATAACTACTAAGTTAATTCAGCCAAATTTTGGTGCTGGTTCAGTTTATGATGTTCTTTCTGAGTTAGCGATGTGTCCTGATAAAAATAACCCTGGACCAACCAATTGTGTAATTGATAGCAAATTCATGCAGGGTATTTCAGAGCAGAAAACTGTAGCTGAAGCACTTAAAGATGGTTCTTTACATGGAGATTGGCGTTTTACATTAGATAGTCAGACTGGTTCTTACGAAAGTAGCTATTCTTATAGAAATATTTCTATTTTACGTACTTATAGAATAGTTCCTGCTAGTTGGGAATTGGTATTTGAAAAAATAAAAGCTTTTCAAGGCAAGGGAATAATTAAAAAATCTACTATATCTGATTTAGTTTCTTGTTTCGATCCTTATGATGAATATACTAAGTTTAGTTCTGAATTTGATGCTCAAGATCAAGGTTGGTGTACTGGATTAGTTGACCCAAATTGGGTCTTAAAAGCGCCGGTTAATTATTGTAAAAAAGAAGGTTTTAGCGCTCAAATTGTTAATAAAAATGTTACCCCAGCTCAGTTAGCTGTTGGCGATAATCCATATATTCCGGCTGAAATTAGTATTGTGAGGGCTGATAATTATTGTGCCGATAATCAAACCTGTATTAAAGAAAATAATGATGGCGGTTGTGAAGCTTATGGATATTGTAATGAAGAAAAGAGAACTTGGAGCTTTGATGGTGATACTTGTGCGCCGATAGATAATACTTGCCAGGCTTTTGTTAGTGCTGTATCTGGTAAAAAAATCGCTTATTTAGAAAATACCCTAGATTATGGTGTATGTAATTCTGAAAATGCTGGATGCAAGCGATATTCTTATGCGGGAACATACGATACTCTTAAGGGGATGACTATCTGGAATGCATCAACTGACGTTTATCTTAATAAAAATGCTAGTGAGTGTTCTGCTAAAGATGAAGGCTGTTCAGAATTTATGCGTATTAAGCCAACTTGGGGCGCTAATTTAATAATGAATTCAGATTTTATAAATGATAGTATTGGTGCTTCGTCAACAACTAATTTTCTAAATGACTGGCCGATTACTGCTTCAAAAGCTGACATTGTCGATTCTTCTGTTGAACCAGGAGGAAATACAGGTAAAGCATTGAAGATAGCGGGAACGTTAAATGTTTCTGTTAATTCTAATTCAGAAATTATTAATGGCTCCTTGTTACCTAATAATTTAGAATTAGTTCCTGGACAAGCTTATACTTTAAGTGCTGATGTTTTTGTTTCATCTGGTAGTGGTTCACGCTTATCTATCGGTAGCGAGGTCTATAGCAATAGCACTACTGGTCAATGGCAGCACATAAGCTTAGTCAGGAAAGCGGGTGACGATTTTAGTCAACCAAATTTTTCGATTACTGTTTATGGCTCATCTTCTGTAACTGCTTATGTAAAAAATATAAAGTTCGAGATGAGTAATTATGATACTGGTTACAGTTCTTACGGTTCTTCTAAGGTTTATCAAAAATTATTACCTCAATATTTAGAAAGTGCTTGTTATACAAATGATGGTAGTGGAGTTGGATATCGCCTAAAAGATAATGCTCCAGCAAAATGTTCCAATTATGCTAGAAAATGTAGTCAATCAGAAGTTGGTTGTGATTTATTCAAATCAGCAAATAGTAATTTCTCTGTGCCCGCCAAAGTTGATAGCATGGATTATTGTCCTTCTGAATGTGTAGGTTACGATGTTTATATTGCACGCGAAACTTATTTCAACTCTGCTCAAGCAGATAATATTATTCCAAAAACTGCTGAGGCTTGTAATGCTGAATCGGTTGGCTGTAATGAATTTACAAATTTAGATGACTTAACTGCTGGTGGTGAGAATAAAGAATATTATTCTGCTTTAAAGCAATGTGTTAAACCTAGCCAAGCAACTTGCGGCGGTTTCTATACTTGGGAGGGGACGGGAACTGGTTATCAACTTCGTTTGTATAGTTTACAAAAAGATATTAATAACGCCCCAGTTTCAATTATTGATGATAGTGCTTCTTGTAACGAAACTATTTTTAATGCCCCAGTAAATAGTCCAGTATATAATCCAAATTGTCAGCAGTTCTATACTTCAACTGGAGAAATTTTCTATCATTTAAATTCTAGTGTTATTACTTGTTCGGATTCTTGTCGAGCCTATCGTATAACTGAAAAAAATTATGATAGACGCTTAACTAAAGCACAGTGTTCGGGTACAAATAAGAGCTGGGATAATAGCGAAGGGGCCTGCATCTCTTGTGTAAATGGCGGTGTATGGAATAGCACTCATAAAGCTTGTGTTTATCAGGGCATTCCGGGAGAAGGTAAGAAATGCAGCGCTAGTGAAACCGGTTGTCGTGAATATAATGGTAACGAGGGTAATAATATCCGTTTAGCTGCTTCTTATGATTTTGAATCTGCTTCTACTGCTTGGGCTTCTAATTGTAGTAATGGAATTAAGTTAGATACAATTTCTAGTAATAAAGGAGGTCACTCCTTATATTATAATAGTAGTGCTAGTTCTTGTTCAGAGATTGGTAGTAACGTACAAACTTTAGCGACTAGAATGCCACTAATTAAGCAAATCATGGCTGGCGATAATCAGGCGGCTCAATTGAAGGTTAGTGGAACTGTTCGACAAGGAAAAGCATATAGCATAAAGTTTTTAGCAAGTTCTCCTGCTGGCACTGATTTGAAAATTTATATTTATAATCCGGATACAAAAGAAAAAGCAGAATTTAATTCTGGTAATCCTATTAAAGTTTCTGGTGGTGGAAATTGGCAATTATATTCAGCTAATTTAGAAAACTTGAATCACGCTATTTCTCTTAATGAGACTTTAGTAATTACTGCTAATAATGATTTCCATCTTGATAATTTTATTCTTACTGAAATCACCGATCGATTCTATCTAATAAGGTCATCAAGCAAAATCCCTCCAGTCTGTTACTATGATAATCTAGATAATTATCAGGGTGAAGATTATAATCTCGGTTGTGCCGCTTATTCTGATAAAGCAGGAGTTAATCATAACTTGCATACATTCTCTAATATCTGTGATCAGTCCTCAATTGGTTGTGAGCAAGTAGTTAGTACTCAAAATTATGTCCCTTATGGTGCCGGCTTATGGGGCGATAAGGATGGAAATAAACAATGTGATGCTACTGAACCTGATTGCGTAAAAGTTTCAGCTGATAGCGCTTTATATATTGTTTATGATGCAAAAAAGAGCTGTAACCAAAAAGATTTAGGTTGTAGTATGTTAGGTCAGGCGAAAATTACTGCTGGTAAAACTTTCTGGTCGGATACATTTAAAATAAACAATCCTAATCTTTACGGTAGCACTATGTGTGATTCGTCTGGTTTGGGTTGTGAAGAATGGAAAAATAGCGATGACGGCGGGTTAAGTTATTTCCGTGATCCAGGTGATAATATTTGTACTTATCGTATTCCTCAAGATCAAAGATCTGATCAAAAAGGTTGGTATCGAGCAGCGGTTAAACGTTGCGATACTAATTCAAGCGGTAAGATTGATGGTGCAGAAAAAAATTATGCTGCTTGCTCTAGCGTTGATGATTGTGCGGGTAAGCCTTGTATTATAGATAATGGAGATTATCCTTGCGATGTTTCTTATTTTAAAACTATTGGTTTGGGTGGTGCTGGAAATCAGATTCCAGTTCCTACTAAAGAAGCTGGTTTATGTGATATTAAGGCCTCTGGTTGTAGTGAATATATTGATCCAGTGAGTCAGTTTAATCCAAACTTATCAGTTCTAGGAACAGCAGTCGTCGCCTTACAGAAGAATAAACTTTATTTATTATCTGCTACATCAACTTCTCTTGCTAACGTTCCTGATGCTTCGCTAACTCTTACAAATGATGTTAAGCCTTTATTAATCAATAATACTTTAGGAACTTCGACTAAAATTATTAGTATTGGAGGAACAATAAAAACTGCAATCTTTAATTCTTTCAATAATTCAACCGCAACTCTTTCTGGTTCAGCGGAAGTTAGGGAATTGGCAATCGGGTATCAATTAGCGGGAACTATTGATAAAACAAGCTGCAACGGTTTGGTAAATTTTGATAATGGCTGCGTATTATTTAATGAAAGAGTTATTGCTGGCGCTAGTGGATTAGTTAATTTAACGGGATTCTTTGATCCTTATGCTAGCATTGCTAAAACTTCACCAGTTAAATGTAACTCAAGCCAGACTGGCTCTTGTGCTGCTAATAAATTAATAAAAGTTAGACCAAATCGAGTTTGTTCTGGTTGGCTTGACTGTTCAACTTATTCTAAGGATGAGACTGGCGCAGAAATTTGCTATTCAATGAAGCAATGTAATAGCTTAAATGATAGAGGCGAATGCAATAACTTTGTTTCGGTAACTTCAACTAATATTGAAAAACCTGAGAATGCAACTGGCTACTCTTTCTGGAATAAGTATAATATTAGTAATATGAAAGAGGTTGGATTAAATAGCGAGGCTCATTATGACTTCGAAGAACTAATCCCATCTCTATCTTGTGCTAGAATTGCTAGAATTGCTGGCATTGCTGGCGGAGATTGTAGTTTTACAAATATTGCTAAACAGCTAATTGTTAGAGAACCAAAAGATAATGGACCGGACTACCCAGTTTCTGGTAAGAGTTATGTTAAAGTCCCAGCGGCTTATAGTGTTTCTCCTCAACCAGAAGGTGGTTGGATTAATCTATCCGCTAAGCAGGACTATTATATTAACTATTTATTAAATACAAAAAATTCTGGTTCTCAAGCTCAAGTGATTATTGATGTTAAAGATTCGCCGATAGATACAGTATTTACTGCTTCTAGTGCTAGTGGTTGGTCAAGACAAATACATAAATTTACAGCTGGTGACACCAATCCTCAAATTAGAATTTACCTACGTTCTGGTTCGGGTGAAGGCTCGGCTGAAGGAGAGGCTTATTTTGATGATATTAATATTGAGCCAGTTCTTCAGGTCGGAGTTGATAGGTATGCCGCTCGTGAATGTCGTTTATACCCGACTAATAGTAGTTTAAGTTGTAAGAACCAAAGTAAGAATGTTATTAAAGATGGTTTAGAAGGTTATTGTTTAGAGCATGATAAAAATAATCCATCGGTTTGTACTGTTTGGTACCCAGTTGATAGAGTTAGTTCTTCCGTCCTTGGTAGTCAAAGTTTGGGCTATAACGGTCCAACTGGTTTGAGTTATTGTACTGGAGTTAATGCTAATGTTAAATTTGCTAAAAAGATTATTACAAACTTAGTATTCAATACTCAGGATAAAGATGATAGTTATTATGTTACTGGTGGAAATAATGTGAAGTGTACTACAAATCCTAATGGTACTGATCCAATGTATCCATATAGTCCTGACTGCGTTAACGTTGCGGGGGCTGGCGGTATAGTGGGCCAAACGGGAACAGATAGTTCAGGGAACCCCGTTTATCTTAATTGGGATTGGTGCGGAGAAATGGCTTCCTCCTATGCTCTTACGTATTGTGGAGACTCAGTTAACTATAAAGCAATCCATGTTAATTCTAAAATAAGTTGGAACAATGAATTTATTTATTGCGTACCTAATGAGCGCTCACCATTCTTCTTGTTTGGAGTTGGACCTTTAACTACAGCGGCTGTTGGCCTTCCTTTTGCAGCGTCTTTGGATAGTAAACCTAATAATTGCGAAGAAGTTAAGTTCTATAAGTCAGCTTGGTTCCAGGCAGGTAACGGAGGTAAATTATTTGTCGCCGGCCCTAATAGCGAATGTAGCGATGATGCCGCTGGCCAATGTAAGCCAGTTGACGAAGCGACTAATGCCGAACCACCGATTAGAATCTTCGATAATAATCATCCAGCGGTTGATGAGCAAGGGTTGCAATATTTAGCTGCTAATATTGGTGATAGAGATAAAGTATTTAATTTTACTTGTAATAACTTTGCTCAAGTCGTTTCTAGTAGTGGAATAAATAAGGCCTGGGTAGTTAGAACTGGTATTACCGCAGATCCACGTTGGGCAGTTACGACTCCAGATTTCTTTAACTTAGCCAGTCCTTCGGTTGGTTTACAATTCTATGGTCGTCAACGTAATGGGGTTCCGTTCGGATCAGCCACTATTCCTGAAACATATGATATTTTAAATAGTGGTCCAATTTTTTTGCAAAATCAATATTATTTGAAAGATAAACAAACTATTTTTAGCGGTCGTCCTTATGATTGTTCTGGTACTGCTTGTATGAATATTGGTTATTGTAGCGATAATCCTAATGTCATGTGTGTTTTCATGCCTAATAATTATAGCGTAGCAACTAATGGCGCAGTTACTTATTCTACTGGTAATAATGATGGAGAGTATATTAATAGAAAGAGTTGTTCTGACGGTGGATTTGGTATCTGTCGGCCGATTTGGGCCAATAGTGAGACTTTAGTAGCTTCGAATGTGTTAAGTACTATTTTCTTACAATCTTACGGGTCCTTTAAATATTCCGATGGTTCCTATATTCCTGATTCGACTGGTAATTGGAGTAAAACCGCTACAGTAGCTGAACCATCTATACCAGGGGCAAACGTCAAACTTAAATATAATGGCGTTGATACTAATATTGGTTCTGGCATGAAGGTTGATCATAGCGGTGTTTATAGCTTAGAATTTAATACTATTGTTAATCCGGAACAACAACCACTCCGAATGATTTATATTGAATGGGGAGACGGAAATAGGCAGGCTATTACTGGTCAGGATCACAGACCATATACTGGTAACCCTCATGTAATTTATCATTATTATGATAAAAACTATGGGACTCCAAATATTAAGATTAAAGTTTGGGATAATTGGGATAATACGGGTTCTTTTAATTGATTGTTGAACTAATTAAAATATGGCTCAAAGTAATGCATCTAATTCTCGTGTTGGATTTGACGAACAGTTTGATAGTCGTTTGATGAACCCCTCTGAATCTAGTAGCGATAAAGCCGGAGCTTTAAATGAGGCTAAGCGCCAATCTGGAAATCAAGCTGGTTCATCAGAAGAACCTCAAACTTTAAGAGAAGCAGTAATTGCGGCTAAAAGAGAAGAGTCTAAGAAAGAACAAGGGGGTGTAAAGGGTGGATTGAAGGCAAAAGCCAAAGCTCCGACCAGAAAAGCCTTGAGCAAATTATTAGCTGAATCTTGGATAAACTTACCTGCTAGTTTCGGATTAACGCTCATTTGGATAAATATTCATGTATTTTTAAGAATAGTAATTGGAAAAAGTTTATTTTGTAAGTTGGGTGAGGAGTGGTTAGAGTCGGGTATTATGCCTGGCAGTAATTCTGCTCGGGAATCGATAATGGGTAAAAGTTTAAGTGATAAAGTTGATAAGGTGAACGGCTGTGCTAATATTGGAGAAAGCATGATGTTATTAGCCTTGGATTTAGTGTTGTTGTTAATAATTTTTATAATTTTAGTAATTATCGGTGCTTTATTGCAAATTATTACCAATCCGATGGCATTTATTAGCCAGGCCTTTGGATGGGTATGGAGCTCTTTAGGAATTACTAAGTGGGGTTCATAGATTCAATCGAATAATCAAATATGAAAATCAGCATGAAGAAACTTAAGCTAAATAAAAAATCGTGGGCAATTTTTACTGTTATTGTTATTGTCTCTGCCGCTTTCTTATTTCCACAAACTGCCGCCTGGGCACAAGATAGTGGCTCTGGAACTGGCTGGGTTACATGGCTCATTGGCGGGCTTGCTCAAGGAATCGCCTCTATTTTAGGTTGGATTTTAGTTAAGTTGATGGCCGTCTTAATTCAAGTTGCTCAGTATAATAATTTTATTAAATCAGCAGCGATTGTAAATGGTTGGGTGATTGCTAGAGATATTTCCAACATGTTTTTTGTTGTTATTTTATTGATTATTGCTTTTGCTACGATTTTAAGAATTGAAAACTATAGTTATAAGAAATGGTTGCCAAAATTAATTTTAATGGCTATCTTGATTAATTTTTCTAAAACTATTTGTGGTTTGTTAATTGATTTATCACAAGTAGTCATGCTTACTTTTGTTAATGCTTTTAAGGACGTTGCCGCCGGAAGTTTGGTTGATATGTTAGGTATTACGGGCTGGCAAAGTTTAAATGGTATTAAAGAAGTTGGCGGTTGGACAGTAGCTTCAGCTTATGTTTTATCTGTTATTTATTTAGTTATTACTTTAATTACAATTACCGCCATGGTGGGCATGTTGGTCATGCGTATTGTAATGATTTGGGTTTATGTTGTTTTGTCTCCATTTGCCTATTTAACTGCGGCTTTTCCTGGAGGTGCGAAGTTTTCTTCAGAATGGTGGAGTGAATTTACTAAAAATTTAATTACTGGTCCTGTACTAGCATTTTTTATTTGGTTATCATTTACATCTTTAGTTAGTTTTAGCGACAAAGGGAATGATGTTGTAGGAGATTTCAAGGATACTTCTCAGGATATTACTTGCGATATTGGGGCTGACGGGGAGTGTGTATATGGGACTTCAGACCTAATGATTAAATTTATTATTGCGATTGCGATGCTTTTGGGAGGCATGAAAGTTGCTCAAGAAATTGGTGGCTCAGCTGCTAGTTTCGCGGGTAGCATTGCGAGTAAGGGGAATAAGTTAGCTATCGGCGCAGCGGCTGGCGCAGGATTATTAGCCTGGAAGGGCGCTAAAGGTTCTGCTGGGTGGGCTAATGATAAATTTTTACAAGAAAAAGGGATTGTTGATTTGAATTTGAAACGAGTTTGGACGGGATTACAGGCTAGACGAAAAGAAAAGAAGAATGACCAATATGTTCGAGGGGTTGTTAATGCGGCCGATAGAATGAACAAAGGAGGATTTTCTGGCGTGATGGCGATGACTGCTGGACCAGCAGATGCTTGGGATAGGTTGTCTGATTGGAAGGGGATTAAACCAGTTGGAATTATTAAACAATTGAAGGGGGCTCCGAGAATGAGAAAAGTACAGGATCAGGCAATTGCTGATAAAGCCGTAGAAGCAAAAGAGCTTGAGCGTGAAAGTTTTGAATCTAATTACATGAGTGCGAGCATTCCTCAGCAGCAAAAAATGAGAGATGATGTTGATGAAAAAATGCGTGTCGCTTATGGAAACTTTGCTGCAGCTGATGCAAAAGTTAGATCTATAGATACAGAAATAGCAAGAGAAAATGGTAAAGGCCAATATAAAGATGAGGATAAATTAGCTGAACTACAAAAATCAAAATTAGAAACGGAAGCTGAAAGAGAGTCGGCAAAAGAAGAAAGAAACCATTTAGGAAGAATAGATACTTGGGCTAGAGACAATGAAACGACTATATTTACTGATAAAGATAAATTTGAAGCAAGACAACAAGTCAAACAGCGTCAAACTTCTGTTGATGCTTTAGATAAAAAAGCTTCCGATAATATTCCTAAATATGCTCGTCAGGCTAGATTAGCCGAACAAACGGCTGTCCAGAAGAAAATGGGAGATTTGCGTGATATTGATGATCCTTCAGAGTTGTTCCGCATGCTTAAGGGCGCGATTGGAACTCGTGATAAGAACATGATTAAGGCGGTTATGCTTAAGATGGCTAAAGATGTAAATGACAATGAATTTTTGCAACCTTTAGCTGGAAGAACCGACCATGTCGGTCTTAAAGACATGATGCGCCAATTATCTACCAAAGGTGCAAAAAATTATGCCGGATTTAATGAACAAGAATCGTTTGCTTTAGGAAGTCAGGTTGCCGAAATTAATAAAGGAACTAACCATTGGGGTGCAACTTCTGCGTATTTAATGGAAGATGGTCGTTGGCGTGAAACTACTGATAAAGAGCATAATGAAATTAGAGATGTGGAAACTGGTAAACAACAATTACAAGCATTTATTAGAAATAATAATCGCCTTGCTTATGGTTATCACGATGAAGGTGGGGACTTTCATTTAGATGTTGGAGGCGTCTTAAAATTACAAGCGATTAATAATGCTCCTGGTATTAAGAATATCGAAACTATGAATGAAAGCGCCGCTAAGCATGTCTATGATGCTTTACAAAAACCAGAAAACGCTGCCTTGCTTAGAGAATTTTCTGTTACTCCAGATGGCGCTAAAGATAGTTTAATAAACACTATCAAAGAACGTTTAGGTAATATTGCTACAATTGAAAACTTTGATCAAAAATATAATAACGCTAAATCTTTTATATCCTAATTATGCAGGACGATAAATATAAAAAAATTCTGGAAAAAGATTATCAAGACTTAATATCTGATGTTGTTAGGGGGATTATTGTAAATGATGATCAGCCAAAAGCTCTAGAATTAGTTAAAGTTTTAGAGAAAGCACTAGAGGCCAATTTCCAGACCTTACAGAGTGATGCCAGGCTCTCCGCTTTTTATAAAGATTTAACATTAAAGTTGAGATTTATAGCCTTGCCATCTTTGGATGATAAAAATATTTTTTCCTTATTTAAAGATAATTTTTGTTTTCAGTTTGGTTTAGAGGAATATGAGTTGAGCCGTAAATTAAATATTAAAATGTTGTCTTTGTTAGTGATTGAAGACCGTAATAAATTTAAAGAAGAAATAAGAAAAGCCCTTACAGAAAACTCGGAAAAAATAACTAGTCAATCAGAAATCAAAACTGTAAAGGATTGGCTTAAAGATTATTTGGTAAAAGTTGGTTTAGAGTCCCAAGATAAATTAGCTAGAGCACAGTATATGATGGAACTCAAAAACTCAAAGGATATGACTGAAGCGGAGCATGAGCATTTAAAGTTTCTGTTTAATTTCTTTGACGATTTAGGTGCGCCTTCCGATGAGCCTCGAGGATTTGAGGAAGAATATCCAATGATGATAAATGGTAAACTTACTATTTTTAGAAAAGGAATTTTAGAGCCAGTTAGTAATAGTAAGCTTGTAGAAGAAGCTTTAAAAAATTACGTTCCCCAAGAAGATCCTCAAATCAATAGTGATGTATTATCCGATTCCGTTGTTGCAAAGGTGGCACCATCAATGCGCCCCGCCTCTATTCCCGGCGTGCCTCCAGTTGTCGCCCCAGCCCCAACTCCCGTTTCTCGCCCAATAACCCCCCGTACAGCTGAGATGGAAGAAATATTAAACAGTTATTCTCCATCAAGTTTAGAATATAAAGCTATTAGTCAGGAAATATTACGCCTTAAAAAAGCAGAGGCTCGCAAAGATGCTAAAAGATAAAAATCCGCAAATAGCAGTTTCCGGTTCCATCGCTTTTGATAAGATTATGGATTTCCCCGGTGTTTTTTCCGATAATATTGTTGCCGGAAAACCACATCAGTTTCATCAATTAAATCTTAGTCTCGTTGTTGATAATCTTAAAACTAGTTTTGGCGGTACCGCCGGAAATATTGCTTATAATCTTTCTCTTTTAAAAGAAAAACCAATCGTCTTCGGGGCGGTTGGTTTTGATTTTTTACCATATCGTGATTGGATGTTAAAAAATAAACTCAACCTTGAATTCATAAAAGAAAATCAGACTAGTCCAACAGCCGCCGCTCATATTATTACTGATAAGAATGATAATCAAATCTCTGCTTTTTATCCTTGTCCTTATTTAAAAAATTATGCGGCTAAAGCCATTGCTTCAGCTTGTAGTAAATATAATATTAAGTTAGCGATTATTGCTCCTGATAATCCGCAGATGATGTTGCAGTATGCCGCAGCTTATCGAAATAAAAAAATTCCTTTTATTTTTGATCCCGGGCAAGTAGTCCAGGCTTTTTCAGCGACTGAATTAATCAAGGCTATTAAAGGTGCAAAAGTTTTAATAGGTAATGATTATGAAATGAATTTTATTTCTAAGTCCTTGGGCTTAGAAATAAAGGCTTTAAGCCAAAAAGTAGAAATTTTAATAATTACCAAGGGTAGTAAAGGCTCAGAAATTTATCAGAATGGTAAAAAAATGTTGGTTAAACCAGCAAACCCAAAAAATACCTCAGATCCAACCGGAGCCGGAGATGCTTATCGGTCGGGGTTGATTTTTGGGTTAATAAAAGGTTATAATCTAAAGACTTGTAGCCAGTTAGCCGGAACAATTTCAGTCTATACGGTTGAAAAATATGGGACTCAAACTCACAGTTTTACAGTTAAAGATTTACAAAAAAGATATTATAAAAATTATAAAGAAAAGATAAATTTATGACTAGTCACATCAAAGACATAAGACTCGCTGCCGCCGGAGAAAAACGCCTAAAATGGGCCGGATTGGATATGCCAGTTTTGAATATTATTAAAGCAGAGTTTTCTCGTACCAAACCTTTTAAAGGGAAGAGAATTTCCGCTTGTATGCACGTAACCGCTGAGACGGCTAATTTAATGCTAACTCTTAAAGCTGGAGGTGCTGATATAACTTTGGTTGCTTCTAACCCGCTTTCTACTCAAGATGATATCGCCGCGACTTTAGTAAAAAATCACGGAATAAAAGTGATGGCTGTTCGCGGTGAAGATAATGAAACGTATTACGAACATCTTAATCAGGCCTTAAAAGATAAGCCACAAATTACCATGGATGATGGTGCCGATTTAATTTCACTGCTTCATAATAAATATGTTGCTGATGCAAAAAATATTCTAGGGAGCATGGAAGAAACTACTACCGGCGTTATTCGACTTCGTGCCCTTGATGCTCACGGTAAATTAAAGCTACCAGTTATTGCTGTTAACGATGCTAAGACTAAAAATTTATTTGATAATCGATATGGAACTGGCCAGTCTACTTTAGACGGAATTATTCGTGCAACCGATGCTTTAATTGCTGGAAAAAATGTGGTTACTGCTGGATATGGTTGGTGTGGAAAAGGCTTTGCGATGAGAGCCAGAGGGATGGGTGCTAAAGTTATTGTAACTGAAGTTGATGAAATAAAAGCTTTAGAAGCAGCGATGGATGGTTTTCAAGTTATGACTATGGATGAAGCTTCAAAAGTTGGTGATATATTTTGTACTATTACTGGCGATAAGCATGTTATCGTCGCTAATCATTTTAAAAACATGAAGAGCGGTTCGGTTGTTTGTAACTCTGGCCATTTTGATGTTGAAATCGATATCCCAGCCTTAAAAAAAATGGCTAAAAAAGTTAATTATCAAGTTAGAAACCAAGTTGATGAATATATTATTGGTAGTAAACGTATATATTTACTCGCCGAAGGGAGATTAGTAAATTTAGCTGCCGCTGAAGGTCATCCAGCGAGTGTAATGGATATGAGTTTTTCTACTCAAGCTTTAGCCGCTGAAAGTGTAGTAAGTAGCAAAAAAAGATTAGATATTAAAGTCCATAATGTTTCTGAGGAAATTGAAAAAAGAGTTGCTGGTCTAAAATTAAAGTCATTAGGGATTACGATTGATAAATTAAGTAAAGAACAGGCCGCTTATTTATCAAGTTGGAATTTAGGAACTTAATCTTGAAATTTAAATTTGAAAAAATAAAATAAAAAATATGAATATTAAACTAATTACTTCGGAGTCGGTTACCGAAGGGCATCCTGATAAAGTTTGCGATCGAATAAGCGATAGTATTTTAGATGAAATGTTGCGCCATGACTCAGAGAGTCATGCTGCGGTTGAATGTTTCGTTACCAACGGCTTAGTAGTTGTTGGTGGTGAAGTAAGAACCAAGGAATATGTTAAAGTTGATGAGATTGTGCGTCGTACTTTAAAGGATATTGGTTATAGCGATGCTGAATCAGGGTTTGATTGTGATAGTGTTGGAATAGTTTCTGCACTTCATGAACAAAGTCAAGAGATTGCTCAAGGAGTTGATGAAGGAAAGGGTGAACATAAAGAACAGGGGGCTGGAGACCAAGGATTAATGTATGGTTATGCTTGTAACGAAACTAAAGAATTAATGCCTTTACCAATTGTTCTTGCACATAAATTAGCTGCTCGTTTAGCGGAAGTAAGACATAAAAAAATCTTGCCTTATCTAAAACCAGACGGAAAATCTCAAGTAACAGTTGAATATCATGATGGAAAAGCGATAAGAGTTGAAACAGTTGTTATTGCTGCTTGCCATAGCGCAAAAGTTAAATTAACTAAAGTTCGAGCCGATATTTTAAAACAGGTCATTACTCCGGTTTTAGGAAAAATGCTTGATAAAAAAACTAAAGTCTTTATCAATTCGACTGGTGCCTTTACTTTTGGTGGTCCGGGAGCTGATACAGGGCTTACTGGTCGTAAAATTATTGTTGATACATACGGCGGTTATGCTCGTCATGGTGGCGGTTGTTTTTCAGGGAAGGATGCTTCAAAAGTAGACCGCTCTGGAGCTTATATGGCTCGTTATGTAGCGAAAAATATAGTAGCCGCTGGGTTAGCTGATAAATGTGAATTGCAAGTTGCCTATGCAATTGGCGTTGCTAAGCCAGTTGGTATTTATATTGATACTTTTGGAACAGGTAAATTTTCAGAGACTAATATTTTAAAAGCAATTGAAAAAGTTTTTGATTTTAGACCAAGTGCTATTATTAATACTTTAGAACTTAAGAAGCCAGTATTTCAAAAGACGGCTGCTTATGGTCATTTTGGTAGAAATGAGTTTGCTTGGGAAAAAACTGATAAAGTCGCAGCCTTGAAAAAAGAAGTGAAATAATAAGCCTATGCGCGTCATGGCGTTTGGAACTTTTGATAATCTTCATCCCGGCCATCTCTCTTATTTATCTCAGGCCGGAGTTTTTGGGGATGAGCTTATCGCTATTGTCGCTCGTGATAAGAATGTTTTAAAAATAAAAAAGCATTTACCTCAGGAAGGCGAAGAAACTCGTCGTCAAAAAGTAGAGGAAGCCCTTAAGGAGTTGGGAATAAAAGGGCGAGTGATACTTGGAAATTCAGTTGATAGATGGCAGTTAGTAAAAGAATTACGTCCTGATGTTATTTGTTTAGGTTATGATCAACAAGTAGATTTAGAAGCGCTTGAGCAATTTATTGCTAATGAGCGCTTTTTTTGTGAAATCAAAAGGCTTACGGCTCATCATCCGGAAAAATATAAGTCGAGCCTCATGAGAGTTAAATAAATATATGAAACCAAAATTTACAATTTTAGTTGAAGACTATAATATTCCTCCTCATCCGTGGATTTTTTGGAATGAGATCTTTGGTCATGTTAATTATGAATTAACTGGGAGAGGAATTTACATCGATAATCTTTATATTTTCGAAAAAGAAAAAGTAACTTGGGGACCTATTCATGAAAGATTTGCTGGGAGTGGAAATTATTTTGAGCAACAGATGAATAAAGACGATAAATTCGTTGGTCGTATTGTTTCTAATCAATTAGCTTCTTTCCGTAAAATAAATATTTTTGTTAATAAATTGTTAGCCTTTGATTTGAAGGGAATAAGTGATAAAAAGTTATTTGCTTGGTATGATGAATTCCATAAAATTTGGATTGGTTGCGGTTATTTAGCGGGTATACCGGCATATATGGATATGAGCGATGATAAATTATCCGATAGAGTAAAAATATCATTAGGTAAATATGTAAAAAATATAAATGATTTAGAAACTACTTTTAGCCGCTTAATAACTCCGCTAGCTGATACATATTTATATAAAGAACAAATTGCAGTTTTGAATTGTTTAGTTAGTTGGGAGAAGCAATCAAAATCGTGGGCAGTATTTCTTAAAAGTAAACAGATAACTGATTTACCGAAAGAAATGTTGAGAGATTTAAAAAGTTTAGTAAAAAAGTTTGGCTGGATGCAATTTTATTATGATGGTCAGGCGGCTGATGTTAGCTATTATTATGATTTATTAAAAAGATATAAAAAGAATCCAACGCAAGCCCTGTTTAATAAAAAGAATGAGAAAATTGTTCTGAAAAAATGGCAAGAGAAAATGATGAAGGGCCTTGATAAGAATTTGCAAAAGCAAATTATCGCCTTACAAGAATTTTCTTATATTAAGGAACTTCGTAAAGAAGTTCAGATTTATAGATTAAATTTCGCAATGCATAAATGGTTTCAGGAGGCCGCTCGTCGTTTATATTGTACGGCGACACTAGCTAAATATTTATTTCCTGCAGAAATAGAGGCTTGGCTTATGAAGGGGAAAAAGCCTCTAGTTGAAGAATTGAGTCGTCGTTATCAAGCTTTGGCGGTAATTTTAGTTAATGGTAAAGAAAAGTTTTATTCTGGACCGAAAGCACTCAAGTATAAAGAAATGTTTTTTCCGATTGATATATCTATTAAAGAAAGCCGCGAAATAAAAGGTAATACTGCTTATCCGGGTAAGGTAAAGGGAACTGTTAAGATTGTAAATGCTCTGAGTGATTTAGAAAAATTTAAAGAAGGCGATATCTTAGTTAGTTTTTCGACTAATCCTTCTCTAGTCCCTGCTATGAATAAGGCGGCTGCTATTATTACTAATACTGGCGGAGTAACATGTCACGCGGCGATTGTTTCACGCGAATTGAAAACCCCTTGTATTATTGGAACTAAAATCGCTACTAAAATATTAAAAGATGGAGATTTAGTAGAAGTCGATGCTAATAAAGGAGTAGTTAGAATAATAAAATAGAGGTTTATGTTTAAATATCGAGGAGTAAAGTTTATCAAAACTGTTAATCGACCTTACTGTCCATTAATGGCCTCTTTGTTTTTTATCGGTTTTAGTAATCAAAAAAAATGGAAAGAATTTTTAGGTTTAAGTTATAAATTACAAGACGTTATTGAAATTGAGGGTATTTTTTACTATCCCGAGTACCATTTAGTTGATTTTGCTCAAAAAGCAACTAGACACGTTTTAAAAAGCGAAGATAATTTTTTACATTTAAAGAAAATAACTTTACAACGAGAAAAAGAAATCTTACAGACAATGAAAGCGGGTACACCAAAAGATTTTACCTCTTTATTTACGCAGTACCTCGCTTATCAACCGGCTCTAGCTTTATATCATATTTGTGATGACGCAATAGATGATTATTTAAGAAAAGAATTAAACAAAAAAGTTCCGATTAAAGAAGTAGATATTTTAATGTCTCATCTGAATCTTCCCTTAGAATTGAATTTGGATCAAAAAATAAAACGTTGGTTTTTAAAAACTGAAAATATTAATGGTTTTATAAAAAAACATTCTTGGAATTTTTCTCGCTACGGTAAACATCATTTTTTGAGCAATAAAGAAGCTTTTGATATTTTAAAAGATTTAAAAAAGGATAAAAATTTTAGTGATGATAAAAATAGAAAAGAAACTAAAAAGGCTATCATACAAGCTAAAAAAATATTAGGTGAAAAATCTTATTATGTTGATGTAATGCAATTTTTTATATATTATCGTACACATAGAACAGATATTTTAAATAAAATATTTTTTGCCTATCACGAGCGATTATCAAATTTAGCAGCTAGTTTAGAAATGGGTTATGAAGATGTAATCCACTGTTCATATGATGAATTAGTCAAAAATAATATACCGACTCGGAAAATATTAGAAGCTAGAAAACAAGAATTTGTTTCTTGTTTCAGTCATGGTAAAACAAGAATATTTTCTGGAAAAGAAATAGCTTATTTTAAGAAGCTAGGTTCAGAAAAAGAGATTAGTGATATTATTACAGGCCGCACTGCTTTTCCGGGGGTTGCGACTGGCTTGGTTAAAATAATTCATAGTCCTAAGGATATGGATGATTTCAAGAAGGGGAACGTATTAGTTGCATCTATGACAACGCCGAGTATGGTGATGGCGATGAAAAAAGCATCTGCTTTTATAACCGATGAAGGGGGCATTACTTGTCATGCGGCAATTTTAGCTAGAGAAATGAAAAAACCCTGTGTTATTGGTACTAAAAATGCGACTAAAATATTGAAAGACGGAGACATGGTTGAAGTAGACGCCAATAAGGGGGCGGTTAAGATATTAAAAAAATAAAATGACCGAAAGTCAGCTGGCCAACCAAATAATTAAAAATAAGGACAAATACGAAGTAATGGCTTCTCGTCCTTTTACTGTACAGAGAGCTTGTATCGTCGGTATTTTTTGTCGTAATATTTTAGGGATTTCTTCCTTGTATACTCCGCTACCAGATGGGAAAGATTCTATTTGGATAGAGAAAAATGCTCATCAGAAATATAAAAGCTTTGTTGATAATATATTGCAGGAAAAAAACTTTTCTAAACATTTAAGTGCTTATAAAATTTTAGGTAAAAATTTAATTCAGTGTGGACAAAAAGCAAAACGAATAAAAACAGACCGTACAAGTTTGTTGAATTTTTATAAAATGTGGGATAAAACCTTAAATTCTTTTAGCGTCTATTTTATTTCTCCATATATTATTGAAGATGATTTATATCATCGTTTTGCTGCTAAGTCGAAAAATACTGAACTTATTACCGATATTTCTGGCCCAACTCAGCTGTTTAAATATCAGGAATTTCAGCTTGAACTTGTAAAGATGGGAAAAAATATCAATTATGATAAATTAATAAAAAAGTATGCCTGGCTTAATGAGTATTCTTTGAAGGAAAAGCTAATGGATAAAAAAGATATTGATAAAAAAATAAAAGAGATATCTAAACCTGATGTTATTAAGGCAATCAAGAGCTATCGCTCAACCATATCTAATAATAAAAGAGCTTATCAGAAAGCAATTAGACTTTTAAAGGGCAAGGATAAATTAATGGCTAATATTATTCATGAATATGTAAATATTAGAACGGATAGAATAGAAGTTTATAACCAGGCCTTAACCGGAATGCGCGTATTTTTTGATAAATTATCCGATTTAGTTAAATACGAGTTATCCTGGTTTTCTTATTATCATGCCGTGAATCTTACCAATCAAGAAATAATTTTATATTTAGAAAAGAGGATTTTACCTAGCAGAGATATTCTTGAAAAAAGAATTAAGCGTGAAATGATTATTTTTACGTCAGCCAATCAAAAAAGTACTCACGAATTATTTATTTATCAAACAGATTTAGTAAAAAAGGTAGTTGATAAATATTTAGCACAAGAATCTGCCGTTACAGAAATTAAAGGTGTCCCAGTTTCTTCTGGAATCGCTAAGGGTAAGGTGAGATTCGTGATGGGCCCTCAAGATTTTAAAAAATTTAAAGTTGGAGAAATATTGGTCGCTCACTATACTTCGCCATCTTTTATGATGGTTATGAAAAAAGCGGTCGCGATTATTACGAATGAAGGAGGAATAACATCTCATGCGGCGATTGTTTCTCGAGAGTTAAATAAGCCTTGCATCGTTGGAACTAAGATAGCGACCAAGGTACTGCAAGATGGCGATATGGTTGAAGTTGATGCAAATAAGGGAATTATTAAAATATTAAAATAATATGGCTAAAAAATCCCAACAAGTTTTAAAACAAGTCCTTAAGTATAAATGGGAGCTTTGGTTAAAGCGTAATTTTTATGCTTTTATGATGTCTCTTTTAGCAGGCTCTGCTTCAAAAGAAGCATTTACAAAAATTGGGCTTAAGGGCTGGGAGCTAAAATCCTTTGTTTTTACTGAGGGCCATTGGTATTGGTCCGATGAAGTATTTGACGATATAGTCCCAACGTTAAAAGATTGGCTTAAAGCCCATCGTATTTCTGAAATATCTGATAGCTTAGAAATATTTTATCAAAAGAGTTATGCCCAAGTAGTTTCTCTTTGTCGCGATAAAAAGACTCCACTTAACAAGAAGCTGTTAATACTAGATGATATTTTTCATAAAACAGGTTCATATATTTGGTCGGCACATATGTTGGAACACGTTCTATGGAAGGAAATGAAAACCAAAACTGCTAAATATATTTCAACCGATATTGATAAATATATTGGTGATGCGGCTTATCCTGATAAAAAAAATGCACTTGAACTGATGGAGGCGGAAATGCGTACCGGAATTGATTTGAAAGAAATTAGAAAAAAATATTCTTGGATGAGAGCTCGCGATGGTTTTGCGCGTCCCTATAGTTTAGAGGAGTTAAAAGAGCATAAATCTAATATCAAAAAACATAAAAATCATATTTATCCAGAAATCCCAAAACCTTTAGTAAACATATATAAGGAGGCGAGGGAATTAGTTTATTTAAGAACGAGAAGAACCGATGCTTTCTATGAATTGATTTTTTTATCTCGTCCAATTTTGAAAGAAGCAGCTAAAAAATACGGGATGAGTTTTCAAGATTTAAAATATTATCAGTTTAGCGATTTAATATCAGGGAAACTACAAAAATATTCTAGTAATATGTCATGTGTTGATTATCAAGGGAAGGTCTGCATGATGGATGGTAATATTTTTTCTAAACAAGTTAGTAAAGAAGAAACTTCTGAGATTAAAGGGATGACTGCTCAGCTAGGTTGCGTTAAGGGAATTGCTAAAGTAGTACTTAGCATTAAAGAAGTGTCTAAAGTACAAAAAGGAGATATCCTAGTTACATATATGACCTCGCCTGATTTTTTGCAGGCTATGAAAAAAGCAGCCGCCTTTGTTACTAACGAGGGTGGGCTAACTTGTCACGCTGCTATTATTGCTCGAGAGCTTAAAAAGCCCTGTGTTATTGGGACTAAAATTGCGACTACGGTAATTAAAGACGGTGATTTGATAGAAGTCGATGCCAATCACGGAATCGTTAAAATATTAAAAAGATAATATGAAAAAAGGCGCGCTGGATAATAGAATATTTGATTTAACTGGCTATGATATAATTCTTGAAGCGAGTCGCTCCTCGCATCTTTACATTGCCGAGGTAGTAGCTAACTATTGTTGGCAAAAACATAATTTATTTCCTATTAATACGATTACTATCGTTGAATACAAGGATAGTAAGTTTCAAATTTACTACGCCTTGAAAGATGAGGGGCATTTTCTATCGGTGTTAGATAAATTTTCTAAAAAACCTGAACTACTAATCAGGCTAGAAAATTATTTAACTGAAATTCGTGAACGAGCCATAAAACATATTAGTTCTTTGGACATCGTTGCTTTAGATGATAAAAAATTAAGTGAACTTTTAGCTTTTTATTATTTACAAACTCAGGAGCTTCATAAAGCAGCTATGACTTTGCGTTTGATAGACCGCGGCGTATTGGAATATTTTAAAAATTCATCTGGTCATTTAAAAACAGCAGATTATAGCAGTCTTTTATCAGCTTCTTCTCGTCAAAGTTTTGCAACTCAAGAAAATATTGCTTTATTAACTTTAGCTAGTAAGGTAAAAAACAAAACCATTAATATAAAATCAGATATCTACAAAAAAGAACTCAATAAAATTTATAATAAATTTTATTGGTTAACGCTCGGTTACTATGATGAGCCGCTTGCAACTCTAGCGAGTTATGAAAATAGATTATCAGCGTTAATTAAACGTAATCCGGTTAAACTTTTACAAGCTCTTAAAGATAATTTCAAAAAAGAACAAAAAGAAAAACGATTGGTGATTACTAGATTATCTTCAGCCGATAAAAAGGTAGCCAAAGTTGCCGGAGAGGTAAGTTATTTAAAAGATTATTTTAAATTTTCGACTAATAAACTGCAGTTATTTGGAGAAGTTATTTTTCAGGAAATATCTAAACGTACAGGACTTAAAGCCGGTTTTATCAAAGACTTAAGTCATTTAGACGCTATCAAATTAGCGTTAACTGGTAAATATAATAAAAAAGAAGCTCTAATTTATCAAAGGCATTCGGTTTTTGTTAGTTTAACTGGCAAAATTAGAGCAAGATATGTTGGCGCATTAGCTGATAAATATGAAAAGAAGTTTTTAACCTACTCTAAAAATATTACTGGCGAATTTAAGGGGCGAACTGCTTGCGTCGGTAAGGTGAGTGGAAGAGCTAAAGTTGTTCATTCGCCGAAAGATTTTCACAAAGTAAATAAAGGAGATATTTTAGTCGTGATGAATACTGGGCCAGATTTTGTACCGATTTTATCTAGAGTCGCCGCTATTGTAGCGGAAGAAGGCGGTATTACTGCCCACGTTTCTGTAATTAGTCGGGAAATGAAAATACCTTGTGTTGTTGGCGTAGCTCATGTAAGTAAAGAAATAAAAGATAATGACTGGCTAGAGGTAGATGCAAATAAAGGAAGTATTAAAATATTAAAAAAATAAATTGTATGTTTAACTCATTTAAATTTACTCCGGAAAAACAAGCGGAAGCCGAAAAACCGCTAACAACGGAGATTAAGTTAGAAATCTTCCGTCATAGTAAAAAAGAGAATGATCCTAATAGACTAAACTCAGAATTACTATTAACACCTGAAGGTAGGGAGTTGGCACATGATAAAGGATTAAAAATGAATCCCGATATTAATGTTGCAGTTGCTGGCGCTAGTCCGATGGATAGAACTGCAGAAACAGCGATGTTAATTATGGGAGCTAATGAGGAAAATATTGGGGTTAATGATAGTTTGGAAGAAATGGATAAAAAAATATCTGAGGAAATTAAAGTTGGTAAAAAAATATATCGTGATGAACGTTTGGCTTTTAATCTTGATGGACCAATTGAAGCGGAAGGAATGGCCGCCTTTAAGGCTGGCAGGTACATGGATTGGCTCGCTAATGAAAGTGATATGTTGGCGATTACAAAAGGTGATAATATTTCTACAACCTATTTACGTCAAGCGGGAAACATTGCTGAGATTGTTGATAAATATAGTAAGGTTGGAAATAATTTTAATCGTTTAGCTATTGATAAGAAAAAAGAGGGCGAGGAATTTCCGAGTCATCTGGAAAGATATTTAGCGACTCATCAATCGGTCGCTGAGCCGTTTTTGGCCGAGGTTATCAAAGAGCAATCTGGGGCAAAAGCGCGTGATGAATTTATTGCTGACTTAAAAAATGGTTGGACGGAAACGGAAGGTATACATATTAATATTCTAAATAAAGGCCAAGAACAAACTATTAAATTAGCTTATCAGGATAATGGTGAACAAAGAGAAATCGAAGTTGCTAAAGAGACAATACAAAAAATAATTAGACGCCGTATCTCTTTTGAAGATGCGATTAAAAGTTCAATGAATGTTGCTGATAAAATAAGGGCGTAATAGGGCGCTATTCTAAAAAGATTATATGATCAAAAAAACTAATCGATGGGAATACATTGTAGATAGGGCGTACGTACCTTTTTCTTACTCGATTAATATATATTCTAACGAGTATAATAATATTAAACGCGTTATTCCGATTAAAAAATTTCCGGATGCTCATTTTTATGAACCAAATGATTTGTACTGGGAAGTCGGTTGCCGCGAGAGTATTATTAATTATGAGGTAGCCAGACATAAGCGTGAGGGTAATAAATTTTTATGGTCTATTGCAAAAAAGTGCGAAGCTGAGGGTACGTCGACTATCAAGTATATTGATAACTTAATTTCTGCTAATGACTTATCTATAATATCAGATAAAAGCCTTAATAGATTATTTATGCTGTCTGGAAAAAAGTTACGACAGTTTACTGCTTTTCTAGTTGTCCCCTGGGTGATGGAAAAATATCTTGATGAATTATTGGATAATATTATATCTTCTCGAATAAAGAACGAAAAAGACGCACAGTATTTTAAACAAGAGCTATCTTTACCTATAAAGTACAATTATGCTCAGAAAGAAAAACTGGCACTTCTAAAAATTATAGACATTATTTTCAAGAGTCAAAAAGAGAAGCAGACTTTGCTGCGTCCCGGTTTTAATTCTGTAGATTTAAAAAAAATGCCCGCCACCAAACGGTTGATATCTAAATTTTTAAAAGATTATTCTTGGCTGAGTGTGCGCTGGATGATGGGTTCACCATTTACGCCCGATGATGTTATAAATAGAATTCGAGAGATTGTTAAAACTGATTGGCACAAAGAATTGAAATTAATACAGGAGACTATTTCTAAGAGGAGTAAAGCTTTATTAAATTTTTCGAAAAAATATCATCTGAGCTCAACTGATAGAGATACACTTAAACTTATCGGTGAATATGTATATATTAGAACGTATAGGACTGATGAGTTGAATCGTGGTTTTTCTAAAATGACGCCTATTGTACAAGAAATGGCGAGGCGATTAGCACTATCTTTTTCAGATATTTTATTTTTAACCTTGGAAGAGGTAAGTGACTATTTTATTTCCGGGAATATTAAATATATTAAACTAATAAAAAAACGAAAGAAACGGTGGGCAGTTATCAGAGATAAAAAAATTCAAATGTTTGATGGGCAAGAGGCTAAGGCGTTTGTTAAAAATCAGAATTTAGAAATATTTAAGAATGATCATCAAGGGATGAAAGGTGTAATTGCTTTTGGAGGTAAAGCACGAGGGATTGCTAAGGTGGTAATTAATCCAAATATGATAAACAAGGTTAAGCGCGGTGATATTTTTGTTGCTGTTATGACATTCCCCTCTTATATTATGGCAATGGAAAAGGCGGCTGCTTTCGTTACTCAAGAAGGAGGATTACTTTGTCATGCTTCTATTGTTGCTCGTGAGATGAAAAAGCCCTGTCTGATTAGCGTTAAGAATATAACTAAAATTATTAAAGACGGCGATTTAATCGAAGTAGATGCAAATAAAGGAATTATTAAAATAATTACAAAATAATATTTTGAATAAAAAAATCCCGGCAAGTGTTGAGCTTGTCGGGATTGTTGTATAGAGAATTTGCTTTTACAGCGTATTCAATTGTAGAAGTCCGAAATTATATTCGAACTGATAGATGGATTCATCGCTGAATCCCTTCATAACTAAGGCAGAGATTTCTTCTTCTGTCGTTATTCCTTGAGCATAAGCGCACAATGACCAAATAATTGGTCTGTGACTTACAATAAGTACGTGTCCGTAACCGTGCAGTGCAAGTTCTTCTAAAGAAGATAACGCATTGTTTTGCCAACCAGTGAAGCATGAGTTTTCGAATCCTGGGTACATAACAATTTTGTCGCCTTCTTTATTTCCGGCTTGTCCGAGTCCAAACATGGTTTGAAAATCCATGTTTAAATACATTGCTAATACCGAAGCGGTATCGAGTGCACGGGCTAAGCGAGAGACGAACATTCCATCGAACGGACCTAAAAGTTCAAGCCTCTGGCAAATACTTAAAGCGTCTTTGAATCCTTTGTAGGATAATCCGGGGTTAGCTGCTAATTCAGCTGAAGAAGAATCAATAAAGCCTGCGGCTTTGTCAAAGTGTAGTACAGCGGTTACTTTCATCGGTAGGGTTTTTGTTGTTTTTTTGTTTTGTGTTTAGAATCCGATTTGGGCGGTTACATATATGTGACCGTTGTCTTCGGTAATCAGGAAACCGGTCAATTCTTGCAACTTGATGTCGCGAGAAATTGTTTCCGATGCATCAAGTGCAAAGGCCAGCCATTCTATCATCGGCGTATGGCCGATAGAAATGATGAGTTCGCCATCATTCGCTTGAGCGAAGATGTCGCGTAATGCGGCGAGAGCGTCAAGCTGAACCCTGGTAATGAACATCGGGTTGTAATCTTCGTACGCTCTGTACCAGTTGCGGGCGTTAGCGTCAGCAGTGACTTCAGGATTAGAAGTCCATTCGTCAAACAATGCTTTATTTCCCAGGCGCGGGTCAGCAGGGATGTCACCATGAATGGCACAATTAATGGTTTTATCCTGAGCGTCTCCGGCCAAGAAACAAACGTAGGCCATGATTGTTTGCCTTGTCCGGTCATATTCCGTTCCCAAATGGGTGCGGATTGTTTGGCGTACGCAGAGGTTATTAATAACCGGAATACCATTTTTCACAATTGAATCAAGGGCATCTTTGGCAATGTTTTCCCCGTCTTTTTTCCCGTGTCTAAGATAGATAAGATTTTTCATCCTTTAAGAGCCCCGTAACCTACGGGACCAGAGGTCGTTTTGGCTTTTTGCCTGGTTTATATAATAGAAATTTTTAATGTTCAATCCCTGTATTATATAATATTATGAGTAATTTGTCAATATATAACACTTTATCCCCATATTTTTAGTATTTTTTATAATAGAATCCTTGACTCTTTCGCTATTTTACGATATTATTTGTTTGTAAGACAATCTTTATTGTCTGATAGACAAATATATGAAAAATTTATTCAAATCACAAACTACCTATGAAATATTGGAACTTCTGAGCCAATCCGAAGGAACTAAGTTTTATTTAGGTGAAATAGCTAATTCCTTGGAAAAAAATAGCGCTAATGTTTCACGCGAATTAACTAGTTTAATTGAAGAGGGAATCGTAAGCCAGGAGACTGTTGGGAAGAAAAAATATTATATTTTAAATAAAAATTATCAAGCAATCGATGAGCTTAAATTATTACTAGCAAAAAATAATGGACGCGATTTTGAAAAAATGTTTAAGCACGATTGGTTTCTAGCAGAGGAAATAGTAAATATTAGCCCTTGGTTTATGGCTATCCCTTTCTATTGTTTTACTAACGGCTTTCAAGAACCGGGTGGGCATGCTTATAAACAGATAGTAGGTGTTTATCATGGTTATAATCTTTGTTTTTATTTTGATAAGGCTGACGCCCATGAAGGTGGTGAACATTTAGTTGATAAATTTTTGGGGGATATTGATTTTATGGAAGAAGTAAATTCTAAAATTAGATTTTATTCAGATAAACTTAATGAAGTAGTTGAAGATATTCCGGAAAGTGGCTTGGAAAAATTAAGTAAAGAAAAAATTTGGGAGTATTATCAAAAACATGAAGATATTCATCTCGATTATTATCGCTATGGTTGGATTCCAGTTGCCGCTGATATGTTTGGTGATAACTTAACCAATCGCGGTAAAAGCATTTTGAAGAAATTAGGAGTAGTTGAAGATAATATTGAAGAATATCTTTCTCTCTTAACTCAGCCCGATAAAGCCTCACGTTTAAAAGAGGAGCAGGACAACCTAATGAAGATTGGGATTATGGTTCAGCAAAATCCGGCGCAACTGGCCATTTTTAAAGAGTTATTTAGAAAATTTAAAGAAGAAGATGTTAAATTTTTTGGTCTCTATACACACAGTGAAGAGTATGAAGCGAAATTTTCTGAAATAGTACGTGGGCTAAAGGCAAAAATTTCCCCAGAAATAATGTCGCAGCTAGAAGACCATTATCATAAATATTTTTATACCAAATTTATTTATACAGAAGAGCAGGGTGTTTATGATTTTGAACATTATTTGAAGGAATTAGTCAGAATGGTTAATGGCGATGCACATTTAGCCGAAACATTTGCGGACCAAGAAGCTCATACAGCCAAGACATTGCAAGAGAGAGGAGCTTTAATTAAAAAGTTAAATTTAACCAAAGATATTCAGCGCTTTTTTTCTGCTTGGGGAGATTTTATGGTTACTAAAACCTATCGTCGTTATGCTCAATTGTTTGCTCTTTATAAAACAACGTTTATTTTAGAGGAAATTGCTGACCGAGTTGGTGTAAAATTAAAAGAGTTACGTTTTATGAAGTCCTCGGAGATTAAGGCGGCGTTGTTTGATGGCTTAATAGATAAGGCTGAAGTAAAAAGACGAGTTGAGTTTTGTGTTTACTATACAGCTAAAGATACTGAATTATTTTATAGTGGCGCAGCGGCAAAAACTATTACTGAAAAATATATTCAAAAGCATGAGGAGGTCGAAACATCTGAACTTAAGGGACAATGTGGTTGTCGCGGCCAAGCTAGAGGGAGAGTTAGAATTGTTAATGTAATTTCTGATATGAAAAAAATGGCAGAAGGAGATATTTTGGTTTCTATCTCTACTCAACCTGATTTAGTTCCAGCTATGAAAAAGGCGGCCGCTTTTGTAACCGATCAGGGCGGGGTAACTAGCCATGCCGCTATTGTTGCCCGAGAAATGCGTAAACCATGCGTAATTGCGACTAAAATCGCTACTAAAGCACTCCACGATGGGGATTTAGTAGAAGTTGATGCCGATAAGGGAATTGTAAAAGTAATTGAGAGAGCTTAATGGTTAGCTGTTTATTTTATTGTATTTTTTACAATAAGTATTGACAATAAAACAATACATTTATATAATTTATAAAACATAAATTATATACAATATATGCTAAATTATTTAATTAGTTCACAGGCCCGCTTAGACATCCTTTCTTTCTTCTTTGCAAATATCGAGAAGAGATATTATGCACGCGAAATTGTAAAAACTTTAAACTTAGATCAGGCTAATGTTCATAAAGAACTGGCTAATTTAGTAAAGGGAGGTATTTTAATTAATGAAATTGTTGATAATAAAAAATATTTTTTTGTTAATCAAAAAAATGAATTTTTCCTAGACCTAGCGTCGATGTTTAAAAAATATAATGCTGGTAAAAATGGTCCAGAGATTTTTTGTTTGGAAGAAATGCCTAATTATTATCCGCTTTTTACTTCTCCAGCCTGGAATGAAGGAATGGCAAATAAGTTTAGTCGGCTTTATAATTTTAAGACTAGTTTAAATACCTTAGTAACTATTTTTGAAAATAATTTTTGTCAGCTTTTAGCGAATAAAAAAGATTTTTATGATTTAAGCACAGAAATATTCGCTCGTGTTAAAAGTGACGCCAGTTGGAGAGAAAAATATATTGATGATTTAAATACAAATGCTCAAAAACTTTATCAAGCCTCGGAAAAATTAAAAAGTACAAATTTAAAGGCTTATTCTGACGTTGAATTAGCCAATACGTTTGATAAATTTTTTAAAGTTTATCTCAATCTCCATTTGCTTCATATTCCGCAAACCGTTTTAGACTTTGGTGATGGGACCTTTTCGAAATACTTGATGAATTATTTGGATGATAAAGTAAAAGGGGCCGGATTATCAATGGGGGATGTATTTTCAATTTTAACTACACCTTTACAGCCATCCAAATCAGCTGAAGAATATAAAGCGCTTCTTCTGATTTTGAAAGATATATTAGCGGATGATAAATTAAAAAAATATTTTAGTTTAACGGAATCACGCATTGTTGCCTTAGATATTAATAAGGTTGATAAAAAAATAGCCGCTAGATTAAAAAAGCATACTGACGATTTTGGTTTTCTGGGTTATGGAATGGTGGGACCAGGATGGAATCAGGAATATTTTATTGATATTTTAAGTAGTCTCATTAGACAAAATATAAATCCTGCGAAAGCTTTGCAAGAAATAGAAGAAAATAAATTAAAAACAGAAAAACGACAGGCCGAGTTAGCTAAAAAATTAATTATCGACTTTGAGCATTTAGGAATTTTGAAGTTTGCTAGAGATTTGGTTTTTACCAAGGGAGCTAGAAAAGATGCTTTATTTTGTGCAATTTCTGTTTTAGAAAATGTTTATCGTGAGGTAGGAAGACGTCGTTATTTGTCTTTGCGACAGGTTCGTTACTTAAGCCCCGAGGAATTATCGAAAATGTTAAGGGGCGAGCAGATTTCCGCCGAAATGCTTAACGAAAGATATAGTTTTAGTATTTATTATTCAAGCAAAAAACCAAAAACGGATGTATTTCTAACTGGTGATAAAGCAAAAGTTTTTATTTCAAAATTAAATATTTTAAAAGAAGAAATAAAAGATACTAAACTTTTAGCTGGTGATTGCGCATCTCCTGGAAGAGCGCGCGGGGAAGCCAAAGTGATTAATGTGATAGCGGATATGGTGAAGATGAAGGATGGTGATATCTTAATTTCGGTTGCAACTACTCCCGATTTAATACCCGCTATTAAAAAAGCTTCAGCGATAGTAACTGATGTTGGCGGGATTACTTGTCATGCAGCCATTATTTCACGTGAACTGGGGATTCCCTGTGTTGTGGGAACAAAGATTGCAACTAAAATTTTAAAAGATGGAATGATTATTGATGTCGATGCGACTCATGGAAAAGTTGATGTTATTAGTTAAGTCTTTAATTAATAAAATTGAGCTTCAACATTATTGATGCTAAAATAATAATGATAATAAATAATATTATAAATGTATGTTAATCAAACCATTTTCTCAGATAGGTAAAAAAGATGCTGCTATTGCTGGCGGTAAAGGGGCATCGCTTGGAGAAATGACTCAGGCGGGGTTAAAAGTTCCTCCTGGATTTGTTATTCTAGCTGAGGCTTTTGATAGGTTTTTGGAAGAAACTGATTTAACTCAAGAATTAGAATCACAACTTAAAAAAGTTAATTATAAAGACGTTAACTCGGTTGATGGCGCCTCATCCTCGATTCGTGCTTTAATTAGGAGCGTTAGTATGCCTAAAGATTTATCTTTAGATATTGTTAAAGAATTCAAAAAATTAAAAGCACCATATGTTGCTGTTCGTTCTAGCGCTACAGCGGAAGATTCGTCAGCTGCTTCTTGGGCTGGAGAATTAGAAACATATTTAAACACAACTGAAAAAACTTTACTCGATAATGTAAAAAGATGTTGGTCGAGTTTATTTACTCCGCGAGCCATCTTCTATCGTCATGAGAAAAAGATGTTGAAAACTAAGGTCAGTGTTGCGGTTGTCGTTCAAAAAATGGTTGATTCTGAAATTTCTGGAATTGCTTTTACGGTTCATCCAGTTACTCAAGATAGAAATCAAATGATTATTGAAGCAGGATATGGGTTGGGAGAAGCCATTGTTTCTGGATCAGTAACGCCGGATTCATACGTTTTAGGTAAAAAAGAGATGGATATTATTGATATTAATATCTCTGAACAAGAGCGCAAAATAGTTAAAGCGCCTGGCAAAGGGATTAAATGGGTCCCGGTTCTTAAATCAGCTCAAGCTAAGCAGAAGCTCACCGGAAAACAGATAATTGAACTAGCTAAAGTTTGTCTAGCTATTGAACAACATTATAAATTTCCTTGCGATATTGAGTGGGCTTATGAGAAGGGAAAATTCTATATTACTCAAAGTCGGCCAATAACTACTTTGTAGTTTTGGTCTCGCATTTACATTAGTATTTGCCTTTTCAATTTTAGTCAAAATATGTTAAAATGATAAACAGAAGGATTGTATAACTTCTGTTTATTTTTCTTGTTTTTTCTTACATAATGTTTGACTATCTACAACAATTTAACAGTTTGCCAAAGGACTTAAAAGATAAGGTTTCTTCGAAAGAAGCGATGGCTTCTTTAGCTGAAATTGAGAGCCGTTATCGAGTTGATTTAGCGATGATTGTGATGAAAGTGATGATTAAGGGTTTATCTTTGAAAGATTTGTCTTCAATCTTTGTGGGAGAATTTGGGCTAACTCCTGAGCAGGCAGAAAAAATTACGCAAGAGCTCAAGGAAAAAATTTTTATCAACGTTTCTGATTATGTTGGCTTATCTACCGAACGTCGTTCGTTAGATTTATCTAAAGATATAAATATTTTAATTAAAGAAGCTGGCCTAGTTTTGGCGAGTGAATTTTTAATAGAACGATTAAATAAAATATTAGCCATATATCTAAGGGGAGTGCGCAGTCGTATTGATACTAGGGCGTCTCTTGCAAAAGATATTGCTACTGGCGGTTTAAATCTTAGCGTGCTTGAAATTGATAGGGTGTTGAAGGTTTGTGATAGTAATAAATTCAAATATGATGAAATTCCAAGCTCATCGTTAGTAAACAGCGTCGCTCCATTAACTCGTTTAGATAAAATTGTTTCTGCTTCTGATGGAGGCGCTATACCGACTCCTAAAGTAAATAGTCTTTCTAATCCGATTGTAGAATATGATTTAAAAAGGGCTTTAGCATCCGGGGAAACAAAAAGAATCGCCGCTCCGATTACTCAGGGAGCAGTTAAGCAACCTATCTCCGAAACTACCCCTGATGCAATTTTGAATCCTGTTAAAACTTCGGCTCCAGTCGTAACTCCAATTACACCTTTGGTAGAAAAACCAGTTCAAGTTGTAAAGGAACCGGTTGTTGCAAAATGGACTCCGACTGATCCACAAAAACCAATTGTCCGTAAACCAGAAAATAATAGTTTTATAAAAAAAATATTTGCCGATACTAAACCGCCTATAAGTGCTGCAATACCGGTAGTTTCAACTATAGTTCCTCCTAGACCGGTTGTTGCGAGAAAATCTATTTTAGGAGATGTGGCGCCTAGTTCTAGTCGCCCAATCATGCACGATGTTAAACCTGCTCCTAAAATAATGGGACCAATGGAAGAAATTCAATTTTTAGATTTAGTTAATTTTCGTCGTTTAGGTAAAACTCCTGAAGAGATTACTGTTAAAATTTTTAATAAAATCAAATTATTAGAAAAAGACGGTTATGAAAAAATGATTGCTGGAATTAGTGCTTGGCGTAAGAGTCCGGTTAGCCGTTTATATTTACACATAGTTCAGGAAGCAGTTATTTCTAACTTGCCGCTTAAAGAAGCTATAGAAAAGCGTGAGAAAAATAAACAGGAAGGCCTAACATTAGCAGAGATTGAAGCAATTATGAATCTTAATAGTAAATTGATTTTCTAAGTTATTATGCAACAATTTACCGTTCCACAATTTATAGATATTGAAAGTAAAATTATTGGACCGATTACTACTCGTCAGTTTGTTATATTTTTAGGAAGCGCTTTAGTAATCGGAATTAGTTATCGCTTATTTGATTTTGCTCTTTTTTTGACAATTGCCATTATTGTTTTTATTATTGCTACTTTGTTTGCATTCGTAAAAGTTAACGGTCGACCTTTTCATTTTTTTCTTTTGAATGCAACTCAAACCTTAAGAAGACCAAGGTTAAGAGTTTGGAATAATAATACAATCATGAATAATAAAGAAAAAAATATTGATGTTGTTACAAAAATTGAACGTAAACCAGAACCAAAAGAATATTATAAAAAATCTCGCTTAGCCGAAGTTGCCCTAATTGTTGATACTAAAGGGCGATATCGTGGTGAATAAATTTTTTTTATGGCTAATAAATTAGCAGGCAACAAAATAGGCGTTTCTACCCAGGAATATTTAGATATTGCTGAGATTAAAGATAATACGGTCGTCATGAAAGACGGAACTCTGCGAGCAGTTTTACTTGTTTCCAGTATTAACTTTGCTTTAAAAAGTGAAGACGAGCAAAATGCAGTTATTAGTTCTTACGTTAGGTTTTTAAATAATCTAAGTTTTACTTTACAAATAGTTGTTCAGTCAAGAGAATTAGATATTGATAATTATTTAAATTATCTAAAAGAAAAAGAAAAAGCCCAAACAAATAAATTACTGAAACTTCAAACCGCTGATTATATTGAGTATATTAAAGAACTCACTTCCTTGGGGAGAATTATGAGTAAAAGATTTTTAGTTGTTGTTCCGTATGATCCGTTAACCGATAAGCGCAAAGGATTTTTTAGTTTAATTAAAGAGGCTCTTAGACCGGCAACAGTAATTAAGTTAAAAGAAAAAACATTTAATCGTTATCAGGAAATGTTAGACCGTCGTTTAGATAGCGCAATTGGCGGCTTAGAATCAATGGGCGTAGCGGTAGCTAGACTAGATACTCAAAGTTTAATTGAGTTATATTATAAAACATACAATCCGGAAACTGCTAAAAATCAACAATTAGTTGAATTAGATAAAATGAAATTTGGCGACTAGATAAGTCTATATGATAAATTTTAATAAAGGAGAAGAACCAAATAAAATAACTTTAAATACCCCAGTTAGTTTTAATGCTCAGCAAGCTGGGCCGGAAATTGAAGCTGATCCGATTTTAACTAGGGAAGTTATTGAAGAAGAGAAGGCTTTCCGTCGCGGTGTTTTATCGGTGAAGGATATTATTTCTCCTGCTAGTCTTAAAGTTCAGCCTAATCATTTATATTTAGGAGATAAATTTTTAAGAACCATTTTTGTTATTAGTTATCCGCGTTATATTTCTATTGGTTGGTTTGCACCGATTATTAATTTAAATCTGACCTTCGATATTTCGATGTTTTTTTATCCGATTTCTAGTTCTATTATTTTAAAACAATTAAAAAATAAAGTAGGAACTTTAGAGGCTCAAATTATTTCCGATGCAGAAAAGGGGGCAGCCCGTGACCCGCTTCGAGAAACAGCTTTGCGTGATATTGAATATTTGCGCGATGCTCTTACTCAGGGGACAGAAAAGTTTTTTCAATTTGCTCTATATGTAACTCTATATGCGGAGAATATGGAAGATTTAGATAGAGTTTCTGACCAAGTTGAAGATATTTTCGGTTCACGTTTAGTTTATTCTCGTCGTGTTTATTATCAATCAGAACAAGGGTTTAATTCTACCTTACCTTTAGGTAATGATGAATTGTATATTGCTTTTAACATGAATTCTTCACCAGTTGCGTCGTCTTTCCCGTTCATTTCTAGCGAGCTGACTAGTGACCGTGGAATTCTGTATGGCATTAATCGTCATAACAATAGTTTAATTTTATTTGATAGATTTTCTTTGCAGAATGCTAATTCGGTAGTGTTTGCGACTTCTGGTGCTGGTAAAAGTTATGCAATTAAATTAGAAATTTTACGTTCTTTAATGTTAGGAACAGATGTTATCGTTATTGATCCTGAATACGAGTATAAACATTTAGCTGAAGCGGTTGGAGGAACTTATATTAATATTTCTTTATCTAGTGAAAATAAAATTAATCCTTTTGATTTACCTCGTTCAATTGGCGGTGAAGCCAGACCGAAAGATATTATCAGAAGCGCGGTTATTACTTTAAAAGGTTTAGTGCGTTTAATGTTGGGAACTTTAAATTATGATGAAGATTCAATTGTTGATAGAGCCCTGTTAGAATCATACGCTAAAAAAGATATTACTCCTGATTCTGATTTATCAAAAATAGAACCGCCAACCATGTCTGATTTAGAACAAGTTCTAGACGGCATGGAAGGGGGTGCAGAATTAGCTTTAAGGTTAAGAAAATATACTAAGGGAACTTTTGCTGGTTTACTCAATTCACCAACTAACGTAGAGATGGATAATCAATTAGTTTGCTTCTCTGTGCGTGATTTGGAAGATGAACTTAGACCGATTGCGATTTATACCATTGTTAACTATATTTGGAATGTTGTAAGGAGTGAAATGAAAAAAAGAATTTTAGTTATTGATGAGGCCTGGTGGATGATGCAACATGAAGATAGTGCTAAATTTATTTTTGCCCTTGTTAAACGTTGTCGTAAATATTATCTCGGGGTAACGACTATTACTCAAGATGTAAATGATTTTTTAACCTCGCCTTACGGTCAAGCAATTGTAAATAATTCTTCTTTACAGATATTACTCAAACAATCTCCAGCGGCGATAGATTTAGTTCAGAAGACCTTTATCTTAACTGAGGGTGAAAGATATTTATTATTAGAATGCGGCATCGGAGAAGGAATCTTCTTTGCTGGAAATAAACACGTAGCGATGAAAATAGTTGCCTCATATACTGAAGACCAACTGATTACTTCTGACCCACGTCAGTTATTAGAACTTGAAGAAGCTAAAAAAGAATTTGATGATAGTCAAAGAGAGGAATCAGGCTCAGTATAACTGAGCTAGTTTGATATTTAATAAATTTTTAAACATATGCAAACCAATCGTAAGTCGCTAGGAATAATCATGATTGTGTTAGGTCTTATTATTCTTGGGCTCATTATCTATTTCAGTTTTTTTGTAGGTAATAAAGCGCCAGAGCCAATAGTAATTGAAACCCCTCCAATGATAACTGCTCAGTCATCTCCATCCGTGGACGAGGTTCCGACTACTACGCCGGGAGATAGAGATAGAAATTATCAGCTATATGATCCTAGCAAAGAAAAAGCTCACACAACTAATCAGACCGATTTAATTAAATTAGCTGAATTAATAGCTCGCCGCATAGGTTCATTTTCAAATTATTCTGATTATAGTAATTTTACTGATTTAAATCTTTTCATGACTGATGATATGAAGATTTGGGCCGATGAATATGTTGCTGGTCTTAGAGCGGAGGCTAAAGATGGGGATGAGTATTATGGAATTATCACTGAAGCAATTGTAAGCAAGATCGCAGAATATGATGATGTCGCCGGGACTGCTAAAATTATTGTAACCACCCAACGTCGAGAGAGTACTGGCCAAGCAAATGAGGGGAAGGCTTATAATCAAAATATTGAAATTTCTTTACAGAAAGTGAATGGTGATTGGCTAGTTGATAAGGCATACTGGGTTAAATAAATGAAATAATGGCAAATTCTATAAAAACAATTTTTACTTGCTCCAACTGCGACGCCCAATCTCCTAAATGGAGTGGGCGCTGTTTGGAATGTGGGTCTTGGGGAACTTTGAATGAACAGATTTTAGATTCTCATCAAGAAAAAGCGGAGGAGATGAAAAAAATAGGCGTCGCTAAAGTTCTAGATTTGCGTAGTATTAAATCCAGCGCTTTAAAACGCCTTAAAACAGGCTTAGAAGAGGTAGATAGAGTTTTAGGCGGGGGATTAGTGCCGGGCTCGCTAGTGCTTTTGAGTGGAGAACCAGGGATAGGTAAATCAACTTTAGTCGCTCAAATTGCTGGCTCTAAAGATAGTAATTTGTCGGTTATTTATGCTAGCGGTGAAGAGTCGGCGGCTCAAGTTAAAAGCCGTTTAGATAGATTAAATTGTAATTTAGATAATTTAAAATTTATCTCAGAAACGAATGTTGAAAAGATTGTATCAGCGGCTAAATCTTTAAGGCCTGATATTTTAATTGTTGATTCTATTCAAACAGTATATTCAAGTCAGGTAATTTCTGAGGCTGGCGGTATTAGCCAGATTAGAGCAACGGCAGTTAAGTTTCTAGAGTTAGCAAAAGAAAATGATATTGTTGTTTTAATGATTGGTCATATTACTAAAGATGGTCAGATTGCTGGTCCTAAATCTTTAGAACATATTGTTGATACTGTTTTATCTTTAGAATCAGAAACAAGTCATAATTATTCTTTACTCCGCTCTACTAAAAATCGTTTTGGTTCGGTTAATGAACTTGGAGTTTTAGAGATGACGAGTCTCGGGTTTAAGGAAGTAAAAAATCCAGGCGCGGTTTTTATTGAAACTGGTGCTGGTGATATTTCGGGGTCGGTTCTTGGTTGTGTAATTGAAGGAACTAGACCATTTATGATAGACCTCCAAGCACTAGCTTCTAAAACAGTCTTCGGTTATCCGCAAAGAAAAGCGAGCGGATTTGATTTGAATAGATTACAGGTTTTAAGCACGGTTATTTCTAAGCGTACAAATATTAACTTATTAGCTCAGGATATAATTTTAAATGTTGTTGGTGGATTAAAAATTTCTGACCCGGCGCTTGATTTAGCGGCGGTAGCAGCAATTATTTCTTCACATTTAAATAAAACATTTAAACGTGATACCATAGTTTTAGGAGAGGTTGGTTTAGGCGGGGAAGTAAGAAATATTTTTAGATTAGAGGAAAGATTGAAAGAAGCTGAACGTTTAGGATTTAAAGCCGCCCTTATCCCGAATACTGAAGTTAAATCTGGAAAGTTAGAAATTACCAAGATTAAAAATTTAAATGATTTAGTTGAGTTTATAAAATAAAAATTATTTAGATAATTATTGAATCAAGAAAAAAACGAGCTGAAGGAATCTGGCTCGTTTTTTGTGTTTTGTGTTGTTTTGCGTTTTACGCTGGGCTTGGTTCCAATACGGAATCTTTCAGCTTTTCCGCGGCCGCTTGGAACTTGTGATTTGGGAATCTCAAGTTTGTAAACAGAACCGGTTTGGGCTCTTTGTTGGTTTCGCCGATAAAATCAACGATAACTCTTTTTTCTTCAACCCTTGGGTTCTGAATCGAACCACTTTCCCGAGCGCAAATCGCTCTGATAACTTTTTGTTTAGTCATTACGCGAAATTTTGTTTGTTAATAAAAAGGACTATTTATGATAGAAACATTATAGTATATAAGTAGCTTATTGTCAAGTATCTTCGAAAATGGCTAATATATAGGCAAGGAAACAACACATTTCTTAAGTATTGACAATAGCTAGATAATATGCTATAATTCTTTTAGTTCATTTAAATTAACATTGTATAACAATAAAAATCGCTGATTATGAAGACTTTAAAACTTATTGCCGCTAGCGTTGGAATTATCGCTGCCGCCTTTGTCGTTATTAACTTTGTGTTATGGGTGTATTATGTCGGGTCATTAATATTTTATGCTTTTGAAGGCCGTGGTACAGGAGACTTTCTTCCTTGGTTCCGTGACATTCTCAAGGCTAACCCCGATGCCGGATGTGTGTCTGGAATCGCCGCAATCACATTGTTAATCCTTTTAGTTCTTTCTGCCTGGCAAAAAGAAATTGGTAATCTATTTACCAAAAAAACAAAAACAGCCTGAGGCTACAAAAGTCTCACACATCCTAAGGCTACCAAAGTCTTAAAAAAAGCATCCTTCAAAAAGATGCTTTTTTTCTTGTCTAAATTTATAGTTAAGACTCGTGGTTATTCTAAATGAATTAGTTTTTCCCATTCGCCCAATTTTATTTTTAAGAGAGGATGTGCTTTTAAATTTGGGTCTGCTTTAATTATTTCCGCAGCCTCATCAGCGGATTTTTTTATAAGTTCATAATCAAATAGCGAAGCGATTTGTAACTCCGGAAAACCACTTTGAGTATCACCATAAATTTCTCCCGCCCCGCGTAATTTCAAATCAATTTTTGCAAGCATAAAGCCGTCGCTATATTTTTCCATCGCCTTTAATCTATCAATAGTTTTTTCGTTTGTGATTTCTTCCTTGGAAGTAAATAGTAAACAATAAGATTGATGCTCACTACGGCCAACGCGGCCTCTAAATTGATGAAGTTGTGCAAGGCCAAAACGTTCCGCTCCCTCAATTAGCATCACGCTCGCATTTTTAATATCAACCCCGACTTCAATAACGGAAGTTGAAACCAAAATATCAATTTTCTTTTCTAAAAAATCTTTCATGACCGCCTCCTTATCGATCGACTTCATTTTACCGTGTAATAGGCCGATGTTTAAATCAGAAAATATATCTGTTGTTAATTTTTCGTATTCCGCTTTTACGGATTTTGTTTCTAATTGGTCGGAGTCTTCAATTAATGGACAAATTACAAAAGCTTGGCGACCTAATTTTATTTGTTGTCTGATAAAATTATAAGCTTTTTTCCTTTCACCTTCTTTTACTAATTTGGTAATAATTTTTTTACGGCCTTTAGGCATTTCTTTAATAATCGAAAGATCTAAATCGCCATATATAGCAAGGGCTAAAGAGCGGGGTATAGGAGTCGCCGTAAGAGATAAAAAATGTGGGACAACATTATCTTGTTTATTGAAATCAAGAATTTTTTGACGTTGGTTTACACCAAAACGATGTTGTTCATCAACAATAGCTAAGGCTAAATCTTTAAAGTCAGCTCCTTTTTGAATAAGCGCATGAGTCCCAACTATAATATCCGACTTACCGGCATCTTTATTTCTTTTAGAGCCAGTCATTAGCTCTACACTTATATTTAAGCCTTTAAATAATTGATTTAAGGACCTAAAATGTTGTTCGGCTAGAATCTCTGTTGGCGCCATGAGTGCGGAGCGCTTTTTATTTAAGGCAACATTTAACATGGCCATGATTGCGACAATAGTTTTTCCGCTTCCAACATCACCCTCAATGAGTCGACTCATTGGTCGCGGTTTTTCTATATCTTTAAGTATTTCCCAGGCAGTTTTTTTCTGATCATCAGTTAGCTGAAAGGGAAGATTAGAAACAAATTCACGCGTGGCTTGTTCTTGAAATTTAATAGTTATCGCTTTCTGTGAACTTAATTCTTTTTTTATCATTTGCGATTTTAATTGGCGCAAAAATAATTCTGAAAAAGCTAAACGTTGTCTCGCAGTTTCAGCGTCTGTTAAATTTTTAGGGAAATGGATTTTTTTTAAAGCATCTTTTAGATTAAGCAACTCAAACCTTTTTATGATATTAGTCGGTAACCATTCTTCAACTATGTCTGAGAGTTGAATAACTTGTCGTATAAAATATCTTAGTTGTTTTTGAGAGAGTCCCTCAGTTAAATGATAATTAGCAATTAAACCCTGAGTATGAATTAATTCATTAGAATAAACTTTTTCGTATTGAGGAGAATTCATGGTTAGTTGACCTTGGCTTTCTGAAACGCGCCCTGCTAGAGAAACTAAATCACCAACTTTAATATTTTTTGCTATAAATGGCTGGTTAAACCAAATCACTTTTATAGAATCGCTCTCATCGCTAATTAAAGCCTCGGTAATATTTAAGCGCCTTTTGAAGCTTCGTTTGTTTTGAATCAGTTGTACTTCGCCACGGATATTTACTGTTTGGCCAGCATTTAAGTCGGCTATTTTTGAAAGTGAACTAAAATCATCATAGCGAAATGGCAAATAAAAAAGCAGGTCTTGGATATTCTCCAGACCGAGCTTTTTTAAAAGTTTTGCGCCGACTTTTCCCACTCGGGAAATGTCAGTGATTTTTGAGTCTAAATTAATCATTATAATTAATTTGTGTTGGTGCATCCACCAGGAATCGAACCTGGATTTCAAGCTCCGCAAGCTGGCGTCCTATCCGTTGAACGATGGATGCTAAAAACTGTTCCTATCTTATTATAGTTTTAGCAGTTTCGTCAACTGTTCGGATAATGGTGGGTCGGTTCTTTCTAAGTCTTCGTCTAAATATCTAACTAAATAGTTACGTACTGTAAGGGCGTCCATACGTCTTAAAGGAATAGCTAGACGAGGACGAATAGAATTTTTGAATTCTAGGTACATGCTTTTTACACTTTGTTTTGGTTTATATAATACTGCAAAATGTTTTATCTCATCATAATCAATAAATTTAGAACCAATTTTAATTCCCTCGGGACCAAGATCAACATCGACGACCATTGGCGGGCGGCTCTCGTTAAAGATAGTTAAGATAGCTGCCATTATCATTATTAATGCAAATAGGAAATTTGAATTATATCCTAAGAATTCTAATTTCCAAGAGTTAATGGAAAAGAAACAAAAGAATAATGATATAGCGATAAAGATGAAAGCGATAATATACCAAGAACGACTTCTTTCCGGAGCATGATACTCAGGAACTTGCCATTTTAATGATTTTAAGTTGTTTTCCGGCATATTTTTGTTTGACAATGGTTTTGATATTTTATATAGTGATTATACCATAAAAATAAAAAAAATTGGAGAGGTGGCTGAGCGGTCGAAAGCGGCAGGTTGCTAACCTGTTATAGGAGTCTAACTCCTATCCGGGGTTCGAATCCCCGCCTCTCCGCAGATTGAAAATAGCCCTATTTAGGGCTATTTTTTGTAGGAGTTCATCATTTTGGAGCGACATGTTATAATTTTTGTATATGAAATTAACAGAATCAACAAATAAGGATATAAACTGGGAGCAAATAAATGCTCTTAGATTTTCTGTGGGCTGGTGTACTAAACGAGGAGAAGAAAAATGGCGTGAAATTTTAGATAAGTCGTCTTTTGTTTATAGTGTATTCGATGAAGATAAACTCGTTGGTATGGGTAGAATCGTTGAAGATGGGGTTATGTGTATGTTTTATGATATTGTTGTCCATAAAGATTATCAAGGTAAGGGAATAGGAAAAATGATAATGAATAATTTGTTAGCTTTTACCAAAGATAAGAAGTTTAGCTCAATTAGTTTATTCGCTGACCCAGAAAATAAAGCTTTGTTAATACCATTCTATAATAAATTTGGTTTTGAACTATTTAAAACCGGAATGAGAATTAGAAAATAGCTGAAAATACATAATATGGAAATAAATAAGACTTTATTCGCTACTGACCCCTCCCGTTATACGGTTTATCAATTATTGGATTACGTAAAAAATAAGGTAGGCATTAACCTTGTTCAAAAAAATTTGGACAATCTTTTTTTGATTAAGACTGACCCCTATATTGATAGTCTTTATAATTATGTTCATGTGTTGGGAGATTCTTTTAGTGCGGCTGATTTAGTAACAATTAAAAAGTTTTTTGGCGAAGCAGATTTTCGTATTAAAGCTCCCGCTACTCATGTTTGCAAAGATATTCTGCCGGCTAACGGATTTAAGTTGAAAGATGCGGGTTATGTTATGATAAATCAAGGTTTAAAAAATAAAATTTTTAATTATGTCCTTCCTGATAATGTTAAAGTAGTCTCAGTAGATACATCTGAAAGTTTAGAACATTTTAAGAAAATTTTTGCTGAAGCTTTCAACTACCAGGTAGTTGATTATAATCGTAAATTCGGTTTTTTAGATAAGCTAGTTTTAGGAAATGATAGTCAGCATTTGAAATTTTTTGTTATTTACGAAAATGATACCCCTGTTTCTACGGGTGGATATTACGCGTTTGATAACTTTTCTATTGAAAATATTGGAACCGCTAAATCAGCTCGTGGTTGTGGATATGCTAGTTTAATGATGCAAGTTTTACTTCAAGAAGCGCAAAGATTGGGTTATAATGAGGCCTGCTTGGTTGGCTCGGAAATGGCTGTTTCTATGTATCAAAAAGCTGGTTTTCAAATACGGTCTAAGACCAACACTTTTATCAATTATTAATTATATTTTTATGTGTGGTATTGTCGGTTATTTAGGAAAAAAATCAGCTACGCCTATTTTACTTTCGGGTTTAAAAAGATTGGAATATCGTGGTTATGATAGTGCCGGTATTTGTGTTTTAGAAAATGGTGCTTTAAGAACTTTTAAAAAAGAAGGCCCAATCCAAATGCTAGCCACAGAATTGGAGAAGCAAAGTTTAGATAGCCAAATTGGCATTGCTCATACACGTTGGGCGACACATGGCCGACCTAATGAAATTAATGCCCATCCACATTATGATTGTCATCATAATATTGCCGTTGTTCATAATGGAATCGTAGAAAATTTTGAAGGTCTGAAAATTTTATTGGAAAAAGAAGGACATAAGATAGTTTCTGAAACCGATTCCGAAATTATCTCTCATTTAATCGAAAAATTTTATAAAGGTAATTTAGAACAAGCAGTTTTAGAGGCAGTTAGATTATTAGAAGGAACCTTTGGTTTGGCAGTTATTTCTACCAGTGAAAATAAATTAGTAGCCGCACGTCGCGGGTCACCGCTAATCTTAGGAATTGGTCCAGATGAAGTGTTTATTGCTTCTGATGCTTCGGCGATTATTGAATATACTAATCAAGTTATTTATTTAGAGGATAACGAAATTGCTACTATCTCCGAGAGTGGATATAAAATTGAAAGTTTAGATGGGCATAGTATTAATAATCAAATTACAGAAATCAAATGGACAATCGAAGAAATTGAAAAAAGTGGTTTTGAACATTTCATGCTTAAGGAAATTTTTGAACAGCCGAAAGCTATTGCTAATGCTCTGCGTGGTAGAATTAAGGATGATAAAATAAAGCTCTCAGTTAATTTTGATTCAAAAAAAATAGATAAAATAATTATTACCGCCTGTGGAACAAGTTGGCACTCGGCTTTAATCGGAAAATATTTATTAGAAAAAATTGTGGGGATTCCGACGGAAGTAGATTATGCTTCGGAGTTCCGTTATCGCAGTCCAATTGTACGAGAAAATAATTTGTTAGTTGTAATTTCACAGTCAGGAGAAACTGCTGATACTTTAGCGGCGTTAAGAGAAATTAAGAATTGTGAGACATTAGGAATTATTAATAGTGTTGGCTCTACTATCTCGCGTGAAGTAAAGTCTGGGATTTATTTACATGCTGGACCAGAAATTGGTGTTGCTAGTACTAAAGCTTTTACTTCTCAGGTTGCCTCTTTAGTCTTGCTGGCTTTGTACTTGAAAGAACAAATTAGTGGCCAACTCGATAAAGATTTGAGTGTGGAATTGTTAACTATCCCAGAAAAAATACAATCTATCTTAGATCAGGCAGAGACTATCAAAGAAATTTCTCAGAATCTTGTTAATGCAAAAAATCTTTTATATTTAGGGAGGGGAATAAACTTTCCCGTAGCGCTTGAGGGCGCTTTAAAGCTGAAAGAGGTTTCTTATATTCATGCTGAAGGTTATCCAGCGGCTGAAATGAAACATGGCCCGATTGCCCTGATTGATAAAAACATGTTTGTAATATTTATTGTTAATCACGGCCCAATTTTTGAAAAGATTATTAGCAATATGCAGGAAGTCCAGGCACGTGGTGGACGTATAATTACAATTACCGATACAAAAGATGCTACCATTGAAAAATTATCGGAATTTGTTATTACTGTTCCTAGTGTTTCCGAAGAGCTATCGCCGCTCGTTAATATTGTCTCCTTACAACTCATATCTTATTACGTTGCTAGCGCTAATGGGATAAATGTTGATAAGCCAAGAAATTTAGCTAAGTCAGTTACTGTAGAATAAATGAGCCAAGTTGGGGCCGATATGTTATAATTAAATTACCAGTTTTAACCATTTTAATCATTTTTATCTTAAATTATATGAACTGTATCTTTTGCAAAATTATTGCCGGGGAAGTAGAGTCGAGTAAAGTTTATGAAGATGATCATATTTTAGCTTTTATGGATTTACATCCAGTAAATGAAGGTCAGGTTTTAGTCATCCCTAAAGAACATATTGATCATTTTTCCGATATTCCAGAAGATTTGGCTACAGAAATATTTATCAAAGCTCATCGAATATCAAGGAAAATCCGAGAAACTTTGCATCCTGAAAGAATGGGGTTCGCAGTTCATGGGTATGGCGTTTCTCATGCCCATTTTATTATTATTCCTCAGCGTTGCTCAACGGATATTACTAATAGTAAAATGGCTAAGATTAAAAACGGAAAAATTATTTTTACGGCTGATAATTTACCAGCAATTCCTCGAGCTGAGCTTAATAGAGTATCTGAAGTTATTAAGAATGGCTTAGTCGTATAAAGTTAAGTTATATAAAGTTAATCAACGATGCGTCTTTTTAAGAGCTATGGGTTATATATCAAAATTAAAAAGCTATATTCTTAAAGCCCAAAATCAAATTATTAAGTTTATGGTTGTCGGTTCTAGTTCTGCCCTGATAGATATTAGTTTACTTTTTATTTTAACGGAGAGGGCTCATCTTTATCCAGTTTGGGCAGTCGCAATTAATCAAATTTTTATTATTATTTATAATTTTTTATTAAATAAGTATTGGTCATTTCAAACAAAACAAAAACCCATTAAACAATTTGGTCGTTATATTGTTTTAGTCGCTTTTAATTATTTTGCTTCGATTCTTTTGATGTACTTGCTTTATGACGTAATTGGTATAGATTATATGTTAGTGAGGGTTTTATCTATTGGTCTCTTGTTTACGTTTAACTTCATTGTTTACAAACATTGGGTTTATAAAGAAATTTAATATGAATTTTTTAGATATACAAATTTTGGTTGGGATTAAATTATTACTGCTTTTGTTTATAGCAGTTTCTTTTTATTTAATTTTTAAGAGAAAGAATCCTATTTATTTTTTAGGTTTAACTGGTATAATTTCAGCCACTTCTTATTTTTTGTTGATGAATAACTTGCAATTACCATTTTGGGGTTTACAGGGCGACGAAATAACAATCGCCGCGATGTATAATGCATTTGCTCATGTTGGCTTTGGGGCAGATTTTGCATATCATAATTTACCACCATTTTATCCCCCAGCATTTTTCTGGATTTTTAGTTTTATTGGGAAATTGTTTAATTTAAATGGGATTGTAATTTTTAAATTAGCTGCTTTTTCTTTTTTTCTTTTTTTCCCACTTGCTTTATATTATTTTCAAAAATATCTTTTGCGAGAAAAGACTTTGGGTATATTTGGAGAAAAGATGCCCGGAGCGATGTTTATGTTTTTAGTTCCTTTATTAGTTATTACAGTCTTGGATAAAGATTTACTGTTTGGAAAACCATATGAAATTATTACCGCCGTCGCGACTATGTTCTGGTATATCAGTTTATATATTAAAATCATTTCGGGTAAGTTAAATAATAAACAGATTTTAATACATGGATTAATCGCCGGGATAATATTTATGGTTTATTATCTGTGGCTTATTTTTGCGGCCATAGCTTTATTTATTTTAGGCTTTAAAGATAACAGCAAGAAGCTGTTCCAATACTTTTTTGTTCTTTTTAAGACGATGCTAGTTGCTTTAGTAGTAGCTTTACCATTTTTAGTGCCAATGATTGTAAATTATATAAAAAATGGCATGGAGAGCTGGCAAACATCTTTTTTTACTCCTAGTGGTTTGAATCTTTGGCTACCAATGTTTCAATTGAATGGAATTAATAGTTTAATTTTATTGTTTGGTCTAGGAGTTTTAATTTTATATCGTCAGCGTATTTTTATTAAACAATTAGGATGTTTATTATTAGTCGCTTTTATCTGGTGGGGAATTGGTATGGCCATGTTGTTGATATTTAAGACGCCTTTTCAAGAGTTCCGCGGTTTTTATGTGTGGTCCCCAGTAATTCTAACAATTGCAGCCGCTTATGGATTTGAAAGAATATTCCTGTATTTTAAAATTAATGATAATAAAAATGTTTATGCAGTAGTTTGTGTGATTGGTGTTATGTATTTTGCCTCGCAGTCTATTTTTGGCTTTTTTGTAGATGACCCAATTGTGCGTATGCGACGCGTAGAATCAAGAAAGGCGAACCAGGCTGTTGTGGATTTGATTAATTATTTAACGCAAGATAAATTAGTAAGCTCAAGATTAACCTTGCATACCACCCCGCAAATTACTGCCTTTTTACCTATTAATCATTTGCTTTATTTTAATCAGCATAACAATAATCCTGGTGCTATATTTTCGAAACGTTATGAGTATGTACAGGCTTTAGCTAATTCGCAGTCTGGGGATGAATTGTATAGTAAGATTAAGAATTGCCCTTATGGCGAACTCGAAAGATTTATTTTTTATAGTGATAAAGAAAGCTATTATTTATATTTTCATTTAGATAAAATAATTGAAGGTATAGAAGAAAAAGAAATTAAGTTTGATAAAAAACTTTTCTTGTCTAATAATTTTCGTCAGGTTTATAATCAGAATGGTTATGTGATAATTGATGTTATTAGATAAAAAGTTATTTGTAATAAAGTTTAAATAAAAATTATGATGAATCTTTCTGAACGAGCCTTTAAAAAATTGTTTATTGCCTTAGTTTTATATTTGACCTCACTTTTAGCGGCCAATACTTTGGGATTAAAAATGATGCCTTTTCTTTTTGGTTCGCATCTATCAGTGGCTGTTTTTTCGTTTCCGATAGTTTTTTTAATGACTGATGTTGTCGGTGAAGTTTATGGTCGCCGCGTCGCTAAACTCTTTGTTTTGGCCGGATTCATTAGTACGGCCTTGTTTATTGCTTATTCTTTTTTATCGTTAGCGCTACCATGGTCGCCTGATGGTAATTGGCTGAAAGAAGGTTATGCTCAAGTTTTTGGAACCTCAGTTCGTTTGGCGGTTGCCTCTTTGGCCGCATTTTTAATTGCTGAATATCAAGATGTATTATCGTTTTTCTTTTTTAAAGAAAAAATGGGTATTAAAGTTTTTTGGTTGAGGTCTCTTCTTTCTAACTTATGGTCTCAGTTCTTTGATTCCGCAGTTTTTATGATTATTGCTTTTGCAGGAATTTATCCTACTAAAACTTTAATAAGTATTATTGTTTCTTGGTGGTTGTTTAAGGTTCTAATGGGCGCTCTATATACGCCTTTATCTTATTTAGGTATTTATTTATTGAAAGAAAAGACAGAATAATATGATTATTAAGCCAATTAAAACTAGAATCTTTAAAGAGAATGATAATCTGATAGATTTTATTGTTGCTCATCTTAAAAAAATACCCGAATGCTCAGTTTTGGTTATTACTTCTAAAATAGTTGCTTTAGCTGAAGGAAGAGTAGTTGAGGATGATGGTTCTTATACTAAGGAAGAATTAATAAAAGCAGAAAGTGATTTAGCTATTCCTACTAAATATGTTTGGTTAACGATTAAAGATGGGATGGTGATGGCTTCAGCGGGCATTGATGAGTCAAATGCTGATGGTAAGTATATTCTCTTACCGAAAGATAGCTTTAAAACGGCCAAGATATTGCATAAAGAGTTAAAAGCGAGATATAAAGTTAAGAATCTCGGTATTCTCATCACTGATAGCCGTACAATGCCTTTGAGGGCTGGTGTAACTGGCGTTGGGGTTGGATATGCAGGTTTTTGCGCTATTAAAGATTACCGCGGTAAGCGAGATATATATGGTAGAAAATTTAAATTTTCGCGGGTTGATGTAGTTGATAGTTTGGCTGCCGCTGCAGTATTTACCATGGGAGAGGGAAGCGAATGTCGTCCACTAGCTTTGATTGAAAAAGCCGAAATTGAATACTGTGAAAGAATTAGCCCGAAGGAGTTATTAATTAGTATTGAGGATGATATGTATGGGCCATTATTTTCTAAAATGACGAAGCGGAGATAAACGCAAAAAATAAGACCCGATGTAAGTCGGGTCTTTTGTTTATTTTAAGCCGTTAGCGTTAAAGTAGGATGTGTATTCTTTATCAGCATTGTTGATGTGCCAGATCCACCAGTCGTTTAAGAAATTACTGATGGCAAATAAAGTTTTTGCACTGTTGTTGGAATCATATTCGCCTTTAAGTTCAGTAATTTTTCGGCGGTGCACTTCGTGCATAGCAAGGTGCTCCATTTTTTTAGGATAATTGTATAAATTGAAATAATGTTCTTCGGTACTAAAATGAAGATTAGCGTAATCATTTAACTCTTGAAATATTGGGTTAACGTCAACATTATTAAATTTGTTTTGTTCATATAAAATAAATAATGTGTTGAGCATCTTCATTAATTTTTGATGTTGTTCATCAAGCTCCTTTACCCCTACAGAATATTCTTGTGTCCAGTTTAAAATAGGCATATTTTTTGTAGTTAATTATCTTTCTATTATAGCATATTTGCATTTTTCTGGTAAATCAGTAAAATAAAAAGTAGTTATTCACAAATTTGAATAGATTAGGAGAGGTGCCAGAGCGGTCGAATGGAACAGTCTTGAAAACTGTCGTGCCTGAAAGGGTACCGAGGGTTCGAATCCCTCCCTCTCCGCCAAGACAATTTAGTATCGGACAGACCCATGAGCCCCGTATTTACGGGGCTTTTTGGTAAATTCTAAATACCCACTTACCTGTGGGCACGTGGGATAGAGAACTGTAAATTTAAAAATCAGCTATAGTAAGCTGATTTTTATTATTCTTCGCTGTTAGATAAGAATGGTAACTTTTTGGCGGTTGCTCTCGGCGTGTGGCTAGTTACTTTATTTACTTGATAAGAGTGATTTATATAAGCATTTACAGCATCGTCAAATATTTGGTTTATTTGTAGATCAACGGTCAATTGATCGCCCTTAGAGAATGCTTTGCCTTGATCAATTTCTTTGAAAAAATCATCATCTATAACATTTGCTGAAATTTTATTTCCGTTATAATAAAATTCCCATTTTCTATTATTTTTATCAAAAATTAATTTATAAATAATCAGATTAGCGGAAATTATAGTTGTTTTTGAATTTTCTTGTTCAACTTCAACTTTTTTTGCAAGATCTGTAAATGATTCTCTGTCTGCAGAAAATATAACATCCTCTTTGTCGTCTAATATTTCAAATTTAGATATAGATGTATCTTCCTCAAGAGATGCAAAATTATTTGCAATAGCATCGCTTACAGCCTGATTTTTTGAGTAAATATTATAAGTCCTATTATCTATTAAAATAATAGAACCTTTATTATCTTTTATTTCAATTTTATCTCCTTTCTGTGTTATTTCCGTAGGTCTGCTACCACCGAGAAACTTCTTTATTTGATAAGAGCCTATTACCACAGTTACCATATCTGCTAGGTACCCAATATTGTCCCGAGTAAATAATTGGTCAATTATATCCTTTGCCTGTAGTGATATTCCGGTAATAAAACTACCTTTTTCGAGGGCGGTAATTTTTATTTCAACTGGGTGATCTGAATCTATTTCCGAGTTAACTTGTTTTATAACTTCGCAGAAGTTAATCAAAGAATTAATAAAAGTATTCGCATCTACTTGATGTAATTGTCCGTCAAATTTAATTTTTATTAATTGTTGTGATGGCATAACATTAGTATACCAATTTTTAAAAAATATTTCTATTCTTTAAATAACGTCAATTTTTTGTCTTTCAGCATAATTTTACTCTTCAAATTAGCTAGTAACTCTCGCTTCTCAATGGAGCTTCCTTCTTTAAGCACATACTTAGCATAAACCCGCATATCAACTTTTTCTTGTAATGTTTTTATAGCCCCGGTGTCATCATTATCAATTGTTTGAGATAAGAATTGATAATATGTTTCACTTTTATCGCTATTAATATTTATTGTTTCGGGTGATTCTTTTACATTATTACACTCTTTTTCAATTTTTTCTAATAAAATAGGATCGGCATTGATTAATCCTATAAGAGAGCGGTAACATTTTTGGAAATCATCAATTTGAAACCTTCTTTCCTCTGCAGACAATGACTCTAGATAATTTCTATCATCAAGACCATACCAAAATAAATTTGATTCACATATATTTGTAGCCGGTATCCCCAAGGCATCGCATTTGTCTATTTTAATAACGTCATGCATTTCTTTAAATAGACAATAGTAATCGTGCCAAAAAGCGTTAGCTCTATGAAGGCTGTTTGCTCTTAACTTTGTATCATTATCTATTTTTCCAGCTTTGTAGTCTTTCTTTGAACTTCGTATTCTTGGTCTATTTTTATTTTCACAAATCTAGATATAACAGGATCATTTTCTATTATTTCAACAAATCCATACACGGCATTACTAAACCCGCCCAAATTATATTGGTCTTTTGCAAATTCTATCTGTTCTTTGAGTTTTTCTTTCAAAGACTGTATTCTTTTATCTAGCATAACGTAGTATTTTGGTGTATTATTAAGTAAAAGTCAAATTTATTGATTTCCTAGACTTAAAAAAGTAAAATACAATATTAAATAATTTAGTTTCAATATATATGCCTAATAATTTAACCTTTATAGATTTTTGTTCCGGAATTGGGGCTGGGCGTTTAGGTTTGCAAAATTTAGGCTTAAATTGTCTCGCTTTCTCAGAAATAGACAAAAACGCAGAAGAAACTTATAGAAAATTTTTTGGGGCAGAAGAGCAAAACTTTGGCGATTTAATGAAAATTAATACAAAAGAGCTTCCTAATTTTGATATGATGATCGCCGGTTTCCCGTGCCAATCCTTTTCAATTAATGGCCAAAGAAAAGGAATGAAAGACGAAAGGGGACAAATTATTTATGGGCTTATCAAGATAATGAAAGATAAAAATCTTAAATATTTTATTTTAGAAAATGTTAAAGGTTTAGTTAATCATGAAGGAGGAGAATCATTAAGAATTATATTAGACGAATTAGATAAAGCGGGATATAAAGTATTTTATAAAGTTTTAAATAGTCTTAACTATGGCGTTCCGCAAATGAGAGAGAGGATTTATTTTGTTGGCGTGAGAAAAAATTTAGTTAAAAAAAATAAAGAATTTTTTTGGCCAGAACCTATAAAAACCCCAAACATTAAAACGTATTTAATGGATAAGGAGAAATTAGAGTTTGATAAAGACCATAAATCGTATAATACTTTTATAAAATATTTAAATAATAAATATAACAAGAATAAACACGAAATCGAAAAGATATTAGAAAAAGACGGCGTCGTTATTGATACAAGACAATCTGATTTAAGGTTATATGATGGCTGTGTTCCAACATTGAGGACTGGGCGGCACGGAATAATGTACGTAAGAGATAATAAATTTAGAAAATTGTCTGGTTTTGAATCACTTCTTTTACAGGGTTTTCCACAAGAAATAGCAAAAAAAGCCAAGGGACAAATAATCGATTCTCATTTATTAAGTCAGGCTGGAAACGCCATGACAGTTAGCACTATACAATCGGTTGGGCAAAGTTTATTAAATTTTATAAGTAATTAAAAAAATATGCCCGAAGTAAACCTGGTAGAACGCGGGTCGCAAACAGCAAAAAATGGTTTTAAAAATGAAGCAGATGTTATAAAAAAATTTAACGCCTGGAAAACTGATGCGATGGCAAAAGCGTGGCTGAACGCTATGGGCTATACCCTTGATAATATTGAGTATGTAAAAGCTATTAAAGTTGTTGGTAGCTATAAGGCAGACGTTCAAGTAAGGGTACGAATTATTATAAAATTAAAATCGCAAGAAGATATTCAAAATCTTCAAGTAAAATTAGTTAGCAATCCACAAGGATTTAACCAAATAGATAAAAGATGGGTTGATAAGTATGTAGAGCTTTGGAATATCCCAAAAGATGTTATTGAGATATTAAAGCAGTTTACAGGAGAGATAAAACCAAAATTAAAAAAAGGCTTAAGGGATAGTCGAAGAATGTTTTTGAATGAAATGGATAAAAAAACTCAAATGAAATTACTAAGCTTTGTTGAACAGAATAAATTTTTAATTATTTCTGATCTATTGAAGGGGCGTGGGGAATTTTCTGCTGATTGGGTTTTGGTTATTTTAAAAACAGACGGAAAAGTAAAGTGGGCTTTAAAATCCATAAATGAAGTAATGAATCTTTATTCCCAAGGAGCTATTAGAATATCCGAGCAGGGTAGTTTAAAGATTGGAAAAATTGGAATGCAAAGAAAAGGTGGTGATGGTGGTCGTGATAGTGCTAATATGCTTCAATTTAAAATAAATCCAGTTGAGATTTTTAATATACTGTAATAAAAACTATAAATGAATTATCAAATAATTTATAAATGTACATTGAAGAGCTAAAAAATAATAAATATAAAAAATATGAAATCACTCGACCATCGTATATCAGATGGATTATGGAAAGAAAGAGCTAATTCTGGAAATGTTAAGAAGTGGGACGAAGAACATGAATTTGCCTTACTCTTAGTTGATAATTTAAACAATTCGGTTTCTGACATTACAAAAGATAAAAAGAAATAATAAGCCATGGCATAGAGATATATTTAATTAAAAATAAAATTAATATTGTATGTCAAAACAAATCGTTCGCTTCGCCTTGTTTTTAATTGTTTTATTAATGGTTGGTGGATTTGGTTATTTTTATTATGTAAAGCCACAAAGGGAATATATTAAAATAAATACTCAGGATTGTATTAAAAAAGCTATGGCACCTATAAACAGCGAAGTTAATAAAAACGAATATAGTGCTCATTATGCCGATGGCTGGTTTACTACTCCATTAAAAGAACAGGAGGTTGAATTAAACAAATGCGTTAATTATTATAAGAATATTTTCTTTTCAACTCCAGAAATAAATTTATTAGCATTAAACATAAACTCGATGGTTAACGACACTCAGGCGGCAAAAATTAATAGTTATAAGCAAGTCTATGCTAGTATGGTATCGCAAAATAAAGAACAACAAGCAAAAATAGATAAATGTAATCAGTTAAAGGCTAAAAATGATAAATATAACGCGTGTATGAAGAAGCCTCCTTATAATTGTGAATATCCGGCAGATGTTATGAACGGCATGTTTAGTTGTGCATTGATGGGAATAAGTTTTTAATACTTATAGATTTGAAATTTAAGAACCTAATTATGGAAATAAAGACATGATAGGTATGCTATCAAAAAAACAAAGAACAGAGTTAAGGGCGGTTATTATATTTGTAGATTCACTTAACCAAACGATTAATGCCAGTGATTTTATTTTTCCAGAAGAAGCGAGTCCAGTTGATGTTATATATAATCCTCAAAAAGCCAAATTTCAGGTTACATCAGTGGATGGAGGCCCAAATAAATTAATTCGTCATAATAAATATGAACACAAAATTAAACTAACCGAGATAGTTGATAAATATATTATAGATCCAATAACAAAAAAATATAATAATAATTTTGGCTATGGTGTTTCGGACGTCATATTATTAATTCATTCAGTAATTTATCCAGGAAGACCAGGTGGATTAGAGGCAGACATTCAAAAGAGAAAAAAAGAAATTACTGATATTTCTATAAAAAGTGGGTTTAAATCTATTTATTTGGTTTTTGATATGTCAGGGCTAACCGTTCCAGTTTATATCCCAAAATCATAATTACAAGACATATATTTTAAAAATGCAATATAATTTTGTCCCCTCTCTCCTGTATTGCCGCCCCACAAAAAATTGTGACGCTATTGTGACAGAGAGGAGATAAAATAGTGATAAACCAGATAACTCCAGACTAATACTCGATAGCGATAAAAATCAATAAATATAAGGGTTTTAGGCGATTTCATTGGCATTTTTGCAACTTTCCAAATTTGCTTTTTATGTCTTCGAATCCCTCCCTCTCCGCATGTGCTATAAAATCGCCATTTTGGCGATTTTTTGTTATAATTTTTATATAAAATTAGGTATATTATGAAAAAAAAGAAAATTATTGTTAGTATAACGGGCACTAGCTCAGAGGAGTGTTTAATGAAGTTGGCTGAAATAAAAAAGTTTAAAATAACTGAGGCTGCTTTATTCTTGGAACATTTGGAAAAGCACGATCGTGATATTGTTTATACTGCACTTGGAAAATCTGGTCTTAAAAATATTCCATTAGTTCATTTGCGCTTAGATATGAGTCGCGAAGAAGTAAAAATGTTAGATAAAACTTATAAAGTTAAATGCTTTACCATTCATGAGGATCATTTCAATATTATTAATCATTGGCGTGGATTTTATAAAAAACTATATTTAGAAATGTCTACCGATGATTATGTCGCAAATAATGTTAAAGTTGAAAAAATTGGCGGGTTTTGTGTTGACCTAGCTCATTATAAAAAACAATCAGCTCTAGGTAACAAAGATTATGAATATGTTCACAATCGAAGAAACAGTCCTCGTTTATTTATATGCAATCATCTTAGTGGTTACGATCCAAAAAATAACATGGATATGCATCTAGTTAAATCTAAAAAAGATTTTTTATATTTAGAAAATTTACCTAGATTCGTTTTTGGTAAATTAATTGCTTTTGAAATTAATAATTCTATAAAAAGACAGCTTTCTTTAAAAAGTTATATAGAATTTTTAATGAACAGGCTTTAAATTACATATTATAATTCCAACTACGTCCCTCCCTCTTCGCAGATTAAAAATAGCTCTAATGTTAGAGTTTTTTTTAATATAGAGTTTGTCGCTCTATAATCTTGTGTTATAATAATATTACAGGTCTCAATATAAATTTAATAAAATAATATGGAAAATGAAAACATCGAGAAGGTTGTTACTAATTCGACAATCATTTCGACATCGTCTCCAGTAAAAGTTGGGGAATGGGTTTGGACCATACTCATTGCCAGTATCCCACTAGTCGGTTTAATTATGCTTTTTGTTTGGGCATTTAGTCAGGCCGAAAATCCAAGTAAGGCTAACTGGGCAAAAGCCATGTTGCTTTGGATGCTTATCGGTTGCGTCTTGGCTGGTTTAATTATGTTACTATTTGTTTCCGCTTTTGTATCCTCAATTAAGTCGGGGAGCTTCAGTCTCTAAGATAAAATTTAATAAGAAAATAATCGATGGATGGATTTAGCAAAAACCAGATAAATGGTAGGTGACAAGAATACGCTTAAAGCTATGGATTTTATAGAATTAAATTATTTTGATAAATAATCTTTCAACTACGTCCCCCCGCCGCATAGTAAAAATAGCCCTATTTTATGGCTATTTTTTGTAGGAGTTCATCATTTTGGAGCGACATGTTATAATTTTAATATAATAAACCATATATGAATTTCAATAATGATAAACATTTTGGTGCCTTTCCCAGCAGGTCGGACGCTAATGATATTGAAGCAAAAAAAGAACTCACTGAAGCAGATGTTCTAAATTCTGATAATGTTGAGTTATTAGTTAAATATGCCAAGGAAAATAGGAGCCAGGAGGCAATAGATAAAGTGAGGGAATTATTAGAATCGGCTAGAAAAACAGGAGAGGGGGTTGTACAGAACTTCTTTGTTTCGTTCAAAGAGTGTGAGGAAAATAAACTTGGATATATAAATTTTGAAAATACGGAAAGCGGAAAGCTCGCTTTAAATTCTTTAGAAAAAATGCCGGAACCATTTAAGGCCAATGCCTACAAAAAGTTAGCGGACTATAAGGAGGAATTAGCTTATAATACTGAATTATTTGAAAAACATAAAAATCATCCAGAAGAAATATGGAAAGAAGTGTTTGGTTTTGATTATTATAATGTTCCAGATTTTAAGGAAAGATTTAAAACTTTTCTTTTCAAGGACATGGGAGCTATATCTAAAAAATATTATAAAAAAAATGGTCTAGAAGTGGCCGACGACCCCTTTGCTATTAATTTTTTTGTTGAAGACCCGGAAAATTTTAATAGAGCTTATAAAGAAGAGGTAAAAGATGCTGATGATAAGTTTGGTGGATTTTCTAAAGGACAAGGTAAAACAATCGTTAATGTTATTAATACAGGAGACTCATCTCCAGATGACGATGCTCGTCGTAGTAAAACTGAGATTGTTGCTCATGAAGCAGAGCATGCTATTCATAAAAAAACAAATCCAATTAGTGCGGTTTTATTAGAACCAGATGTTCTAGAGCCATGGATGGATTTTGATTATGGTAAAAATCGCCTAAACTATGCAATAAAATTTGATTTCCAGGAAAGATTAAAAAAGGCTAAAGATGAACTTTTTGCATATTTTAAAGGGGGCGCTGAAAAAGAGGGGGTGTGCCAGTTATTGCTTGATAAGGGCCAAGATTCTTCTTATGATTATAATAAAGAAACGAGAAATCTTAATAAGGAGAGCATTAACAGTAATCAAAATTATTCAGAAGCAGAAAAACAAACCTTGAAAGATGCTATAAATTTTCTACAATCAGAATATGATAGAGTATTAAAAAATATGATTGAGGTAATTTATGAAAAAAATCAATCAATAGAATTTTTTAGGAATGTTCCCATAAATGAACTATGGAAATATTCAAACGGAAAGTATAGCCGAACAGATTTTATAATCAAAGAATTTAAATTTTAATCTTTTTACTATGGCTAAAGTAACTCCAATAAATGTTCGTCAAGCATTAGTTGATTGTTTTTATGCTGCTCATTGCGCTGATACTGAGTTAGTGCAGGATGAGAATTTGAGCCGCGCTTATTGCTTATCACTAGTGAAAAAAGTATTTTTAGAACAAAATGTTGATTTTGAGAATCCTACCAAAGAAGGAATTTTAAAAGTAGTTAGCGCACTAGCTGAATTTTCAAAAAGCTTTCGTTCTCAGGATGTTATCGCTAAGCATCAACAAGAGATAATGAGTCTAGTAGAACAAATATGAAAATAAATAAAGTAATTACTAAACAGGTAGAATTAGAGGCTAAGAAATATTTTGTTGGCGCTAGCGGTTGTCATGATTGGTCTCACGTAGAACGGGTTTATAATTTAGCAATGAATATTGGTAAACAAGAAAAAGCAGATTTATCGGCCTTAGCCTTAGCGGTTTTTTTGCATGATATTGGACGAAAAGCGGAGATGGAAAGTATGGGTAAATTTTGTCATGCGGAGAAGGGCGCAGAATTGGCTGAAAAAATACTTTTAAAATATAAAATAGAACAGAATGCAATAGATAATATTCTACATTGTATTATTAGCCATAGATATCGCAATAATCACGTTCCTACAACTATTGAGGCTAAAGTATTATTTGATGCGGACAAGCTTGATTCCATAGGGGCAGTAGGCGTTGGTCGTGACTTTTTGTTTGCTGGATATTTAAAGCATGCTTTATACACTGGGAATGAAAAAAAACTGCTGAGAGATAAAGCTGACTATTCATATACTAAAGATGATACGGCAGTTATGGAATATGAGTTCAAATTAAAAAAGATTAAAGATAAGATGTTAACGAGAGCTGGTAAAAAAATTGCACTTGGTAGACATAATTTTATGTCTTTGTATTTTAAGAAATTTTGGTTAGAAGTTAACGGGAAGGAATAGCATACTATGCATAGACCGTCTCATCATAAAATGACCAGTAAGGCGCCGATGTATATTTATGCTACTGAAATGGTTAGCGCTTATTATAATTGTTTAAATTTAAGAAGGAAGAGAGTTTTAAGTATAACTGGTTCTGGCGACCAGATAATTAATGCTTATCTTCGAGGCGCGAAAGAGGTAATCGGATTTGATATTAATCAATATGCCTCGTCTATATTAGAGTTAAAGATCTCCGCCCTTATTAATTTAAACTATTTTGAGTTTTTGAATTTTTTTGGAAATAGTATGGACAACGGGACCTTAGATTTCAAATTATATAGCAAAGTAAAGAAAGACTTATCCAATAAAACTCATAAATTTTTTTTAGCTCTCTATAAAGAGTTTGATTATAATGGTAAAAGACTAATTAAGTCCGATTATTTTAGAGAACGTTCCAGTATCAAGGTTGCTCCTATTAAAATCAATACTTATTTAAAAGATGAAGAAAGTTATTTATATTGTAGAGACATTATTAAGGGCAAAAAGTTTCAGTCTTTAACACTTGATATTAATGATATCGCGGTTAGTAATAGTTTAAGGGGAAAATTTGATATTATTAATTTATCAAATGTTTTAAATTATTTAACTGGAAATACGAAAAGCGAGGATATTATAAAAACTCTCACAAGTGTGATGCGAAATGTAAGTAAGCGTTTAAAGCCGCATGGATTATTTTTTTATTACTCGTATAGTCCGCACGGTTTTCAGGGTTATAAAATACCTCCCGCTTCTCAGCTGGAGGTAATTGATGAAATAAAAAAAGTTGGTTATTTTGAAGTAGTTTTTAAAAAATTTAGTGGAGTGAGTTTTAAGACTTTTGATAGAGTAAATCTTTTTAAGAAGAGTGAAAACAAAAGTGGTAATCCGACTCCTAAAATTAAATAAACAAACCATAGTTTTTCCAACTTATAGCTAGCGAAAACATCAGAAAGGGAGGCTGCTGGGATTAGGGTTAGTTTATAGAATATATAATTAATTGAGAAGAATACTAGTAAATGATTGGCCATGATACTAAAAGTATTGCGGCCGATTTTTAATATTAGGCTATTTTCAGAAATCGATTTTCCAACGTAATCACTAATGATATAAATCATCAAGATAGCCGCAGTTGTTCCGATCAGGGTTACAGCTGCATGATTAGAAAATTCGGCTACTACTAAAGAATATCTAAACCCACCAAAGAATGATTCTAAACTTACATAAACTATATAAATTAAAACAAAAGCCTCGGGCGAGCATAGATATCTTTTAATATTTGCTTCAAATATATTTAGTAATTTACCTAATAAATAAAAGCTTAGTCCAAAGGCAGTTCGTCCTAATACTAATAATAAATCCCCCTGTGATGGTGCGTATTTATCTATAAATAAATATGATAATCCAAGCGATATAATTAATAAGCCGAAGATATAGAACTGGCTCTCTTTAATAATTATAAATTGAGCGCTTAAATGTATTAAAAACAATTGAGGAACAAACCAGGCCGCTAAATAGAGAAAGTATTGATGGCCATTAATAAATGGAGTTATAAAAAAACGATAAAAATTAAAGTTTTCATTAGTAGAAACACCCAATGAAATTCCGCGTGAGACTAAATAGAAGGTTATTACGGCGTAAAAAATATTATAAACAAAATAAGGTCCAAGTAAATTGATAGCCTTTTTCTTTAACCAAAGTAATTTATCTCGCAGTCCGAGCCTTGCTTTAAAAAAATATCCAGAAACAAAGAAGAATAATGCAACTTGAAAAGTATAGGCCTGTAAGAATAAGACGTTTGGTTGATAATTATGGCCCATTACTACAAAAATAATTCCTAGAGCTAACATCACATCCATGGTCTTATTCCGCATAGGTTTAAAAGGTAATTATTAAATGTAAGAATTTTTATTTAGTGTTTTTTATTTTTAATTTTGCAATTTCTTGTTTTAATTCCATCATTTTCATCTCTCGGTTAACCATGATGTTGTTTAATTTTGAAAGCTCTTCCATTTTTTCGTGTATTTTTTCGTTGTGTTTTTCTAGCTCAGTAATGTCGCGGGTAGATTCTATACCATATATAACTTCACCCTTATCATTGAAAAGAGGCTGGGCAACAATTAACAGAACTTTTCCACCGAGGTACTTATTATAAGATTTAGTTGTTAGATTATGGCCGTCTTTAGTAATTTCGTAATCAGCATATAATTTCCAGTCGGAGCTTAGAGGGTTATTGTCTAATATGAGGTCAACTAACATAGGCCTTTTTGTTCCATAAAAAGCTACAGCATGCTCGTAGTTATTTTTGCCTATCATATCTTTGGCGGAGATTCCTGTTAATTTCTCCATAGCCTTATTCCAAATAACTATTTCACGTTTTTTATTGAGTACAAATGTCGGATCTGGCAAGAAGTCTGTAACATCAGAAAAAAAGTGTCTAGATTCTTTGAGATAATTCTCTGTTTTTTGCCGTTCTGTAATATCTTCGATGAGAATAATCTTGCAGTATTTATTATCTGCATCATTTAAAGTATTGATTTTTATGTTAAGCCATTTTCCTTGTTTTGCGCAGTGATGTGTTGTGTTGGTATCCGTGTTTGAGTCTATATCTTTAAATGGTGCAGTGTTTTCTAATTTAATTGATGTAATGTCAATTCCAAGTTCAATTTGGTTATCTAAAAGTTTTTTACTACTGTTATTAAAATCAATAATTTGGTTATCTTTATTGATTAAAATAATCCCTATTGCTATATTTTGGTATATAATCTCTTTGGCGATTGGTATAATTTTCAAAAAGTCATATTTAAAGACACTTAGCATGATGATTACCCCAGTTGTTGTTAAGGCTACGGGCGTTAAATCGATTCCATAAAATACATTTGGAAGAGCTAGGTTGTAAATAAGATTTGCTATCCAGGGAACAATAAGACCTAAAATAATGATAATCCCTTGTTGTTTCTGCAGTTTAGATGAAGTTCTTATGTAATTGATTAAGATTGTTATCCCGGTAATTAAAAATAGATATGAGTATAGAATAGTAAAATATACACCAGCCCCGTGTTTATAAATAAGGTGATTGCCGTAGTTATCGTAAACAGTATGGATTTCTGGCCAGATTAAGCCGTGAAAATTATTAGTTGCGACTAATACTAAAGTTATGATAGGGAATATCCAAATTAACCAAGTATTTTTATTATTTTTATTTTTATATTGAGCATATTTTATTGTGAACATTAGCCAAATTGGTCCAATGCTGGTAATCCCTAAATAGCTAAGTTTCGACCACAGTATTTTTTCCGAAAATAAAGATGTGCTGTTTTCTAGCGCGCCAGTGAGAGCCCAGATTGCCCCGGCTAACATTAATAATGCAAAAACTCTCCTTCCTCTGTAATTTTTATAACCAAAATATATAGCTAAAAATAAAAGGATAATTGTATTAGCGAATAAGATTGCCGTTATTGGATTAAGAATCATAAATAATTTTATATATTA